>NZ_JBVIIT010000011.1:242572-289822 GCF_055569615.1 Streptomyces sp. NPDC031379 | reverse complement strand
GAGGGGGGTGAGGGGGTGTGGGGGGGGGGGGGGGGGGTGGGGCGGTGGGGGGAGGGGGGGGGGGGGGGGGGGGGGGGGGGGGGGGGGCGCCCCCCCCCCCCCCCCCCCCCGGGGCACGGTCCGGGGTCAGCCGTGTAGCAGGCGGCCGGCCAGTTCCCGGTAGTCGCGCAGGGCCAGCCGCAGCTGCTCGGTGTCCGTCTGGGCGCCGGGCCCGCGGTCCTCGGCGCCCTCCCACGCCGTGCGCAGGGTGCGGCGCCGCCGGGTCACGGCCTCGCTGAACCGCGCGGCGATCTCCTCCAGCGCCCGGTCGGCCTCCTCGACCGCGGCCCGGGGCTCGTCCACGAACCCGGCCGTCACCTGCCGCATCCGCTGCTCCCAGCGGTCCGTCTCGTCGTGGGAGAGCAGGGGGGCGCCGGCACCGGAGGAGCCGGCCGCGGCCGGGCCGCCCGCCGCGCGTGGTTCGGCCGGTCCGGCACCGCGTTCGGTGACGCCGCCGGCGGGCGCGGCGCCGCGCCCGCCGTCCGGCGTCCCGCGCCGGTCGGTCGGCGGCGCCTCACGGCCCGTGCCGGACGTGTCCGCGCCCAGGTCCTCCGTGCCGGGACGCAGGCCCTCGGAGCCGTGCGGCAGGCTGTGCGCCGCGGTGCCCGCTCCCGCGGCGGCCTCGCCGGAGACGGGAGTCCCCGCGGGGCCCGGCGGGGGCTGTGGCGGGGTGCGCGGAACGCGGTCGTCGGCCGTGGCCGTCCCGCCTCCCCGGCCCGCCCCGACCGCCTCGGGGATCCGGCCCGCGCTCTCACCCGGCCTGCCCGCGGCGGGCGCCGGATCGCCGGCCAGCCCCTCCTCGGGCGGAGCCTCGCCCATCCGGCGGCCCGGTGCCGCGTCCTCCGATGCCCATGTCTCGTCCGGTGTGGGTGAGGGGCGCCCGGTGGGGTACCGCTCTTCGCCGGAGCCTGTCCTCTGGTCCGTCATGACGCTCAGCTCTCCTTCGGTCGGCTCCTGTGGAGGGCCCATGGCGCATGGGAGCGGGCGTGGGAGCGGGTACCGGAAGCGGCCGGGGGCCCGGCCGTGCCGGAGGGTGCGCGATGCCGGCCGGTGTCCGTGCCGGGGCTGGTCAGGTCGTCGAAGAGGGCGCGGGCCCCGACGAGGGCGGTCCGCATCTCCTCGGTCCCGGCACGGGTGCCGGTCCCGGCCGCGGCGCTCGCCGCCCGGTGCACCTGCCGGTAGCCGTCGACGTGGTCGGCGTGGTGCACGGACAGCGCCGCGAACTGCTCCTCGTAGTGCCCGCCGTCGGGGTAGCCGCGGACGGCGGCCAGCTCCGCGAGCAGCCGGTCGGCCTCGGTCACCGCCTCCCGGGGCGAGTCGACGAAGCGTTCCTGGACGGCCGTCCAGCGGGCCGCGTACCGCTCCCGCCCGTCGTGGTCCAGCGGACGCTCCCGCAGGTCACCGTGGTGTTCGACGCGCTCGGTCAGCTCCCGCTCGGCGGCCTTGGTGTCCCCGTCGTGCAGGGCCACGGTCCGCTCGTACTCGGGTCCGAAGCGGCGCCTGAGGCTCGGCCCGCCGCGCCGGGCGCGGCCCAGTGCAAGGGCGGCGGCGCCGACGACCACGACCGCCGCGATCACGATCAACAGAATGATCAGGCCTGTGGACATGGTTGCCTTCCCATCGGACCGGCCCCGCTGGCCGGTTCTTCCTTCGGGTGACCCGGAAGACAGGCGACAAACGGGCGCCCCTTACGCGAAGCCCCGCGGTCGGCCGGCGAAGGGGCCGCGCACAACCGGTTGCGGGGGGTGCGTGCCGGCGCTCGAGAATGGCCGGCATGACGTGGACCATCGCCCCCGAACCGTACGACTCCCCGGCCGCCGCCGCGCTGTGGCGGGCGTACTACACGGAGGTCAGCGACCGCTGGTACCTGCTGCACGAGGGGCACCGCACCGACCCCGACGAGCTGGAGCGGGAGATCACGGCCGGGGTGGGGTCCGAACTCGTGCCGCCGGGCGGGCAGTTGGTCATAGGCCGGTACGACGGCAAGCCGGCCGGTTCGGCGGGGGTACGGCTGCTGGCGCCGGACACGGCCGAACTCACCCGGGTCTTCGTGGCGGAGGGGATGCGCGGCAAGGGCGGGGCCGCGCTCCTCGTGGCCGCCGCCGAGGAGGCCGCCCGCGCCCTCGGCGCCCGGCGGATCGTCCTCGACACCCGCTCCGACCTGGTCGAGGCCCGCGCCCTGCATGCCCGCCTCGGCGACACCGAGACGGCCCCGCACAACGACGACAGCTACGCCGAACACTGGTTCCGCAAGGAGCTGGTGGTGACGGAGCCCGTCAACCCGTCTTCATGACCGTGCCGTTGTGCGGCCGCTCGCTCTCGGCGCCGCACAGTTCGCCGGTGAGTTCCCTGACCAGGTGGGCCAGGTCGGTCGAGCGGCCCGGCTGCCACCAGTCGCCGAGCAGCTCGGCCAGGGACTCCTCACGGGCCGTGGCGAGCCGTTCGGCGACCTCGCGGCCGGAGTCGGTCAGCATCAGGTCCAGGCCCTGGCGCTCGGCGAGGTGCCGTTCCTCGACCTGGCGGGCCGCGGCCATGACCGCCTGGAGTGGCACGGGGGTGCGCTCGGCGAGGACACCCGGCTCGACGGAGCCGTACCGGCGGATGCGCAGCAGCAGCCAGCTGGCCGCGGGCAGCAGGTCGTAGCCGGCCCGTTCGGTGATCTCCCGGTAGATCTCGCGGCGGCCCTCCCGGGTGCCCAGCACGGACAGGGCGCGGCACACCTCGTCGTAGGAGGAGCGCTCCACCGGGTTGGGCGGGATGGTCTCGGAGACGTCGGGCGCGGTGACCGAGCCGCGCAGCCGGTCCTCCTTGAGGAACCAGGCCAGCAGGAAGCCGAGCAGGGCGACCGGGGCGGCGTAGAGGAAGACGTCGGTGATGGCGGTCGCGAAGGCGTGCAGGGCCGCCGGGCGCAGCGCGGACGGCAGCGCGGCGATGCCCCGCGGGTCGGACTCCAGCGCGTCGGTGCTCACGCCGGGCGGGAGGCTCACCCCGCGGAAGGCGTCGGTGAGTTTGTCGCCGAGGCGGCCGGCGAAGACCGTGCCGAAGAGGGCGACGCCGAAGGAGGCGCCGATGGACCGGAAGAAGGTCGCGCCGGAGGTGGCGACGCCCAGGTCCTCGTAGGAGACCGCGTTCTGCACGATGAGCACGAGGACCTGCATCACCAGGCCGAGTCCGAGGCCGAAGACGAAGAAGTAGACGCTCATCTCGGCGGTGGAGCTGTGCTCGTCGAGCCGGTGCAGCAGGAGCAGGCCGATGGCGGTGACGGCCGTTCCGGTCAGCGGGAACACCTTCCAGCGGCCGGTACGGCTGACGATCTGCCCGGACACCGTGGACGACAGCAGCAGTCCGACCACCATGGGCAGCATGTGCACGCCCGACAGGGTCGGGGAGATCCCGTGCACGACCTGGAGGAAGGTCGGCAGGTAGGTCATCGCGCCGAACATGGCGAAGCCGACGATGAAGCTGATGACGGCGGAGAGGGTGAAGGTGCGGATGCCGAACAGCTTGAGCGGCAGGACCGGTTCGGCGGCCCGGCGTTCCACGGCGACGAACGCCACGGCGAGCAGGACGCCCAGCACGGCGAGAGAGACGATCTGTGCCGAGCCCCAGGCCCAGGTCGTGCCGCCGAGGGAGGCGACGAGGACCAGACAGGTGGCGACCGCGGCGATCAGGAAGGTGCCGAGGTAGTCGATGACATGGGGGGAGGTGCGGCGCGGGATGTGCAGGGCGGCGGCGATCACGGCGAGGGCCACGACACCCACCGGCAGGTTGATGTAGAACACCCAGCGCCAGCTCAGATGCTCGGTGAACAGCCCGCCGAGCAGCGGCCCGAGCACGCTGGTCGCGCCGAAGACGGCGCCGAACAGTCCCTGGTAGCGGCCGCGTTCACGGGGCGGCACGATGTCGCCGACGATCGCCATGGACAGCACCATCAGCCCGCCGCCGCCCAGGCCCTGCAGTGCCCGGAAGCCGATCAGCTGGGGCATGTTCTGCGCCATGCCGCACAGGGCGGAGCCGATGAGGAAGATGACGATCGCGGTCTGGAACAGCCTCTTGCGGCCGTACTGGTCGCCGAGCTTGCCCCACAGCGGGGTCGCGGCGGTCGAGGCCAGCAGATAGGCGGTGACCACCCAGGACAGGTGCTCCAGGCCGCCGAGGTCGCTGACGATGGTGGGCAGCGCGGTCGCCACGACGGTCTGGTCGAGCGCGGCGAGCAGCAGCCCGAGCAGCAGGGCGCCGATCGGGACGAACACGCTGCCCGGAACGTGCTCGCCGCCGCTCAGGTCCTTCGCCGTGCCGTGCGTGTCCAGGGCCATGGAGACCTCCTGGGGCTCGGGTGCACCTCTTCCATCGTGATCGGTGTCACCGTTTATGGCCTCTTGAGTCCTGCGGATGTGAAGGAAGTCCGCATAGTCTCTGAAGTTCGTGAGGGGAGGGGACGAACACGTGAGTGAATCCGAGCGCCGCACCTGCCCGGAGTGCGGGGCGCCGCGGGGAGCGGACCACACCCCGTCGTGCGACTGCACCGAGCGGGCGTCGGAGGCCTTGCGCGAGGCGCGGACGGCCGAGGCGGCTGCGGCGGAGGACTTCGATCCCCTGCGGATACGGCCGTACGTGGGCGTGCCGGAACCCGGTACCCCACCGCCGACACCACCCGACGCGCAGACCCGCCCGGCACCGGCCGCCGAGGCCACCCCACCGCCCCGCACAACGACCGATCCGAGCACAGCCACACCAGGGATGCCCGGTGCCGACGGGACGGGCGGGCCGGGGGCGGGGGACGGACCGGGGGCGGCGCACGAGCCTGCGGCGGCGAACCGGCCGGAGGTGGCATACGGACCGGGGGCGGCGCACGAGCCTGCGGCGGCATACAGACCGGGTACGACGGCCGAGCCCAGTGCGGCGGACGAGCCGGGCACGGCGGACGGGCCCGGTACGGCATACGGACCGGGTACGGCATACGGGCCGACCACGACAGCCGAGCCCGGTGCGGCATACGAGCCGGGTGCGTACGGGTCCGGTGCGGCGGATTCGGCGGGTGGGGGGCCGCGTCGCCGGGTGCGGCGCACGGTCCTGGTGTCCGTCGCGGGAGCGGGCGTGGCGGTCGTGGCGGTGGCCGGCTTCGCCGGCGGGCTGTTCTCGTACCACACGCCGTCCCGGGACCGGGCGGCCGAGGAGGTCAGGCAGAGCGTCCCGGACGTGACCACACCGGCGCCGGCGTCGCCGACGCCACCGGCTGCGCCGGCACCGTCCCGGTCGCCCGAGCGGTCCCCCGCCACGTCGGCCGCCTCGAGCCCCTCGTCCTCGCCGTCCTCCTCACCGAGCCCCTCGGTGTCCGGCGGCCCTTCCGCTTCCGCTTCCTCCTCCGTCACCCCGTCGCCCGTGACGGTCTCCGCGACCCCGGGAACCACTCCCGGCCTCGCACCGGTGCTGCGGCGCGGCGACTTCGGCCCGGAGGTCGTCGAACTCCAGCAACGGCTGCACCAGTTGAACCTCTACGGCGACCAGCTCAACGGAGTGTTCACCCGCTCCGTCGAGGACGCCGTCCGCAACTACCAGCTGGCCCGGGGTGTCCAGGGCGACGAGCCGGGGGTGTACGGCCCGGCGACGCGGACGAGCCTGGAGGCGGAGACGGCGGAGCCGTAGCGGCCCCGCCGGCGCACAGCCGGATCGTCCGACCGGCCGGGGACGACCCGCACCCGGCCCACCGGCATGCGGCCGGGCCCCGGCGTCGGGCGACGTACGGTCAGGCCCGCCGTCAGCCGATGTGCAGCCGTATCGTCCCGTCGGCCGAGGCCTCGACGGTCACCCGCGTCAGGTCGCGTACGACGACGTCGGGTCCGTGGGCACCGGCGCGCGGCCCGACGCCGACGACCCGCATCCCCGCGGCGCGCCCCGCCGCGATGCCCGCGCCGGAGTCCTCGAAGACGACGCAGTCGGCCGGGTCGACGCCCAGCTCGGCGGCGCCCTTGAGGAAGCCCTCGGGGTCGGGCTTGCTCGCGCCCACCGACTCGGCGGTGACGCGGATCTCGGGCAGCGGCAGCCCGGCGGCGTTCATACGGGCGGTGGACAGGGGGACGTCGGCGGAGGTCACCAGGGCGTGCGGGAGCCCGCGCAGGGAGGCGAGGAAGGCGCTCGCGCCGGGGATCTCGACCACGCCGTCGGTGTCGGCGGTCTCCTCGGCGAGCATGCGGGCGTTGTCGGCGAGGTTCTGCTCCACGGGCCGGTCGGGCAGCAGGACGGCCATGGAGGCGTGCCCCTGCCGGCCGTGCACGACCTTCATCACCTCGTCGCCGTCCAGCCCGTGCCGGTCGGCCCAGCCGCGCCAGATGCGCTCGACCACGGCGTCCGAGTTGACGAGGGTGCCGTCCATGTCGAGCAGGAGGGCACGGGCGGTGAGGACGGTGGCCGGCATCGGCAGACTCCAAGAGGGAAGAGCAGGGACAAGGCGGCCCCGCCCGCCGGTCAGGGAAAACGAGCGGGAGCCACTTTGTTCCTCCACGGTACAAAACCCGGAGCGGATTACGCCAGTGCCCCCCGGCAGGGTTCACCGGCCGTTCAGCTCGGCCGGGCTCAGCCCGCCACGGCTTCGTACAGGCTCCACACACCGAGGCCCAGCATCAGCAGCGCCGCGATCCGCGTGATCAGCCGCAGCGGCACCCGCTTCATCAGGGCCTTTCCGCCCACGATCCCGAGCCCGGCCACGGCCCACAGCCCCAGCACCGCGCCGAGGCCGACGGAGAGCGGGTCGTCGTAGCGGGCGGCGAGGTTGGCGGTCATGATCTGGGTGAGATCGCCGAACTCGGCGACCAGGATGAGCATGAAGCCCGTACCGGCGACCTTCCAGAAGGACTGGTCGGCGGGCTTCTTGATCTCCTCCTCGCCCTCGTCCTTCTTCAGCAGCAGCATCGCGGCCCCGCCGAGGAAGAGGACACCGGTGAGGGCGTGCACGAGCTGCTGCGGCAGCAGGGTCAGCACGCTGCCCGCGGCGACGGCGAGCACGACGTGCAGCAGGAAGGCGGCGGCGACACCCGCGAAGACGTACGAGGCGCGGTAGCGGGTGCCGAGGACGAGGCCCGCGAGCGCGGTCTTGTCCGGCAGTTCGGCCAGGAAGACCACGCCGAAGACGAGTGCCGTCACGGTGATGCTGATCAATGTTCCTCAATCGGTCGGGCTGCCCCACCGAGAGTGCGGTACGTCACGCGATGACACCTCGGCACGGCAGCGCACTCGGCGCCCGTGCCGGGAACACGGGCGTGCACTGCTTGCCGAAGGTCTCGCTGGCGGGCCTCGACGGGTCCGCCTCCGGGCGCCGGCTCAGGCTGACTGAGCAGTATGTCGACGGTCCGGCGAAGAGCTACTCCCCTTCTGCGCTCCCCATCGTACGGGATGTGAAAGTTCGGCCGTGAACCTTGTCGTGTCATGAACACGTCACTAGCTTCTTACCGAGCGCTCATCCGCCGGTCACACGGCGGCGCGAGCATTCCCTCGCTCGCGCCCAACACCCCCACCCCACAAGGGAGTTCCCATGCCGAAATTCTACGCGCGTCGACGGCTGAGCATACTCGCGACCCTCACCGGCCTCATAGCCTCCGCCGCCCTGTTCAACTCCCCGAGCGCCTCCGCCGCCCTGCCCACGCCGGTCAGCGGCGCCACCGCCCGCAGCTACCTCTCCCAGCTCACCGTGGCCACCGAGAACCGCACCGGCTACGACCGCGACCTCTTCCCGCACTGGATCACCATCAGCGGTGCCTGCAACACCCGCGAGACGGTCCTGAAGCGGGACGGCACGAACGTCGTCACCGACTCCGCCTGCGCCGCCACCAGCGGCAGCTGGTACTCCCCCTACGACGGCGCCACCTGGACCGCCGCCTCCGACCTGGACATCGACCACCTGGTCCCGCTGGCCGAGGCCTGGGACTCCGGGGCGAGCAAGTGGACCACCGCCCAGCGCCAGGCCTTCGCCAACGACCTCACCCGGCCCCAGCTCATCGCCGTCACCGACAACGTCAACCAGGCCAAGGGCGACCAGGACCCGGCCACCTGGGTCCCGTCCCGCTCCGCGTACCTGTGCACGTACGTCCGCGCCTGGGTGCAGGTGAAGTACTACTACAACCTCTCGGTCGACTCCGCCGAGAAGAGCGCGCTCACGAACTACCTGGCCGCCTGCTGAGCCTTCGGGTCAGCGCCGTCGGGCTTGCGGCCGTACGCCGGCCGCGGGCCCGTCGTGGCCGGTCGCGCATGTCCCGCACTCCAGGGAGCTGCGGCGGCCGGCGCCCGCACGCACCGCGGGCTTCGTCAGGAGGCCGGCCGACGGCGCACCAGGAAGCCCGCCGCCGCGCCGGCACCGAACAGCGCGGCCACCGAGACGCCCGTGGCCAGCCAGGTCGCGCCCAGCCACTGGGCGCCGTAGTAGCCGAGGGCGACGCTGTAGGCGGCCCAGGACAGTCCCGCCAGGGCCGACCAGGGCAGGAAGTCGCGGGCGCGGCGGTGGGCGGCACCCGCGCAGAAGGAGACGACCGAGCGGCCGGCCGGAGCGAACCGGGCCAGCACGACCAGCGCGCCGCCACCCCGGGCGAGCGCCTCGCCGAGACGTTCCTGCGCGGTGGTCAGCCGCCGGGAGCGGGCTATCGCCCGGTCCAGGCGCTCCCCGCCCCGCCAGGCCAGCCGGTAGGCGACCAGGTCACCGAGGACCGAGGCGGTCGCCGCGGAGAGGATCAGGGCCAGGATGTCCGGCACGTCGTGCGGCACCCCGCCCGCCGCCGCGCCCGTGCCCGCGGCCGCTGCCGTACCGGCCGTGATGACGAGCACTCCGCTCGGCAGCACCGGCACGAACACGTCGAGGAGCACCGACAGGGCCACCACGGCATAGATCCACGGTCCGGCCGCAAGCGACCCCACGCTCTCGAACACGACGACTCCCCACTGCTCCCCCGTTGACAGCCATACAGCGTACGCCGGGGGTGTGACAGAGGGGTCTCCGGGGGCGCTTGTGACCGGCAGGCGTCCCGGGCGGCACCCTCCCCCGCGCGGCAGGGAACGGGCGCCGTCACTCGCGCACCGGTGCGGGTCAGGCGGCCACCGGGGTCCGGTCCACCGCGGACTCGGCGTCCGCCGCCGTACGCCGGCCGAAGAGCCGGTCGAGGCCGAAGGCGCCGGAGCCGGTGAAGACCAGCAGGAAGAACGCCCAGCAGAACAGGACGGGCAGCTCGCCGCCGTTCTGGATCGGCCACAACGCCGCCTGCTGGTGGACGTCGAAGTAGGCGTACGCCATCGAGCCCGAGGCGATCAGCGCGGCCCCGCGGGTGCCGAGACCGAGGAGCACCAGGCCGCCGGCGACCAGCTGGATCACGGCCGCGTACCAGCCGGGCCAGGTGCCGGCCGCGATCGTGCCGCCCTGGGTGCCCGCGGCGCCGCCGAGGACACCGAAGAGCGAAGCGGCTCCGTGCACCGCGAAGAGCAGGCCGGCGACGGCGCGGAAGAGCCCGATGACGTAGGGCTGAGCGGTGTTGAGGCGTGCGGACATGAGGGAGGTTCTCCTCTTCGGTGTCGGTCGGACCGGCTGGGGACATGGATGGCCGGCCGTGGGGGCGTCGGTACCGAACGAGGGGCCCAGGTTAGGGGCACCTAATCAGTGCTTGCAACTTCAACATCTTTCCGCGCCGACGGCTCCACCTGCGGCTCCACCTGCGGTTCCACCGCGAAACCGGCCACCCGCAGCAGGGCCCGCGCCCTCGCGTCGGCGCCCGAGAGCGCCACCGAGCCCACCCCCGAACGGGCCCCGGCGACGGTCACCCGGTACACCCCTGCGTCGACGCCCCGCACACGAACCCCCGGGCGAGAAACGCATCTTGACGGTTGATCAGGCGACAGGCGGCAGGCCGCCGCCGCGTCCAGCCCTCCGGTCCCGCAACCGTCCACGGCGTACGGCCCGCAGCCCCCGCCCACGAGCCGCCCCGCGGGCAACTCGCCGTCCGCGCACCGCACATCGCGCGTGGAAAGACGCGCCTCTATGAGAGTCGTCACACGCACGGCCGACCCCGGCACCCCCCGCCGGGACGAGCGGAGGGCGCGCCTGGCCATGCCCGGCGCGCCCCAACCCCCTTGCTCACAGCCCGAGTCACCGGGCATGCCGGACCCTATGCGGTGCCGCGCGCCGAACCGCCCCGCACCTCCAGCCCCCCGAGCAGCTCCGCCGTGGCCCGGGCCACGGCGTCCACCGCGCGATCGAAGACCTCACGGTTGTGGGCGGCGGGGGCCCGGAAGCCCGAGACCTTCCGCACGTACTGCAGCGCGGCGGCGTGGATGTCCTCGTCCGTGGCCTCGTCGGGCAGCACGGGCGGACGCAGCGTCTTGATACTCCGGCACATGCCCCCAGTCTCACGCACTCCGTCCGCCCCTGCGATGATCGCGCCGAAGGCGGCCACCGACTCCCGGGGCCGACCGTCGAAAGGAACAGCCTCATGGCGACTCAGCACACCGTGGCCGTCCTCGGCCCCGGCGGCACGGGCGGACTCCTCGCCGCCCTCCTGTCCCGCTCCGGCCACCGCGTCATCTGCCTGGCCCAGGACGGCACGGCGGACACCCTGCGCCGGACCGGGATCACGGTCCGCAGCCCGCAGTTCGGCGAGTTCACCGCCCCCGTCGAGGCGGACACCGAACTGCGCGAACCGGTGGACGCCTGCCTGATCACCGTCAAGCACACCGCGCTCGACGCCGCGCTCACCCGCATCCCGCCCGCCGCCGTGGGCGACGCCCTCCTCGTGCCGCTCCTGAACGGCGTCGAGCACCCCGCCACGCTGCGCGCCCGCTACCGCCCCGACCGTGTCGCCCCGGCCGTGATCCGCGTGGAGTCCACCCGCCGCGCGCCGGGCGTGATCGAACACGGCAGCCCGTTCACCGAGATCGACCTCGCCGGGGACGGCGTCCCCCGCGCGCGTCTCGACGCCCTCGCCGCTGTCCTCACCACCGCCGGCCCGACCGCCCGCGTGGTCGGGGACGAGCCGGCGGCCCTGTGGGCCAAGATGGCGTTCCTCGCCCCGTTCGCCCTGCTCACCACGCGCTACGGCCTGCCGCTCGGCGAGGCCCGCACCCGCCACCGGGACGAACTGCGGGCACTGGTCGACGAGACCACCACCGTCAGCCGTGCCTGCGGCGCCCCCGCGGACCCCGCCCAGGCACTCGCCCGTTACGACGCCTTCCCGCCCGGCGCCAAGTCGTCCATGCAGCGCGACGCCGAGGCGGGCCGCCCGCTCGAGCTGGACGCCATCGGCGGGGCGTTGCTGCGGGCGGCCGAGCGGCACGGCGTACCCGTACCGGTGACGGCACGGCTCGTACGGGAGCTGCGGGACGCCGGTCACTGACCCGGCCCGCTCGCGCCCGCCACCCGTTCGGCTGAACCTCCTCCGAACCCCACGAACGAACTCGCCACCCAAATTCGAACAGGCGTACCATTGCCGTGTGGCTACGACCTATGAATTCCCCAGTGACCTCCTCGCCGGCCAGGAGGAGCTGCATCAGGTCCGGGCCGAGTTGTCGGCCCTGCTCAAGCGGCTGCCCTGGTCGGTCGAGCCGAGGGACGGCTTCAGCGACGACACCGGCTGGCGCAAGACGGAGCGGCCCGCTTCCCCCGGCTGGACGGCGGACGAGCAGGCCGAGGTGGAGAAGCTGCGGCGCCGCGAGCACGAACTCGCGGTGTTCGTCAGCACGCACCGCTTCTGGGCCGAGATCGCGGCGGCGGACCGCATGGACGCTCGCTCCCGACTCAAGCACGCCCACGAAGAGTCGGCGCACGAGTAGCGACGGCACACGAACACGAGAACGGCCCCTCGGAGACTTCTCCGAGGGGCCGACCGGTGGGCGCGGACGGTTTCGAACCGCCGACATCCTGCTTGTAAGGCAGGCGCTCTACCCCTGAGCTACGCACCCTGAACACCCGGGCCGCGAGCCCAGGTCGAGTGGACAGACTACCTTGCCGGAGCGGGTACCCCGCAAACGCGCGACGACCACGTCCAGGGGCCTCGAGCGGCGCCTACGGGGGTTGCCCCCACCCCCGGTCCGGGAGGTCGCCGGATCTTCGGGGGAGGGGATCGACAACGGCAGCGGCAGCGTGCGGGCGCACGGGTTCACGGATCCGCTCAGCATCACCATCGACGGGGCGGTGGCGGTCGCGCTGCCCAGGGGTGCGTACCGGGTGTCGGCGGGGTCGGACGACGGGGCGGTGCCGGTGGCCGTGCCCCGCGACGACAGCAGTCCGCACCGGGTGTCGGCACACTCCTCCGACGGCGAAGTCACGGTGCGTACCGCGAACTGACCGGCCCGTGTGTTCGTCCTCAACGGGTGGGAGAATGACTCCACCCAGGGCGAACCACAGCACGGGAGAGGGATGTGACGGCGACACCGGGCACGCCATCGACGCGGCCGTACCCGCCGCCGTCCACCGCACGGGTCCGGCCCGGGTCCACGGCCCTGCGGGACACCCTCACCCTGATGACCCTGCCCGTGCTGGCGGCGCTCGGAGTGTCCGCCGCGTTCGCCGGCGGGGGCACCCGGCGCTGGTTCGGGGGACGGGCGGAGAGCCAGCGGGCGGAGGCGCAGTCCGCGAAGGACGCCGCGGCGGCCGCGTTCTACGAACTGGACACCGCCCAACGGGACATGCGGATCTCCATCGAGACCATCACGGCCGTGGACGACTCCCCCGCCGCCCGGCGCGCCGTATCCGACTTCGAGGCGCTCGGCCGGCGCATAGACGAGGTCAGCCGGCAGTACATCCAGGCCGTGGACGCCCATGATCTCGACCGGGACGATCTGGAGGCCGCGGCGGCCGCCCGGGCGCGTTCGGAGCTGACGGCCGCCAAGGACGAGCTGGTGCGGGTCAAGCAGGAGCTGGACCGGTTCGACAGCTCGCTCGGGCCGCTGCTCGGCAAGGCCGAGACCCAGCTCGCCCGGCTCGCGCCCGCCGTGGAGCGGGCCCGGCAGTCGCTGCTGGCCGCGAGCAACGCCCTGGACGCCGCCCGGGGGAAGGGCCTCAGGGCCGATGATCTCGCGGCGCGGCTGGCCGCCCTCTCTCCCGAGCTGACCAGGCTGAACCAGGGCGCCGGGCAGCATGGGATCGCCCCGACGCTGGAGCGGGCGGAGCGGGTGCAGCGGGAGGCCGGGGCGCTTAGGGCCGAGGCCGAGCGGCTGCCGGAGACGGCGGCCGAGATCGACCACCGGCTGGTGTCCCTGCGGACGCGGGCGCAGGCGCTGACCACCCGCGCCGGGCAGGTGGAGCCGGTGCTGAGCGAGCTGCGGCGCCGGTTCGTCGCCGCCTGCTGGCAGGATCTCCAGCAGGTGCCCGAGCAGGCGGCGCAGAACGTGGGGCAGGCCGAGCTGAAGCTGCGCGAGGCACAGGCGGCGCGGGAGGCTCAGCGGTGGCCGGACGCGACCGCCCTGCTGTCGACCGTGCGGGCCCTGCTGAACGCCACGGACGAGGCCGTCTCGGCCACCGGGGAGCGGCTGCGGCGGCTGAACGCCGTGCAGAAGGATCCGCACGCGGAGATCGAGCGCACCCGGTTCGCGATCCGGGACGCCCAGCGGCTGGCCATGACGGGCCGTACGACCCCGGATCCGCGGCACGCCGGGCCGCTGGACGAGGCGGTGGCCCGGCTGGAGCGGTTGATCGGCACGCTGGAGGGCCGGCACCCCGACTACTGGCACTTCCTGACCGAGACGGACGCGGTGCGGGCGTCGGTCGCGCGGGTGGTGGCGCAGATCCGCGAGGAGCGTGGCGGCGGGCACTGACGCCAGCGGCGCTGAGCTGTGCGTGTTGCCGGGGTGGGGCGGACGGGCGGATATTGAAGGAACGGACGGATGGCCTCCGCTAGCGCCCCGAGGGAGGCGGACATGGCCACACACGCAGTGCACACGGAGGAAGCCGAGGAACAGCCGCGGTTCCGGCTGGACGACCACCTGCCCGTCGACCACCGGCTGAACACGGTCTACCGGGTCGGCGCGGGCCTGATCGGCGCGTTCCTGGTCATCTTCGGCATCCTCGGCCTGATCGACCACATCGGCTTCTTCGACACCGGCGGCAACACGGTCACCGGGCTGAACACCAACGGCACGCTGAGTGTGCTGTCGATCTGCATCGGGCTGCTGCTGCTGGTCGGCATGGTGATCGGCGGGAACTTCGCGTCGACCCTGAACATGATTCTCGGCGTGCTGTTCCTGCTGAACGGCTTCCTGTTCCTGGGCCTGCTGGACACCACCAACAACTTCCTGGCGTTCAAGATCCAGAACGTCCTCTTCAGCTTCGTCGTGGGTCTGCTGCTGATGACCTTCGGCATGTACGGGCGGGTGGGCTCGGCCCTGCCGCACGACAACCCGTACTGGCGGGCCCGTCACCCCGACGCGGTCACGTACGAGCAGCGTGAGCACACGGCGGGCATGCCGCCGGCCAACCGGGCGCTGGGCGGCACGCGGGACGTGCACCGGCCGGACAGGGAGTGAGGGCGCGACCGGTCGTGGGCCCTGGGGACGGGGCCCGCGGCCGGTTAGTCTGTGCCCATGCCTCGCTACGAGTACCGCTGCCGGACCTGCGGCGACACCTTCGAACTGAGCCGTCCCATGGCGGAGTCCTCCGCTCCCGCCGCCTGCCCGGCGGGCCATGACGACACCGTGAAGCTGCTGTCGGCGGTGGCCGTGGGCGGCAGGGGTGCCGCCCCGGCCCCGCAGGCGGGCGGAGGCGGCGGCTGCTGCGGTGGGGGTTGCTGCGGCTGACCTCCCGGGGGGGTGTCGCCTACGGGCTTCGGCCCGTCGCCGTCACTCCCGTGTCGCCCGCAAGAACTCCCGTACGATGCGCTCCCCGGCCAGCACCCCTCGCTCCGGCAGGGCGCTGATCTGCGGGGCGGTCCAGTCGGTGTCGGCCAGTTCGCCGTGACCGGGGCGCCAGCCGCGGTCTGCGGCGAGGAGCAGGTCGGCGTCCAGGAGCGAGTCACCGGCCGCCAGCGTCAGCTCCGCGCCGGTGCGGCGGGCCACTTCGCGGACGGCGGCGCTCTTGGTGAGCGGCTGCGGGACGGCGTAGATCTTGCGGCCCTGCAGGGAGACCGTCCAGCCGCGGTTCTCGGCCCACACCGCCAGCTCCTTCACCCAGTCCTCGGGCAGCAGCTCGCGCTCTACGACGAGGTAGGCGAAGAGGTCCTCGGCCACCCGGTGCTTGCGCACCCAGACCGGATCGGCGGTCCGGAGCAGATGCTCGCGGACCTCGTCCAGGGGCGCGCACTCGTCGGCGAGCCTGGCCTGTACGCCCGCGTGCCAGCCGGCGTCGGTGACCCCGTCGACCAGCAGGTGGCCGCCGTTGGCGCAGATCGCGTACTTCGGGGGCGGGCCGGGCAGGTTGATGCGCTGGTACTGCTTGCGCGTCCGGGTCGTGGTGGGCACGAAGACGGCCCTGTCGCCGAGGTCGGTGAGCAGCTGGGCCGCGGTCTCCGTCATGTAGGAGAGCGGCTTGGCCTCGTGCACCTCCACGCACAGCAGCCGGGGTGCCCGGGCGTCGGGCATGGTCAGCGCGAGGGCCGCAGCGGAGTAGATCAGCGTACGGTCGAGGTCGCTCGCCACCATCACCGGCATCAGAGGTTCACCGCCTTGCCGTCGGCGCCGGTGGCGCCCCGTGTGTACTGGGGGTGGATCAACCCGACGCAGGTGTACGGCAGTTCGCCGACCTCCTCCACCGGTACCCCGCGCTGTCCGGCGAGCAGCCGCACGTGGTCCAGGTCGGCGCCGGCCCCTTCGCGGGCGAGGATCTTCCACGGCACGCGGCGCAGCAGTACCCGGGTGGTCTCGCCGACGCCGGGCTTGACGAGGTTCACGTCGTGGATGCCGTACTCCTCGCTGATCCGCTCGACCGCCCGCCAGCCCGCCCAGGTCGGGGTGCGGTCCTCGGCCATCAGCTCCTTGACCGCCGCGTCGACGGTGTCGGCGACCTCGGGGTAGCGGGCGCTGACGGCGTCGAGGAAGGCCACGGAGACGTCGGCGCCGGCGAGTTCGCGGTAGAACTTGGCGCCGTGGAAGTCGTCCGGGCCGACCAGGTCGGCGCGCAGGACTGTACGCGATATCAGGCCGGAGACGGTCGAGTTGAGGCAGGCGGAGGGGATGAGGAAGTCCTCGCGAGTGCCGTAGGTGCGTACGCAGGAGCCCGGGTCGGCCAGGACGGCGATCTCCGGGTCGAAGCCGGTGATGCCCTCGTCGGCCTCGAACTCCCCGATGGCCTGGGCGAGTTCGCGGGTGATGGCGCCCTTGCCGGTCCAGCCGTCGACGAAGACGACGTCGCGGGGGTCGTGGTGGGCGGCGAGCCAGCGCAGCGCGTTGGCGTCGATGCCCCGGCCGCGCACGATCGAGACGGCGTAGTGCGGGAGGTCGAGGCCGTGCCGGAACCGGGCCCAGCGGCGCATGAGGATGCCGACCGGGGTGCCGGCGCGGGCCAGGGAGACCAGCACCGGGCGCGGCGAGCGCTCGGTGATCACGGTCTCGGTGACCACGCCGACCGCCCGGGCGATCCGCGTGGCCGAGGTGCCGAGGGCCGCGTGGAACAGCTCCTGGTACTGCTCGCTGGGCTGGTACTCCACCGGCAGCGACTCGGCGTAGTGGGCGCCGCCGCTCTGGATGGCCTCCTCGCGCTCCTCGGTCGGCGCCTCCAGGGTGACGTCGGAGAGGTCCTGCAGCAGCCAGCCGACCTCCTCGGGCGGGTACGAGGAGAATGCGGGGCCGCGGAGGGGCTCGGGCAGCATGGCCTGCCTTTCGGGAGCGTGCGAGGGCTCGGGCACGTAGGACGGGACGACCGCGAGCAGGACGTGCGGGACGTGCGCCGCGAGCCGGGCCAGCAGGCCGTCGGGGGCGTGCAGCGCGGGGGTGTCGGCGGCGGAGTCCACGACGGCGACCACCGTGTCGAAGCCGGCGCCCGCGACGTTGTAGGCGTAGCGCTCACCGGGACCGTCGGCCGGGTCGTCGTGGGCGGGGAAGACCAGGCGGCTGCGTATCGCGTAGCCGGGGTCGTCGAGGGCGAGCACGGGCGAGCGGGTGGTCGTGGAGAAGCGCACTTCGGCGTCGGTGACCCGCTCCAGCTCGTGGGCGAGGCGCAGCGGGGCGTACATCAGCTCCTCGAAGCCGAGGACGAGGACGCGGCGGGCGCCGGCGGGCAGGGCCTCGGCCGTCCGGCCGGCCATCTCGGGGAGGGCGGTCTCCAGGCGGGTCCGGTGGGCGGGCGTGAAGCCGTGCCGGCCGCCGTCGGGGAGGCCGGGGGGCCAGTGCAGGTCGACGCGGGCGATGTCTGCGCTGTGCGGGAGCGGGGGCACGGCGGCGTCGGCGGACGCGTACCGCTCGACCAGCTCCTGCCCCTTCTCCAGCACCCCCTCCGGCAACCGCACCGTCCCCGACGCCGCGGCGATCACATCCACCCGCGCACCGATGCCGGCGGCGAACCGCCGCAGGCGCTCCGTGTCCTCGGGCGAGCGCATGTCGACCAGCGCGACCACCACGTACCGGCTGCGTGGATACCGTGCGTGCAGGTCACGGATGGTGTTGAGGATCGTGTTGCCGGTGGAGAACTCGTCGTCCACCAGCACCAGCGGGCCGTCGCCGGACAGCAGCGCGGGATCCTCGGGAAGCAGCAGGTGCGACGTGGCGTGGGAGTGGGACTCCTCGAAGCCGCCCGCGCGGGCGACTCCGGGGACCGGCCGACGGGTGGAGTGCAGATACGGCGCCGTGCCGAGGCCGTCGGCGACGGCGTGTCCCAGCCCTGTGGCGGTCTCCGCGTAGCCGAGGACGACAGCGGTGGCCCTCTCCGCCTCGCCGAGCAGCGTGGCGACGCGGCGGCCCAGGCGGACGCCGTGGCCGTAGACCACGGACGGTGTCTGCGGGACGTGCTTGCCGAGCACGTTCGAGACCAGCAGGTGGGCACGCTTGGGGTTGCGGCGCAGCGCGAGCCCGAGCAGGGCCGGCAGCCCGTCGTCGCCCACGAGTTCGACCCCGAGTCGCTCGGCGACCCAGCTGCCGGACCAGACCCCGTCGTTCACTGCGTTCTTCATGCGTTCCTTGGGTTGAAAAGGGTCAGCCGGGTATTCCGGCGGCGAGCAGCTCCACGAAGCCGACGTCCTCGTTGGCGACGCCGAAGACCTCGGCGCGCAGCAGGGTCCGCTCGGCCCAGGCGCGGTGCGGTTTCACCTCGTTCATCTTGTTCGTATAGGCCGACCGGAGTACACCCCCGCCGCCGCGTTCCGGCCGCAGGATGTCCTGGGCGTCGCTGAACTCCTCGTGGCTGACCACGGACAGCGCGTGCACGGGCAGGACGTGGGACGGGTGGATGCAGGTCTTGCCGAGCAGGCCGTTGGCCTGGTCGAGGGAGATCTCCCTCAGCAGTCCGTCCATGGCGTGCTCGATGAGCTTCTCGCGCAGCTCGACGGCCTGCACCTCGAGGAAGGGGCTCTGCCTCAGCTGCGGCTTGAACATGCGCTCGGGGACGCGGAAGTACTCCCACACGGGCCCGGTGACGGTGAATCCGGTGCCGTCGGCCCGGCCCAGCATGTTCACGACGTCGGCGATCACGGAGGCGACGATCTGGACGTCGTAGGCGGTCATGTCGGGGGCGCGGCGCAGACCGTAGGAGGAGCAGAAGTCGGTGACGCCGAGGCGGAGCGCGAGGACCCGGTCGCGGTACTTGTCGACCGCGCGGGAGATGCCCTCCAGGGTGTCCACGCGGCTCTCGCGGTAGAGCAGTTCCGGGGATTCGAGCACCGGCATGGCGAAGAGCCGCCGGCCGCTCGCGCTCTCGGCGGCGGTCAGGGCCTCCAGGAAGGGGATGCCGCGTTCCTCGGTGAACTTCGGCAGCACGAACCCGGACAGCAGCCGTACGCTCGTCCCCAGGCGTCGTACGAGGTCGGGGATCTGCTCGGGGGTGCGGACCCGGATGAACAGCAGGGGCGGTTCGGCATCGGGTCGGGCGTCGAGGTCGGCGAACTGCCGGACGAGGTTCTCCTCGCCCGCCACGACGTCCGCGTCGTCGATGGAGTCCTCCAGGCACAGCACCATCGAGACCACGCCGTGGTCGGCCTGCTTGACGATGTCGTCGGCGAGCCGGGGCCGGGTGGCCGGGCTGTACAGCGTGGCGCCCAGGGCCGCGGAGAGCAGCCGGGCCGGGGAGTCGGCGGTGAACGCGCACGGCTCCTGGTGGAAGAGGCGCTGCCGCACCTCGGGGGCGATGTGCCCGAAATGACGCATAGGACTCCCTCAGGGGTGCGAGCCGAGCCTGTGGATTCGGTAAAGGGTGGCCGGTAATAGTACGTAGAGACCCATGTCGGGGGTTCCCCGCGGGCATGAATTTCCGGTAACTCGCCCGTGTCGGCCCCGGCACCCCCCGCATTGTCGTGACCAGGACCGAGAGGGCAGGATGACCGCATGACGCACGCGATGCTGAAGGGGTCGAACGTCCCGCTGGAAGTCACCACGGTACGCGCCGTACTGCGCTGGACGCCCGGGCAGGGGGTTCCGGACGTGGACGCCTCGGCGCTGCTGCTGGGCTCCGACGGCCGTGTGCGCTCCGACGAGGACTTCGTCTTCTACAACCAGCCCCGGCACCCCTCCGGGAAGGTGTGGCGGCTCGGCAAGAAGCGTGTCGCCGAAGGTCTGACCGACACGATCCAGTCAGATCTCGCCGGTGTCGAGCCGGGCGTCGGCCGCATCCTGCTGGTCGCCTCGGCGGACGGCGTCTCCTTCGACCGGGTACCGGCGCTGGGGATCCTGCTGTACGACGCGGCGGTGGCCGACGGGGAGCCGCTGGCCCGCTTCGACATCAAGCCGGAGACCGGCGCGGAGACGGCGCTGATCTGCGGCGAGCTGTACCGGCGTGGGGAGGGATGGAAGTTCCGCGCGCTGGGTGAGGGCTACTCGAACGGGCTGGAGGGCCTCGCCACGGACTTCGGCATCTCGGTGGACGAGTCGGAGGCGGAGGAGGAGATGCGCGTGCCCGTGCCGGAGACGGCGTCCCAGCCGCTGCCGCCGGAGCAGCCGACGTCGGCGGTGCCGCAGCAGCCCCCCGCCTACGGCTACCCTCAGCCGGCCTCGCCCCAGGCGGACTACGGGTACCCGCAGCCGAGCAGTCAGCCCTCCTACGGATACCCCCAGCCTCAGCCGGTGCCGGTGCCGGTGGCTCTGGACCCGAATTTCCGGCTGCCGCCGCAGGGGCCGCAGTTCGTGGGGCGGTAGGCCGGGGCGTTCACCGGTCCGCCTTGGCCTTGTAGCCCCGGCCCCACTGCAGGCCCCAGCCGTACAGCCGGTCCAGTTCGCCCTGGAAGCCGTAGACGAACTTGACCTCGCGGCGGACGATCAGCTCGCCCTTGATGTTCTCGATCATGACCACCGCGCAGGAACGGGCCTGGGGGTGGCGTTCGTCGAGGCCTATCTCGATGCGCGGTCCGTTGCTCGGGTACAGCGTGACGACCGCGTGGGTGCGGTCGAAGGCCGGCGTCTGGTCGTAGATGTAGACGAAGACCAGCAGCCGCTTGAGGGCCTCTCGGTGGTCGAGGTTGACGTACATGGTCTCGCCGGACGCGGAGCCGAACCGGTCGTCGCCGCTGAGCTTGATGTACGGCGGTGCGTTGACGTCGCCGAGGTAGCCACCGAGCGGCTGGACCACGCCTTTCGTGCCGTCGGCCAGTTCGTACAGGCAGCCCAGGTCGAGGTCGACGTTGACCATGCTCTGCCCGTGTCCGAGCACTTCCGGCGGCTTCAGGGCCTTGAAGGGGTGGCGCAGCAGGCTGGTGCGCTGGGCTCCGTCGAAGTCGGAGGTCCGCATCCGCCAGTTGAGGTTGACGCGCAGATGGCCGGTGGCCGCGTCCTGCTTGGTGAGGGACACCGTCTGGTGCCGCCTGGTGAGTTCGATGGCGTTGCTCGAGGCGCTGCCCGAGTCGAAGTCGGCAGCGCGCCCGCCCAGCAGCCCGTCGAAGAATCCCATTCCCGCCCCCAGGTACTCGTTCATCACGCCGTCGGGGCGGCCGACCACGTCGGCCGCCCCGAACAGAGCGTTCCTCACCCGAAGGGGTACCACACCCCGGCACGGCCCGGATCTGTCCCGTAGGGGATCCGGGAGGGTCCCGGGTCAGACTCCCGAGGAGACCTCGGCCTTCTCGTCGCTGCCCTCGCCCGCTGCCGCGAGGGCGCGGTTGCGGCGGACGGAGGACCAGAAGGACCAGGCGATCAGGACGACACCGACGAGGCCGGTGATGACCTCGTGGATCTCGTACTGGATCGTGACCATGAGGATCACGGCGAGGGCGCCGATGGCGTAGTGGGCGCCGTGCTCCAGGTAGACGTAGTCGTCCAGCGTGCCCTGGCGGACCAGGTAGACCGTCAGCGAACGGACGTACATCGCGCCGATGCCGAGGCCCAGCGCCATCAGGACGATGTCGTTGGTGACGGCGAAGGCGCCGATCACGCCGTCGAAGGAGAAGGACGCGTCCAGGACCTCCAGGTAGAGGAACATGAAGAACGCGGCCTGGCCGGCCAGCACGACGGCCGGGCGTTGCTTGCCGCTGCGGGCGGCCTCTTCCTCCTCCTCGTGCTCGCGTTCCTCCTCTTCCTCCAGCTTGTCCTCGAAGTAGCCGGACAGACCGCCGACGATCATGTAGGTGATCAGGCCGGCGACACCGGCGATCAGGACCGTCTGCGCCTTGTCGACGTGGGCACCGCCGTGCTGGTGGGCGTGGGTGGCGAAGGTGAAGGAGGTGATGAGCAGGACGATCAGGGCGATGCAGACCGACAGCATGTCGACCTTGCCGAGCTTGGCCAGGGGCCGCTCGATCCAGCGCAGCCACTGGATGTCCCGGTCCTCGAAGATGAAGTCGAGGAAGATCATCAGCAGGAACATGCCACCGAAGGCGGCGATCGCCGGGTGGGCGTCGGTGACCAGCTCCTGGTAGTGGTCCTTGTTGTTCAGAGCGAGGTCGACGGCCTCGATGGGGCCCATCTTGGCGCTGATCGCGACGATGACGACGGGGAAGACCAGCCGCATGCCGAAGACCGCGATGAGGACGCCGACCGTGAGGAAGATCTTCTGCCAGAAGGCGTTCATCTTCTTCAGGATTCCGGCGTTGACCACCGCGTTGTCGAACGACAGCGAGATCTCGAGGATGGCCAGGATCGCCACGATGCCGAAGGCGGTCCACCCCCCGTAGAACGCCGCCGCGACCAGACCGAGCGCGGTGACCGCGAACGACCAGCCGAAGGTTTTCAGAAGCACTGGCTACCCAATCGTGTGTTGGGGGTGCCCCCAGACGAAGTCTGAGGGAGGGTCTCCCCCGCGCCGTACTCGGCTTTGCTAAATGTTGACCACGAGTCTAGAGGGGCACCCTACCGGCGGTACCCGCCAGGGCAACCCTCACGGAAAAGCCACGGCACGAACCCTTGCGGGGGGACTCGGCTAGGAGACGTTCACCCCGAAGTCGAGGGCGATGCCCCGCAGCCCCGACGCGTACCCCTGTCCGACGGCACGGAACTTCCACTCGCCCTGGTAGCGGTACAGCTCGCCGAAGATCATGGCGGTCTCGGTGGAGGCGTCCTCACTGAGGTCGTAGCGGGCCAGTTCCTGGCCGTCGGCCTGGTTGACCACGCGGATGAAGGCGTTGGAGACCTGGCCGAAGGTCTGGCCGCGCTCGTCCGCCATGTGGATCGAGACGGGGAAGATGATCTTCTCGCACTGCGGCGGCACCTTGGCGAGGTCCACCAGGATGGACTCGTCGTCGCCCTCACCCTCACCGGTGAGGTTGTCACCGGTGTGCTCCACGGATCCGTCGGGGCTCTTGAGCTGGTTGTAGAACACGAACCACTCGTCGCCCATCACCCGGTTGCCGCCGTCGCACAGCAGCGCACTGGCGTCCAGGTCGAAGGGGGCGCCGGTGGTGGACCGGGCGTCCCAGCCGAGCCCGATCAGGACGTTGGTGAGGTTCGGTGCGGCCTTGGAGAGGGAGACGTTGCCTCCCTTGGCGAGCGTGACGCCCATGATGCTGGTCCTCCCCTTGTGGTGCTTCCCTGGTTGTCCTGCACGTCCGGCGCCGCCCGTAAACGGTGCGGCGCCGGACAGTGGGGGCGTCGGAACCCTGCCGGGATCAGACGTTGACGCCGAAGTCCTGCGCGATGCCGCGCAGGCCGGAGGCGTAGCCCTGGCCGATGGCGCGGAACTTCCACTCCGCGCCGTGCCGGTACAGCTCACCGAAGACCATGGCGGTCTCGGTGGAGGCGTCCTCGCTCAGGTCGTACCGGGCGATCTCCTGTTCGCCGGCCTGGTTCACGACGCGGATGAACGCGTTGCGGACCTGTCCGAAGGACTGCTGGCGGTTCTCGGCGTCGTAGATCGACACCGGGAAGACGATCTTCTCGACGTCGGCCGGGACGCCGGCCAGGTTGACCTTGATCTGCTCGTCGTCGCCCTCGCCCTCACCGGTGATGTTGTCACCGGTGTGCTCGACCGAGCCGTCGGGGCTCTTGAGGTTGTTGAAGAAGATGAAGTGCTGGTCGCTCGCGACCTTGCCGGAGTTGTTCAGCAGCAGCGCGCTCGCGTCGAGGTCGAAGTCCGTGCCGGTCGTGGTGCGCACGTCCCAGCCCAGACCGACGATGACGGCGGTCAGGCCCGGGGCCTCCTTCGTCAGCGATACGTTGCCGCCCTTGCTGAGGCTGACTCCCACGGGTCCTCCATGTGGTGTCCAGGGGCCGGAAGCCCCGTGTGCTTCGGATATGGGATCAACGTGCCGATCCTAGTGACGGGTTCCCGCCTCCCGCAGACCCTGGAGCCGAAGAATCACAGGTGTCGACCACGGTCGGCTCACAGGGTGTCGAGCGCCTTCACATAGTCGTCCAGGTCCCGGGCGTCCGGAAGGCCGTTGACCACGGTCCACCGCACGACGCCCTCCTTGTCGACGATGAAGGTGCCACGGACGGCGCAGCCCTTGTCCTCGTCGAAGACGCCGTACGCGCGCGAGACGTTGCCGTGCGGCCAGAAGTCGCTGAGCAGCGGGTACTCCAGGCCCTCCTGCTCGGCGAAGACGCGCAGGGTGTGGATGGAGTCGTTGGAGACGGCGAGCAGCTGGGTGTCGCGGTCCGCCAGACGGGGCAGGTTGTCGCGCAGCTCGCACAGCTCGCCGGTGCACACGCCGGTGAAGGCGAAGGGATAGAAGAGCACCACCACGTTCTTCTCGCCGCGGAAGTCCGAGAGCTTCACGGTGCGGCCGTGGTTGTCCTTGAGTTCGAAGTCGGGCGCCTTGTCTCCGACCTGGATCGCCATCGTCGTGCATCCCTTCGGTGGGCTGTTCGGGTGAGAGCGCACCAAAGCGCTCGCCTCCACCCTACGCAGCGATCACCGCAGACCTCCGGACGGACCGAGCGATCTCGGCCCGTCCGGTGCTGGGGACGAGACGGCCTACCTCTTGCCGGACTTCGCGGCCTTCGGCGTCGCCAGACGCGAGCCGCTCCAGTCCTTGCCCACACTGACGCTCTTCGAGGCCGTCAGGCCGGCCGTCGTGGCGGCGTCCTGGATGTCGCTCGGCTCCACGTACCCCGAACGGCCGGTCTTCGGCGTGAGCAGCAGGATCGTGCCGCCCTCCTCGATGTACGTGGTGGCATCGACCAGCGCATCCGTCAGGTCGCCGTCGTCGTCACGGAACCACAGCACAACGGCGTCGGCCACGTCGTCGTATTCCTCGTCCATCAGGTCGCCCTCGATGGCTTCCTCGATGGCCTCGCGGAGCTCCTGATCGACGTCGTCGTCGTAGCCGATCTCCTGGACCACCTGCCCGGGCTGGAAACCCAGCCTGGCGGCAGGGTTGGTCCGCTCCTCCGCGTGGTCCGCGGTCGCGCTCACGGGTTGCCTCCTGATCATGTCTTGATGAATAACTCAGCCACGCGCGTGCGCGAAGCATTGGCCGTAGTCCACACGTGCGGGGCGGATCGCGCAAGTACCCGGCCTTCGGGACCGCCGAAACGGTGACGATCCCGGCCGTGTCGCCGCAACCCCTGGCACCGTATCCCGATTTCGCGCGACCCACATCACTCCGATGTGCCCGGTTTGCGAGGTTCGGAATCATCCGGTGTCGCGCACCTCGAACAACTTTGCCATGCGCGTCACACCGCGGGCGTATCGTTGCGTTTTGACCAGTCCTGCGCCCCGGTTACCCCGGGGTAGAGATGACGTACGCCTTCCCGAGGTACACGATGGGGAACGGTGTAGACACGAGTAGGAAACTCCAGAAAAAGCGGCCCTCTGACAGGTAAGGAACAGCGTGGCTTCCGGATCCGATCGCAACCCGATCATCATTGGCGGCCTTCCGAGTCAGGTTCCTGACTTCGATCCCGAAGAGACCCAGGAGTGGCTCGACTCCCTCGACGCCGCCGTCGACGAGCGCGGCCGGGAACGAGCCCGCTATCTCATGCTCCGCCTCATCGAGCGGGCCCGCGAGAGGCGCGTGGCCGTCCCCGAGATGCGCAGCACGGACTACGTCAACACGATCCCCACCAAGAGCGAGCCGTTCTTCCCGGGCAACGAGGAGATCGAGCGCCGGATCCTGAACGCGACCCGCTGGAACGCGGCCGTGATGGTCTCGCGCGCCCAGCGCCCCGGCATCGGTGTCGGCGGCCACATCGCCACGTTCGCCTCCTCCGCCTCGCTGTACGACGTCGGCTTCAACCACTTCTTCCGCGGCAAGGACGAGGGCGACGGTGGCGACCAGGTCTTCTTCCAGGGCCACGCCTCCCCCGGCATCTACGCGCGCGCCTATCTGCTCGACCGGCTCACCGAGAACCAGCTCGACGGCTTCCGCCAGGAGAAGTCGAAGTACCCCGAGGGCCTGTCGAGCTACCCGCACCCGCGCTCGATGCCGGACTTCTGGGAGTTCCCGACGGTCTCCATGGGCCTCGGCCCGCTCGGCGCGATCTACCAGGCGCGGATGAACCGCTACATGGAGGCGCGCGGCATCGCGGACACCTCCGCGTCCCACGTGTGGGCGTTCCTCGGCGACGGCGAGATGGACGAGCCCGAGTCACTCGGCCAGCTCACCCTGGCCGCCCGGGAGGGCCTGGACAACCTGACCTTCGTGGTCAACTGCAACCTGCAGCGGCTCGACGGCCCGGTGCGCGGCAACGGCAAGATCATCCAGGAGCTGGAGTCGGTCTTCCGGGGCGCCGGCTGGAACGTGATCAAGCTGATCTGGGACCGCACCTGGGACCCGCTGCTCGCGCAGGACCGGGACGGCATCCTCGTCAACAAGATGAACACGACGCCGGACGGGCAGTTCCAGACCTACGCCACCGAGTCCGGCGACTACATCCGCCGGCACTTCTTCGGCGACGACCACCGGCTGCGCGCCATGGTCGAGAACATGACCGACGACCAGATCCTGCACCTGGGCCGCGGCGGTCACGACCACCGCAAGATCTACGCGGCGTTCAAGGCGGCCAAGGAGCACAAGGGCCAGCCGACGGTCATCCTGGCCAAGACGGTCAAGGGCTGGACGCTGGGCCCGAACTTCGAGGGCCGCAACGCCACGCACCAGATGAAGAAGCTGACGGTCGACGACCTCAAGCGCTTCCGCGACCGCCTGCACCTGCCGATCTCCGACCAGCAGCTGGAGTCCGGCCTGCCGCCGTACTACCACCCGGGCCGGGACTCGGAGGAGATCCAGTACATGCACGACCGCCGCAAGGGGCTCGGCGGTTACGTCCCGACCCGCGTCGTGCGCTCCGAGCCGCTCGCGCTGCCGGACGACAAGGCGTACGCGACCGTGAAGAAGGGCACGGGCCAGCAGTCCATCGCGACGACCATGGCCTTCGTGCGTCTCCTCAAGGACCTCATGCGGGACAAGGAGATCGGCAAGCGATTCGTGCTGATCGCACCGGACGAGTACCGCACGTTCGGCATGGACTCCTTCTTCCCGAGTGCGAAGATCTACAACCCGCTGGGGCAGCAGTACGAGTCGGTGGACCGGGAGCTGCTCCTGGCCTACAAGGAGTCGCCGACCGGCCAGATGCTGCACGACGGCATCTCCGAGGCGGGCTGCACGGCCTCGCTGATCGCGGCCGGCTCGGCGTACGCCACACACGGCGAGCCGCTGATCCCGGTGTACGTCTTCTACTCGATGTTCGGTTTCCAGCGCACCGGTGACCAGTTCTGGCAGATGGCCGACCAGCTGGCGCGTGGTTTCGTACTGGGTGCGACCGCCGGTCGTACGACCCTGACCGGTGAGGGTCTGCAGCACGCGGACGGCCATTCGCAGCTGCTCGCCTCGACCAACCCGGCGTGCGTGGCGTACGACCCGGCGTACGCCTACGAGATCGCGCACATCGTGCAGGACGGCCTGCGCCGCATGTACGGCAGCTCGGCCGAGCACCCGCACGGCGAGGACGTCTTCTACTACCTCACCGTCTACAACGAGCCCATCCAGCACCCGGCCGAGCCCGCGGACGTGGACGTGGAGGGCATCGTCAAGGGTGTCCACCGGATCAGCGCGGGCACCGGCGGCTCCATCCCGGCGCAGGTCATGGCGTCCGGGGTCGCGGTGCCGTGGGCGCTTCAGGCGCAGAAGATCCTCGCCGAGGAGTGGAACGTCAAGGCGGACGTGTGGTCCGCGACCTCCTGGAACGAGCTGCGCCGCGAGGCCGTGGAGTGCGAGGAGCACAACCTGCTGCATCCGGAGGAGGAGCAGCGGGTGCCGTACGTGACACGGAAGCTCGGCGGATCCGAGGGTCCGTTCGTGGCCGTGTCCGACTGGATGCGATCGGTTCCGGACCAGATCGCGCGGTGGGTGCCGGGCACGTACCAGTCGCTGGGCGCGGACGGCTTCGGCTTCGCGGACACCCGCGGGGCGGCGCGCCGCTTCTTCCACATCGACGCCCAGTCGATCGTGGTCGCCGTGCTGACCGAGCTGGCGCGCGAGGGCAAGGTCGACCGGTCCGTGCTGAAGCAGGCCATCGACCGGTACCAGCTGCTGGACGTCTCGGCGGCGGACCCGGGGGTCGCGGGCGGCGACGCGTAGCCGCCGCGCTCGGCTACGGCCGGCGAAGGGCCGTGGGAATCCGCGGGCCGGCGGGTGCTGGTCGCGCGGTTCCCCGCGCCTCTTCGGGCGCTGATGGGCGGTGGAGTCCGATTCTCCACCGCCCTTACCTTTTCTTTACGATGCGGGCATGGAACGACATTCGGCGCAGACGGCCTGGGAACGGCACACCCAACGGCCCCTGCTGGCGCTGGCGGTGGCTTTCGCCGTGGCGTACGCGGTGCCGATCGTGGACGGTTCCGCGGGCTACTCGCTGACGGCCGCCTGCACGGCCGTCGAGTGGGTGGTGTGGGGGGCGTTCGCGGTGGACTACGTGGTGCGGCTCGCCCTCGCGCCCCGGCGCAGGGAGTTCGTACGGCGGCACTGGCTCGACCTGTGCGCCGTGGTGCTGCCGCTCCTGCAGCCGCTGCGGCTGCTGCGGCTGGTGTCGACGCTGCTGCTGGTGGGGCGGCGGGCGCGGATGGCTCCGCAGATCCGGCTGACCACGTACGTCGTCGGTTCCGTGGTCGGACTGCTGATGTTCGGGTCGCTGGCGGTGCTGTCCGTGGAGCGGGACTCGCCGAACGGGAACATCCGGACGCTGGGTGACGCGGTGTGGTGGTCGTTCACGACGATGACGACCGTGGGATACGGGGATCACGCGCCCACGACCGGGCTCGGGCGGATGATCGCGGTCGGGCTGATGCTGTCGGGGATCGCGCTGCTGGGTGTGGTGACCGCGAACATCGCCACGTGGTTCATCGCGCGGTTCGAGAAGGACGACGTGGAGGAGCGGCGGCAGACGGAGGCGATCGCCTCTCTGGCCGAGGAGGTCCGCCTGCTGCGGGCGGAGGTGGCTCGGCTGGCCGCGCGCGAAGAGCAACGGCGTTGAGCGGCTGCCCTGCGCCGAGGCGGGGCAGACGCCCCGAAGGGGCGCGGGGAACCGCGCGACCGGTCCCCACGCGCCCTCGGTCGCCGGACGGGCCCGGGTCGCGACCGCGGGGCACCGTCGGCCGGAGCAGCGCAGCGGCCACGCTACAGAACGCCGTGGCTCCACGTGGCCGCGCCCACCAGGGCGACGATGGCCAGCAACGTGTCGATCGCGCCCAGGATCAGGGCCACCAGGGCCGGGACGTTGTGGTCGTTCGACCACCTGCGGCCCATGGACTGCCAGCCGCAGAACATCGCGACCGGGCCGAGGACGATGCCCAGCGCGAAGAAGCCGGCCACCGCGCAGACGGTTCCGATGATCCCGAGCGTCGCACGGTCCGGCCCGGTCCGTTGCCCCATGCGGCCACGTGACCGGGGGTACCCGCGCGTTCCGTGCCCGAAGCCTGCCATCATCAACTCCCTGAGGTCTTGGGACAGTTCGGCTTCGGTGTGCGGGTACCCCGGTTGCGCCGGGGCAGACCTGCGCGCGCCGCCCCCCTCCGGCGGCGCGCACCACGGCCCGGCCGTCCTCCCATGTCCTGCGGAGGACTTGACCCACTGTGACCTGCGGCGCGCGCCGAGGGCGAGGAATCTTTAGCGGAGTCACCCTGATAGGCGAACTCCGCCCGGAAGAGGCGGGAGAACGCGGGTCAGATGTGGCCCACGCCCGCGCCCGCCTCCGCGTTCGCGCCCCGCTTGGTGAACAGCGCGACCAGGACGGCGACCGCCGCCACGCCCGCCGCGACCAGCGAGGCGAGGCTCATGCCGGAGATGAAGGTGTCGTGGGCCACCTGGGTGATCTTCGCGACGATCGGCTCCGGCGTGCCCTTCGCCACCGGGGCCACACCGACCTGGACCGCCTCGGAGGCCTGGTCCAGCTGCGTCGGGGGCAGCTTCGGCAGCCCGGCGCCGGCCCAGTTGCCGGGCAGGTCGCTGTCGACCTTGGAGGCCATCACGGCACCCAGCACCGCCGTACCGAGGCTGCCGCCGATCTGCATGGCCGCCTGCTGGAGACCGCCCGCCACACCGGACAGCTCCATGGGGGCGTTGCCCACGATGACCTCGGTGGCGCCGACCATGACCGGCGCGAGGCCGAGGCCGAGCAGGGCGAACCAGATGGACATCACGCCGCTGCCGGTGCCGGCGTCGAGGGTCGACATGCCGTACATGGCGATCGCGGTCGCGGCCATACCGCCGGCCAGCGGGATGCGCGGGCCGAGCTTGGTGATCGCGGCGCCCGCGAGCGGGGAGCCGACGATCATCATGCCGGTGAGCGGCAGCAGGTGCAGACCCGCGTCGATGGGGCTCATGCCGTGGACGTTCTGGAGGTAGAACGTCACGAAGAACAGGCCGCCCATGAAGGCGATGGCCATCAGGACCATCAGGACGACACCCGCGGACAGCGGGACCGAGCGGAACAGGCCCAGCGGCACCAGCGGTTCCGCGACCTTCGTCTCCCAGACGGAGAAGAGGACGAAGAGCACCACCGAGGCGACGATGAACGTCCAGGTCATGCCGTCGCCCCAGCCCCAGGTCGGGGCCTTGATGAGCGCCCACACCAGGCAGAACATCGCGCCCGAGAGCAGGGCGATGCCGGGCACGTCGAAGGAGCGCGGGGCGTTCTCGGCGCGGTGGTCCAGCAGGATCAGCACGCCGAGGACGAGTGCGAGCACACCGACCGGCACGTTGATGAAGAACACCGACTGCCAGTTGACGTGCTCGACGAGGACGCCGCCGAGGATCGGGCCGCCCGCGGTGGACGCGCCGATCACCATGCCCCAGATGCCGATCGCCATGTTGAGCTTCTCGGCCGGGAAGGTGGCGCGCAGCAGGCCGAGCGCGGCCGGCATCAGCAGCGCGCCGAACAGGCCCTGGAAGACACGGAAGGTGACGACCGCGGCGATGCTGTTCGACAGGCCGATGGCGCCCGAGGCCGCGGCGAAGCCGGTGACACCGACGAGGAAGGTCTGGCGGTGGCCGAAGCGGTCACCGAGCTTGCCCGCGGTGATCAGGGCGACCGCGAGGGCGAGGAAGTAGGCGTTGGTGATCCACTGCACGTCCGAGAAGCTCGCGTGCAGGTCCTTCGCGATCGCAGGGTTGGCGATCGCCACGATGGTGCCGTCGAGGGCCACCATCATGACCCCTACGGCGACGGTGAGCAGAGTGAGCCACGGATGGCCGCGCAGCCCCGCGGCCGGGGCCGGCTCCGACGGGGCTGCCGGTGCCTTGCCCCCCGGCCCCGTGGCGTCGATGGCGGTCTGACTAGTCATACCTTCGAGGCTAGTGACAGCCACTGACAATTGACAAACCAATTCACAAGTCGGTAACTGACAAGACGCCGGAGCATAGGCTGAGCCGGCGGAACGTTCACGGGAGAGAGACCATGGAGACGCTGCGCGAGCGCAAGAAGCGGCGTACCCGGGAAGCACTGCTGCGGGCCGCTCTCGAACTGTTCACCACCCAGGGGTACGAGCACACGACCATCGACGAGATCGCCGAGGCCGTCGACGTCTCCCAGCGCACCTTCTTCCGCTACTTCGCCGGCAAGGAGGACGCCGCCTTCGCGGTCCAGGAGACGACGGAGGCACGCTTCGTGGCGGCCGTGCGCGCCCGCCCGCCGCACGAGGCGCCGATGGAGGCCCTGCGGCAGGCGATGCTGCAGGGCTGGGACGCCATCCGGGAGACCGTCGAGTCGGCCGTCCCGGTCGAGCTGTACCTGCGCATGTACCGGACCATCGAGTCGACGCCCGCGCTGCTCGCCGCCCACCTGCGCCGCTCGGCCGCCACGGAGGAGACGATCGCGCGCCTGCTGGCCGAGCGGGAGGGTGTCGACGTGGACGCCGACCCGCGGCCGCGGCTGGCCGTGGCCGTGTTCGGCGGGGTGATAAGGGTCACCGAACGGCAGTGGAGCGCGAGCGGGGACGTCAGCCTGGAGGCGATGCGCACGCTCACGTCGTCGTACCTCGATCAGGTGGGTTCCGCGCTGACCGGGAACTGGGGTGGCACCTGAGGTCGTTGGCAGGACGACCCCAAGATCGACCGAGTGTGCGTCCGGTGGATCGTCGGCACGGCGTTCGACGTTCACCGAAACGTGATCCCTGTCACTCGGTTACCGCGAGACCCTCCCGTTCTCCTAGTGTGTCCTCCCAGTGACTTCCTTCGACACCTCCCCGCAACTCAACGTCTGGCGCGCACTGCTGGCGCTGGCCGTGGTGTTCGTGATGCTCGCGACCACCGGCTGGACCGCCCTGCGCAGTCACCGGGAGTCGACAGCTCTGCAGGCCTCGCTCACCAAGTGGGAGCACGGCCGCCTCCATGGAGTCCCCCTGCCGGACCCCGAGTCCGACCCGGCACGGCTCACCCGTTTCTTCGCCTCGCTCACCCAGCAGGACCGCGACCGTCTCGCCCACCGTTACCCGCTCGCGGTCGGCAACATGAACGGCGCCCCCGCCCCCCTGCGCTACCAGGCCAACCGCCGCGCGCTGCAGCAGGCGCGCAAGGTCGAGAAGAAACGCATGCACGACAGCAGGCTCAGCGTGGCCGGGCAGCAGGACGCCGGCCGCCGCATGAGCCGCTACGAGTCCCTGCTGGATCCCGCCCGGCACATCCTGGCCTTCGACCCACAGGGCTCGGGCCGGGTCGCCGAGGTCTTCGGGGATCTCGACCGGGCGGAGCGGATCTCGGTGGTCGTCCCCGGCGTCGACACCGATCTGCTCACCTTCCAGAGGACGAATCGCAAGTACAGCGCCCCGGTCGGCATGGCGAAGGCGCTGTACGCGGCCGAGCGCGCGGCGAGCCCCACGACCCGTACGGCCGTGATCGCCTGGGCCGACTACACCTCCCCCGACGGACTCGGCGTGGACGCGGCCACCGGACTGCGCGCCCAGGAGGGGGCCGTACGGCTGAACGGCCTGCTGCGGGCCCTGCCCGACCGCGCCCGGGTGGCGATGGTCTGCCACAGCTACGGTTCCGTGGTCTGCGGGGTGGCCGCGAACGGCATGCCGCGCCGGGTGACCGACATAGCGGTGGCCGCGAGCCCCGGCATGCGGGTCACCAAGGCGTCCCATCTGGGCACCACGGCCCGGGTGTGGGCCATGCGGGACGCCACCGACTGGGTGCAGGACGTTCCGTACCTGGAACTCGGCGGGCTCGGGCACGGGGCCGATCCGGTGTCCTCGGGATTCGGCGCGCGCGTGCTGTCCGCGCGGGACGCGCAAGGACACGCCGGCTACTTCCAGCCGGGCACGGACAGTCTGCGCAACCTCGCCGACGTCGGGGTGGGCGCCTACGACGCGGTGACGTGCGCACGCGAGAACGATGCGTGCCGGGCCGGTCTGCCCGGCACCATGACGGCCGGACGCGCGTAGAAACAGCAGGAAGTGCGGTCTGCGCGGGTGGCGACGGAGGAGCACGTGCCGCATACGATGAGCCGCATGGGTGACGTACTGGCGGGTTTTCATGCCGTCTGGGAGTTCGAGTCCGACTCCGTGCTCATCCGTTACGAACGGGGGATTCGAACACCGAAGCTCTTCCAGGCGCTCGGGGAACGGCGGATCCCGCTGTCCGCGGTCGAGGACGCGACGCTCACGCCGGGCAAGCGCGGCACCGTCGCCCTGCGCCTCGTGCCGCGCGCCGGCGCCGACCCGCTGATGGAGGCGGCGGCCGGGCAGCTCAAGGAGGGCTCCGACCCCTACCGGCTGGTCCTGCCCGCCGAGCGGGAGACCCTCGCCGAGTACTACGCCGACGAGCTGAAGGGGCTGCTGACGCAGTCCGGCCCCTGCGAACGGCACCTGGTCGCGGCACCCGGGGCGCCTCTGCACTTCAAGGCGTACGACGGGAAGGCGTCCTTCGACGGGACGTCCGTGCAGTTCCGCTGGTCGTGGACCGGGGCGTCCTCGGCGAAGTGGAAGGCGGGCGACCAGAGCTTCCCGGTCGCCGGCCTCAGCGGTGTGGAGTGGCGCTCGCCGGAGATCTTCGAGGGGCATCTGCGGCTGCTTCCGCGGGAGCCCGCCTCCGGCCGGGCGACGCAGCCCGACCAGGACCCGGCATCGGTGGTCTTCGGGCTCGGGTACGGGCCGGTGCACGAGTCGCTGCCGTTCGCGGCGGCGGTGCTGGCGGCCGTGCGGAACCGGGGCCCCGTGGCGGCGGTACCCGCCCCGTCCCGGCGCGACCCCGCCGACATCGCCGAACGGATCCGGCACCTCGGCGAGCTGCACCAGGCCGGGCTGGTCACCGACGAGGAGTTCTCCTCCAAGAAGGCGGAGCTGCTCGCCCAGCTCTAGCGGGCCTGCCGGCACAGCCCCGCGCCCCTCAGGACGCCGGCGCCTCCGCCGAGTAGAAGCTGATCTTCCGGTCGAGGACGGCGAGGGTGTCGTGGAGTTCCGCGATCCGGGCCAGCACGTCCCTGCGGGTCGACTCCAGCAGGTCCCGCCGCTCCGTGTACGTGGTCTCGCCCTCCCTCACCAGCTCCGCGTACCGGACCATGTCCGCCACCGGCATGCCGGTCAGCCGCAGCTTGGTCACGAAGTCCAGCCAGTCCAGGTCGCGGTTGCGGTAGCGGCGCTGCCCGGTGTGCGAGCGGTCGACGTGCGGCATCAGGCCGATCCGCTCGTACCAGCGCAGGGTGTGCGCGGTCAGGCCGGTGAACGCGACGACCTCGCTGATCGTGTAGCGGTCCTGACCGTCGGGGCGTGGGTGGCGCCGGGGCGGGGCTGAGCAGGTGTCGGCGGGGGTCGTGGTGGTCGCGGTGTCCGCTGGCGTGGTCTGCATCACCGTCATGGCTCCACGCTATGGCCTTCGAGTGCACTCCAAGCAAGCGGGCCCGGTCAGGAAACGGCGCGACGTAGCCCGGGGCCGGTGGTTAACGTGCGGCCCATGAGTCTTGTGCGCCGGGCCCTGCCCGAGGACGCCCCCGAAGTGCTGCGGCTGCGTCAGGTCATGATCGATTCGGTGTTCGCGCCGGGAGGTGGCCCGGCCGACTGGCACGCCGAGTCCCTGCCCACCCTCCGGGACCGGCTCGCCGAACAGGACGGGGACTTCGTGGCCTTCGTCGTCGACCGTCCCGACCGGACGGGGGCGCTGGCGGCGCTGGCGGCCGGGTCGCTTGAGTACCGCATCGGCAGGACCGGCAATCCGCACGGGCGCGTCGGTCACGTCTTCAGTGTCGCGACCGACCCCGACGCCCGGCGGCGCGGCCACGCGCGCGCGTGCATGGAGGAACTGCTGGAGTGGTTCCGCGCGCGAGGCGCCCGGCAGGTCGACCTCAACGCGTCCGCCGCGGCCGAGCCGCTGTACGCCTCGCTGGGTTTCGTGCGCAAGCCCGACCCCTCGATGCGGTTGGAGCTGTGAGCCGCATAGGCTCGCCGGCATGTCGTTGCAGAGCCTGACGCTGATCGAGAACTGGCCCGTCCCCACCGCCGCGGCGGGCGTCGTACGAGCCGACGGGACCGTCCTCGGGACGCACGGCCCCGTCGGGCACCGCTTCCCGCTCGCCTCGGTCACCAAGCCGCTGGCGGCCTACGCGGCGCTCGTCGCCTACGAGGAGGGCGCCGTCGAGCTGGACGAGCCGGCCGGTCCGCCCGGGTCGACGGTGCGCCACCTGCTCGCGCACACCTCCGGGCTGGCCTTCGACGAGCACCGGGTGACGGCACCGCCCGGGGAGCGCCGGCTGTACTCCAACGCCGGTTTCGAGCAGCTCGGGGACCACATCGCCAAGGCGACGGAGATCCCGTTCGCGGAGTATCTGCGGCAGGCCGTCCTGGAGCCGCTGGGGATGACGGCCACGTCGCTGGACGGCTCACCGGCCAAGGACGGTGTCTCGACGGTGGCGGACCTGCTGCGGTTCGCGGCCGAGGTGCAGGCGCCGCGGCTGCTGGACCCGCGCACGGTGGCGCAGGCGATGACCGTGCAGTACCCGGGCACCAAGGGGGTGCTGCCGGGGTACGGACACCAGAACCCGAACGACTGGGGGCTCGGTTTCGAGATCCGCGACGCCAAGTCGCCGCACTGGACGGGCGGTTCGTCGTCGCCGCGGACCTTCGGGCACTTCGGGCAGTCCGGCACGTTCCTGTGGGTCGACCCCGACGCCGGGCTGGCCACCGTGGCGCTGACGGACCGGGCGTTCGGGCCCTGGGCGGTCGAGGCGTGGCCGGTTCTCACGGACGCGGTGCTTGTGGAGTCACGCGGCGAGAGCTGAACGCGGTCCGATACCCTCCCCCGTGCACCACGAGATCACACGCACAGGCATCGGGGGAGAGTGATGGGCGGGCTTCAAGCGGACGGCCAGTTCCGGCCGTTGGAGAGTGGCGACCCACAGGCGGTGGCGGGCTATCGGCTCGCGGCACGCCTCGGATCGGGTGGCATGGGCACGGTGTACCTGTCGTACACCCCCGGAGGGCATCCGATCGCCCTCAAGACGATCCGGCCGGAACTGAGCGAGGACCCCGAGTTCCGCCGCAGGTTCCGGCAGGAGGTACAGGCCGCGCAGCGCGTGCAGGGCTTCTACACCGCGCCGGTCATCGACTACGACACCGAGGGCGAACGGCCCTGGCTGGCCACCGCCTACGTGCCCGGCCCCTCGCTGGCGGCGGCCGTCGCCGAGCACGGCCGGCTGCCGGTGCCCACGCTCCTGCTGCTGGTCGCGGGCGTGGCGGAGGCCCTGTCGGTCATCCACGGCGCGGGCATCGTGCACCGTGACCTGAAGCCGTCCAACGTGCTGCTGGCCGGCGACGGCCCGCGGGTCATCGACTTCGGCATCGCGCGGGCCACCGATGCCACGGCCCTCACCGGCACCGGCGTCTCCGTCGGCACCCCCGCCTTCATGTCGCCGGAACAGGCCGCCGGCAAGGAGATCACGCCCGCGTCGGACGTGTTCGCGCTCGGCCAGGTCGCCGCGTTCGCGGCCCGCGGCACCGGCGCCTACGGCGACGGGCCCTCGCACGCCGTGCTGTACCGGATCGTGCACGAGGAACCCGACCTCACCGGCCTGCCGGACACGCTCGGGTTCGTCGCCCGCTGCCTGGCGAAGGAACCGGCGGACCGTCCGTCCCCCGCGGAGATCATCGCACTGTGCCAGGAGGCGTCCCCGGGCGGTCTGCGCCAGTCCGGCGAGTGGCTGCCGGAGGCGATCGGCACCCAGATCACCCGGCGGGTCTCGGCGTCCGCCGCGCTGGCGGCCCAGCCCGCCCCGCCGACCCAGGCACCGCCGGCCACCGCACCCGTGACCCACCCCACCGGGGCGGTACCGCCGCCTCCGCCGACCGCACCGGTGACCCAGCCCGCCACCGCGATACCGGTACCGCCGGCCACCCCGCCCGCGGGCGCGCCCACCGCGGCGGTACCGGCACCGCCGCCGACCGCGCCGGTGACCCAGGTCGACCAGCCGGCACCGCACGCGATGCCGACGGTGGCCGCACCGCACACCGCGCCGACGGCGGCCGCACCGCACACGCCGCCACCGCACACCCCGGCGCCGCCGCGGTCGTACGGGCCGCCGGCCGCCGCCTCCCCGGCCGCTCCCTGGCCCGGGGCCCAGCCGCAGCCCCAGCCGCAGTCCCCGTCCCGGCCGCGACGGGGGAACCGGATCGGCGTGATCGCCGCGGTCGTCGTGGCGGCAGTGCTGGTCGGCGGGGGCGGCGCCTTCTACCTCAGCAAGGCGGGCGGCGACTCGAAGGACAAGGCCACCGGCGGCTCCGCGAAGGGCTCGGCCGCGCACTCCGGCTCGAACACCGGCTCGGACACCGGATCCGGCTCCGGCTCCGGCTCGGACACCGGTTCCGGCAGCCCTTCGGCCCGGCCCGACCCCAAGCCGATCTCCTTCAAGGGCATCGACATCCCGATGAACTACTACGTGCGGTTCGCGGACTCGCCGCCCAAGCCGCTGTACGACGAGACCGGCGCCCGGTACGTCGACGACGCCGACCTCTTCTACGAGACCAACGGCTTCGGCGACGAGAAGATGCTCGGCAGCAGCGGCCAGAAGCTCGTCCTGCTGAACAACGCGCAGCAGGGCTCGCTCGACACCTGCCGCTCCGAGACCCGGTACGCGCAGGAGGCCAAGCTCTCCCAGCTGTCCCAGGGTTCCCAGCTGTGCGTGCACACCACGTCCGGCCACGTCGCCCTGGTCACCTTCCAGGGCACCGCGCCCAAGTCCGACCTCGGCGACTACATGACGGTGGACATCACGGTGTGGCGGAACGCCGAGGAGCCCGCCGCGAAGGAGTGAGCGGTACGGCGCCGCTCAGCCGGTCATCTCCCACAGCAGCAGCTCGGCCGGCGTGACCCCTTCCACCTCCAGGCCCGCCTCCCCGGTGATCCGCGCCGAGTCACCGGGGCCCAGGGCCTCGCCGGCCATCCGTACGTCCCCGCGCACCACGTGCGCGTACACGTAGGCGGCGTCGGGCACGGCCGTACGCTCCCCCGGCGCCAGGCGGCGCACGTGCAGCAGGGCACCGGCCGCGGGGACGGTGTACGGCGCGGAGTCGGCGATGCCGGGAACCAGCTCGTAGGACGGGGTGCCGCCCGGGGTCAGCGGGGCCAGCCAGGTCTGCACGAAGGTCAGCGGGGTGTCGCCGTCGTTGCGTTCGGCGTGCCGGACGCCGGCGGCCGCGCTGAGGTGCTGGACGTCTCCGGGAGCGACGGTCGTCGCGTGACCGGTGGAGTCCCGGTGGGTCAGCTCGCCCTCGACCACCCAGGTCACGATCTCGGTGTGGCTGTGCGGGTGTTCGTCGAAGCCGGCGCCGGGCGCGAGCCGCTCCTCGTTGCAGGCGATCAGCGCGCCGAAGCGCACGTTGCCGGGGTCGTAGTGCGGGCCGAAGGAGAAGGCGTGGCGGGAGTCGATGCCGGTCTCCGGGTCCCCTCCGCGGTAGCGCTCGTCGGCGCGCCGTACGTCCATCACGACCCCCACGGTAGCCGCCGGACGGCGCCCGCCGACCGGGCCACGGGAGAGTGAACGCCGGCAAGCACGACCCGGCGGCGCACGGCCTAGTCCGGATAAGGCAGTCTTGTCCCCGTGCCCGAACCCGAATCCCACCGCAGCGTCCCCACACCGCACGACGTCCACTCGCACACCGCGACCCTGAGGCGGCTGGAGAAGTCCTCCGGCAGCCTTGCCGCGCAGGCCATCGCGCGCATGGACGAGACCCTGCCGTGGTACCGGGCCATGCCCCCGGAGAACCGTTCCTGGATCGGGCTCGTGGCCCAGGCGGGCATCGCGGCCTTCACCGAGTGGTTCCGGCACCCGGACGCCCCGCAGGCGATCTCCACGGACGTCTTCGGGACCGCGCCGCGGGAGCTGACCCGGGCCATCACGCTGCGGCAGACCGTGGAGATGGTGCGCACCACCATCGAGGTCATGGAGAGCGCCATCGACGAGGTGGCCGCGCCCGGCGACGAGAGCGTGCTGCGCGAGGCGCTGCTCGTGTACGCCCGCGAGATCGCCTTCGCCACCGCCCAGGTGTACGCCCAGGCCGCCGAGGCACGCGGTGCCTGGGACGCGCGTCTGGAGTCGCTGGTGGTGAACGCGGTGCTCAGCGGGGAGGCCGACGAGGGGGCCGTCAGCCGGGCCGCCGCGCTCGGCTGGAACTCGCCCGAGCATGTGTGCGTGGTGCTGGGGACCGCGCCCGACGGGGACAGCGAGCTGACCGTCGAGGCCATCCGGCGGGCCTCCCGGCACGCCAAGCTCCAGGTGCTCACCGGGGTCCTCGGGGCCCGGCTCGTGGTCATCGCCGGCGGCAGCGCCAACCCGCTGGCCGTGGCCAAGTCGCTGATCGGGCCGTTCGCCGCCGGGCCGGTCGTGGCGGGGCCCGTCGTCCCCGATCTGCTGGCCGCCACTCGGTCCGCGCAGGCCGCCGCCGCGGGGCTGAAGGCGTGTTCCGCCTGGCAGGACGCACCGCGGCCGGTGCTGGCGGACGATCTGCTGCCGGAGCGGGCGATCGCGGGCGATCCGAGCGCCCGCGAGCAGCTGGTGGAGGAGATCTACAGACCGCTGGAGGAAGCGGGCTCGGCGCTGCTGGAAACACTGAGTGTCTACCTGGAGCAGGCGAGCAGTCTGGAAGGCGCGGCCCGGATGCTCTTCGTTCACCCGAACACCGTGCGCTACCGGCTCCGACGTGTGACTGATGTCACCGGTTGGTCGCCCTCCGATGTACGATCCGCGTTCACACTGCGGATCGCGCTCATCCTGGGGCGTCTGGCCGATGGTGAAGCCCAGGCATAGGGTTTTGTGGGGGGTCCACAAAACCCCTTCGTGTTCTTCGTCCCTGTCCCCACGGGCGGCTCCGGCCGTCCCCAAGAGAGAGTGTGAGAGTGCTCGTACTCGTCGCTCCCGGCCAGGGCGCCCAGACGCCCGGCTTCCTGACCCCCTGGCTCGACCTTCCCGGTGCCGCGGACCGCGTCGCCGCGTGGTCGGACGCCATCGGACTGGACCTCGTCCACTACGGCACCCAGGCCGACGCCGACGCCATCCGGGACACCGCGGTGGCCCAGCCGCTGCTGGTCGCCGCCGGAATCCTGTCCGCCGCGGCACTCGGTGACATCTCCGAGATCGGCCCGGGCGCGGTCGCCGGCCACAGTGTGGGCGAGATCACTGCAGCCGCCTTCGCCGGTGTCCTGGACGACACCGCCGCGCTGAGCCTGGTCCGCAAGCGGGGTCTGGCCATGGCCGACGCCGCCGCGATCACCGAGACCGGTATGTCGGCGCTGCTGGGCGGCGACCCCGAGACGTCGGTCGCGCACCTGGAGAGGCTGGGCCTGACCCCGGCGAACATCAACGGCGCGGGCCAGATCGTCGCCGCCGGCACGCTGGAGCAGCTGGCCGCGCTGAACGAGGACAAGCCCGAGGGTGTCCGCAAGGTCGTCGCGCTGAAGGTCGCCGGCGCCTTCCACACCCACCACATGGCCCCCGCCGTCGAGAAGCTGGCCAAGGCCGCCGTGGAGCTGAGGCCCGCCGACCCGAAGGTCCCGTACGTCTCCAACCGGGACGGCCGGACCGTCGCCACCGGCGCCGAGGTGCTGGAGCGGCTGGTCGGTCAGGTCGCCAACCCCGTGCGCTGGGACCGGTGCATGGAGACCTTCAAGGAGCTGGGTGTCACCGCGCTCGTCGAGGTGTGCCCGGGCGGCACCCTGACCGGCCTGGCCAAGCGGGCGCTGCCCGGCGTGCGGACGCTGGCCCTCAAGACCCCCGACGATCTCGACGCGGCCCGCGCGCTCATCTCCGAGCACGCAGGTGCCTAAGGAGCCGTACATGGCGAAGATCAGGCCCAGCAAGGGCGCCCCGTACGCGCGCATCCTCGGTGTCGGCGGCTACCGGCCGACCCGGGTGGTGCCCAACGAGGTGATCCTCGAGAAGATCGACTCGTCCGACGAGTGGATCCGCTCGCGCTCCGGCATCGAGACCCGGCACTGGGCAGGCCCCGAGGAGACGGTCGCCGCGATGGCCGTCGAGGCCTCCGGCAAGGCGATCGCCGACGCGGGCATCGACGCCGAGCAGATCGGTGCCGTGGTCGTCTCGACCGTCTCGCACTTCAGCCAGACCCCGGCCGTCGCGACCGAGATCGCGGACAAGCTGGGCACGAACAAGGCCGCCGCCTTCGACATCTCGGCCGGCTGCGCGGGCTTCGGTTACGGCCTCACCCTCGCCAAGGGCATGGTGGTGGAAGGTTCCGCCGACTACGTGCTCGTCATCGGCGTGGAGCGGCTCAGCGACCTGACCGACCTGGAGGACCGGGCGACGGCCTTCCTGTTCGGCGACGGCGCCGGCGCGGTCGTGGTCGGCCCCGCCCAGGAGCCCGCGATCGGCCCGACCGTGTGGGGTTCCGAGGGCGACAAGTCCGCGACGATCAAGCAGACCGTCCCGTGGGACCGGTTCCGCATCGGCGACCTCGCCGAGCTGCCCCTCGACAGCGAGGGGAACGTCAAGTTCCCTGCGATCACGCAGGAGGGCCAGGCGGTGTTCCGCTGGGCCGTGTTCGAGATGGCGAAGGTCGCCCAGCAGGCGCTGGACGCGGCCGGGATCACCGCGGACGACCTGGACGTCTTCATCCCGCACCAGGCCAACGTGCGGATCATCGACTCGATGGTGAAGACGCTCAAGCTGCCGGAGCACGTCACGGTCGCCCGTGACATCCGCACCACCGGCAACACCTCGGCCGCCTCGATTCCGCTCGCTATGGAGCGGCTTCTGGCGACCGGGGAGGCGAAGAGTGGCGACACCGCGCTCGTCATCGGATTCGGGGCGGGTCTCGTCTACGCCGCCACGGTCGTTACCCTCCCCTAGGCACTCCGTGCCGGATCATGCGATCCGGTGCGGGAGCAGCACCACCTGCCGCTTGCGCGGCGGGCGCCGTAATACCGTCTGGAATATCGAAGAAGGAGCGCCTGACATGGCCGCCACTCAGGAAGAGATCGTCGCCGGTCTCGCCGAGATCGTGAACGAGATCGCCGGGATCCCCACCGAGGACGTCCAGCTGGACAAGTCCTTCACCGACGACCTGGACGTCGACTCGCTGTCCATGGTCGAGGTCGTCGTCGCCGCCGAGGAGCGCTTCGACGTGAAGATCCCGGACGAGGATGTCAAGAACCTCAAGACCGTTGGTGACGCCACCAACTACATCCTCAAGCACCAGGCCTGAGCCACCCCTTAGGTCACAGGCTGCAAGGCCCCGCCACCCGGCGGTGGCGCCGTTGAATCCCGCATCCGTTGGAGAAAGAATTCCCGTGAGCCCGACCAATCGCACTGTGGTCGTCACCGGTATCGGCGCAACCACACCGCTGGGTGGCGACGCAGCATCGTTCTGGGAGGCCCTCGTCGCCGGCAAGTCCGGCGTCAGCGTCCTCGAGCAGGAGTGGGCGGCCGAGCTGCCGGTCCGCATCGCGGCGCAGATCGCCGTCGAGCCGGGCGAGATCATCCCCCGGCCGCAGGCCCGCAAGCTGGACCGGTCGGCGCAGTTCGCGCTGATCGCCGCTCAGGAGGCCTGGAAGGACGCCGGTTTCACCGCCAAGGCCGGTGAGGACTCGTCGGTGAACCCCGACCGTCTCGGTGCGGTGATCGCCTCCGGCATCGGCGGTGTGACGACGCTCCTGGACCAGTACGACGTGCTCAAGGAGAAGGGCGTACGCCGTGTCTCCCCGCACACCGTGCCGATGCTGATGCCCAACTCCCCCGCGGCCAACGTGGGGATCGAGCTGGGTGCCCGCGCCGGTGTGCACACCCCGGTCTCGGCCTGCGCCTCGGGCGCGGAGGCCATCGGGTACGCGATCGAGATGATCCGCACCGGGCGTGCGGACGTGGTCGTGGCCGGTGGTACCGAGGCCGCCATCCACCCGCTTCCCATCGCCGCGTTCGGCAACATGATGGCGATGTCCAAGAACAACGACGACCCGCAGGGCGCCTCCCGTCCCTACGACGCCGGCCGTGACGGCTTCGTGCTCGGTGAGGGCGCCGGTGTCATCGTGCTGGAGTCCGCGGAGCACGCGAAGGCCCGCGGCGCGCGGATCTACGTCGAGGCGGTCGGCCAGGGCATCTCCGCGGACAGCCACCACATCACGCAGCCGGAGCCGTCCGGCAACGGCATCGCGCACGCGCTGCAGAACCTGCTGGACAACACGGATCTGAAGCCGGCCGAGATCGTGCACGTGAACGCGCACGCCACGTCGACGCCGCAGGGTGACGTGGCCGAGATCAAGGCGCTGCGGAAGGTGTTCGGCGATGACGTCGATCACATGGCGATCTCCGCGACGAAGTCGATGACCGGTCACCTGCTGGGTGGTGCCGGCGGTATCGAGACCGTGGCGTCGATCCTGGCGCTGGTGAACCGCACGGCTCCGCCGACGATCAACGTGAGCGAGCTGGACCCCGAGGTCAACGCGGATGTCGTCGTCGGTGAGCCGCGGGCGCTTCCCGAGGGCCGGGTCGCCGTGCTGAACGACTCGTTCGGGTTCGGCGGTCACAACGTGGTCCTGGCGTTCCGGACCATCTGAGAACGTAAGTGAAGGGCCCCCACCAGCAGGTGGGGGCCCTTCCTCATGTCCGGCCTCGTCCGGCCTCATGTCCGGTCGTTCAGACCACCTGGTGCAGCCAGCGCACCGGGGCTCCCTCTCCCGCGTACCTGAAGGGCTCCAGTTCGTCGTCCCACGGCTTGCCGAGGAGCTTGGCCAGCTCCGCCTCCAGGTCGGTCTCGCCGCGCTGGCTGCGCTGGAGGGCCGCGCGAAGGCGGTCCTCGGGGATGAGGATGTCGCCGTGGATGCCGGTGACGGCGTGGAAGATGCCGAGGTCGGGAGTGCAGCTGTAGCGCTCGCCCTCGGCGGTCGGGCAGGGCTCGGCGGTGACCTCGAAGCGCAGCAGATGCCAGCCGCGCAGCGCCGAGGCGAGTTTGGAGGCCGTGCCGGCCTCGCCCTGCCAGGAGAACTCCGAGCGCCAGGTACCGGGGGCCGCGGGCTGCCGGATCCAGTCGAGGCTGACGCGCGTGCCGAGCACCCCGGCGACGGCCCACTCGACATGCGGGCACAGCGCGCGCGGCGCGGAGTGCACGTACAGAACTCCACGTGTCGTCACCGGAACCTCCGGGCAGAGCGGGACATCTTGCGGACTGGCTGGGCGGCAGTGGCACGACGGCCGCGTTGATGGCGAGGCTACCCTGCGGCGGCGCAAGGAGTGTGACGTACCGTCGGTCCCGGTGCCAGGAAACCGCCGCCATTCACCCAGGGGGACGCTTGTACGGGGGTGGTCCGTTCCGGCCGGCCCGGTCGGGAACCCTCGAACGTTGTCATGGGAGGAAGCACCGAGGACGTACCGGGGCCACGACGAGGGGATCACCAGGGGATGCGGAAGCGAAGCAGCCGTACACGGACGGCCCTTGCCGTCGTGGCGGCCGCCGTGCTGGGCCTCGCCGGATGCGACGGCGGCGGGGGTTCGCCGGCGCCGGAGGCCACCAGGGCGCGGGCCGCGAAGCCCGCGCCGGTGTGGAACCGCAGCCCGGACTCGATCGCCGCGGTCGGCGACTCCATCACGCGCGGCTTCGACGCGTGCACGGTGCTGGCGGACTGTCCCGAGGTGTCGTGGGCGACGGGCAGTGACGCCGGGGTGGACAGCCTGGCGGTGCGGCTGCTCGGAGCGAGAGGGGCGGCGGAGCGCAGCTGGAACTACGCGGTGACCGGGGCCCGGATGGCGGACCTGCCGGACCAGATGGCCCAGGCGGCCGCCCGCGACCCGGAGTTGGTGACGGTGATGGTCGGGGCGAACGACGCCTGCCGGGCGTCGGCGTCGGCGATGACGTCGGTGGCCGACTTCCGCGCGGACTTCGAGGAGGCCCTGGGCACCCTGCGTGCGACGCTGCCCAAGGCGCAGGTGTACGTGGCGAGCGTGCCGAACCTCAAGCGGCTGTGGTCCGAGGGCCGGACCAACCCGCTGGGCAGGCAGGTGTGGAAGCTGGGCATCTGCCCGTCGATGCTGGCCGACGCGGACGACCTGACCAGCGCGGCCACCCTGCGCCGGGACCAGGTGCAACGGCGGGTGGTGGAGTACAACGAGGTGCTGAAGGAGGTCTGCGCCAAGGACCGCCGCTGCCGCTTCGACGGCAACGCGGTCTACGACTACGACTTCGGCACCGGCCAGCTCAGCCACTGGGACTGGTTCCACCCGAGCAAGGACGGCCAGGCACGGCTCGCGTCGATCGCCTACCGGACGATCACCGCGCCCCGTCCGGTGACCTAGGGCACCGGTCACCTAGGGTTTTCCACATGAGCGAACTTTTCAGCACACTTTCCGACGGCACCGACGTCCATCGCTGGACGCTGGAGCGCGCCGGGACACGGGTGGAGATCCTGACGTACGGCGGGATCGTGCGTTCGGTCGAGGTACCGGACCGTGAGGGGCACAGGGCGGACGTGGTGCTGGGGTTCGCCGGCCTGGAGGGCTATCTCGCGCACCCGGAGCCGTACCTGGGCGCCCTGGTCGGCCGGTACGCCAACCGGATCGCGGGCGCCCGCTTCCCGCTGGACGGCCGGGAGTACCCGCTGGAGCCGAACGACGGGCCCAACTCCCTGCACGGCGGCCGGCGCGGCTTCGACAAGCGGGTGTGGGACGCGGAGCCGGTCGAGCACGGGGTCCGGCTGAGCCGGGTGAGCGCACACGGCGAGGAGGGCTTCCCGGGCCGGCTGGAGGTGTCGGTGACGTACACACTGGACGCGTCCGGCGCACTGCGGATCGCGTACGAGGCGGTGACGGACGCGCCGACGGTGATCAACCTCACCAACCACAGCTACTTCAACCTGGCCGGCCGCGACAGAGGCGACGCCGGCGGGCACGAACTGCGGCTCGCCGCGTCCCGGTTCACCCCGGTCGACGCGGACCTGATCCCCACCGGGGCACTGGAGCACGTGTCCGGCTCCCGCTTCGACTTCCGCGAGGCCCGCGAGGTCGGCTCGGGCTACGACCACAACTTCGTCCTGGACAAGGGGGTCACCGAGCAGCCCGAGGAGGTGGCCGAGCTGCACGAGCCGGCGTCCGGGCGGACCCTGACCGTGGCGACGACCGAGCCGGGCCTGCAGCTCTACACGGCCGACCACCTCGCGGCCCCGTTCACGCCCGGTGCCGGCATCGCGCTGGAGACCCAGCACTTCCCCGACTCCCCCCACCAGCCGCAGTTCCCCCGTACGGAACTGCGGCCGGGCGAGGTGTACCGCTCGGAGACGGTGTACGGCTTCGGCGTCCGCGGCCGCTGACGGCGCGGTCCCGTCCCTACAGGTCGTCGGAGAGCACGGGGTCCAGGACCTTCCGGCGGCGTCCCCAGCGCTTGGTCTCCACCTGGATGTCGACCGGCGCCGGCGACTCCTCGTCCGCGGGTGCGAGCGCCAGGGCCTCCGTCTTCGGAGCCAGTTCCGCGGCCATGGAGGCCAGGGGGAACAGGGGGGCGTCCACGACGAGGGGCACCAGCCGTCCGCTCTGCCCCTTGGCGTCGCTCCTGACCTCGCTCTTGGCGTCGCTCTGGCCCTTGCCCTTGCGCACCCGCCACAGGCCCCGCGACTGCAGGGCGGTGCCGAGGTTGTTCAGGACCCGGCCCTCGTTCTCGCCCAGTTCGGCGAAACGGGTGGCGGCCTTCTGGTGGGCGTCGATCGCCTCGTCGAACCGCCGCACCTGCTGCAGCGCCATGCCCAGGTTGTTCAGGGCCCGGCCCTCGCCCTCGTTGTCGCCGAGTTCCGTGAAACGGGCGGCGGCCTTCTGGTGGGCGTCGATCGCCTCGTT
>NZ_JBVIIT010000011.1:176233-242474 GCF_055569615.1 Streptomyces sp. NPDC031379 | reverse complement strand
GCGAACCGCCGCACCTGCTGCAGCGCCGTACCCAGATTGTTCAGCGCCCGCCCCTCACCGTCATGATCACCCAGCTCGGCGAAACGGGCGGAGGCCCGCTGGTGGGCGTCGATCGCCTCGTCGAACCGCCGCACCTGCTGCAGCGCCGTACCCAGATTGTTCAGCGCCCGCCCCTCACCGTCATGATCACCCAGCTCGGCGAAACGGGCGGAGGCCTGCTGGTGCGCGTCGATCGCCTCGTCGAACCGCCGCACCTGCTGCAGCGCCGTACCCAGGTTGTTCAGCGCCTGCCCTTCTCGGTGGTGATCGGCCAGCTCGGCGAAGCGGGCGGAGGCCTGCTGGTGCGCGTCGATCGCCTCGTCGAACCGCCGCACCTGCTGCAGCGCCGTACCCAGATTGTTGAGCGCCTGCCCTTCTCGGTGGTGATCGGCCAGTTCGATGAAGCGGGCGGAGGCCTGCTGGTGCGCGTCGATCGCCTCGTCGAACCGCTGCATCTGCTGCAGGGCCGTGCCGAGGTTGTTCAGGGCCTGGCCTTCGCCATGGCGCTCGTCCAGCTCGCGACACGCGATGAGGTCCTGCTGGTGGGCCACGACGGCCTCGTCGAAACGCTGCACCTGCTGCAGGGCGACGCCGAGGCTGTTCAGCGCCCGGCTCTCGCCATGGCGTTCGCCCAGCTCGCGGCAAATTATCAGGTCCTGCTGATAGCTCATGGCCTCTCCAGAGAGTGTCGCGGCGTTCATGACGACACCCTCAGCAACCAGCGAATCCCGGACGGCCGCAACCGGTCCGCCGCCGGCGGCACCCGACCGAATGGCACTTTCGCCTGTCTGGGGGACAGGTACGGGCCCGTTCCGGGTCTCCCCCGCACCCCCCCTTGGGACGCCACGAGCCCCGGTCCAGGGGTCAGGTCCCGGACCGGGGCTGCTCATGGGGCGACTTGTCCCGGATCAGACGTTAATCGGCGCGGTCGGCCCGTGGCGGGTGATCGAGCGTCCGACGGCGATCTCGTACGAACCTTTCACAAAAGAGCGCCCCCGGACTTCCCGCGGCCGCCGGGGAGGCGCCGCGGGCCGGCCCGCGACGTCACCGGCCGGCCGGTACCGCCGCCACGACTTCGATCTCGACCTGGGCCTCGGGACGGAACAGCCGCGGCACCTCGAAGGTCATGCTGGTCGGCGGGGTACCGGTGAGGTACTGCCGGCGCACGGAGCCGTATGCGTCCAGCTCGGTGATGTCGGTGAGACAGGTGCGGATGCTGATGATGTCCGCGAGGCTCGCCCCGTGGGCCGTGAGCAGGGCGTCGATCGTCTCGAAGACGCCCCTGGTCTGCTCGGCCAGGGTGGCACCCTCGGCGATCTGCCCGGACAGGAACAACAGGGCGCTGCCGTCGGCGTGTTCGACGCGGGCGACCTGGGAGTAGTAAGGGCTCAGGGGCTGCGGGGCGGTGGCGGGGTTGCCGAGGGCGATCTGCATGCTCTCGACGCTAGGACCGGCCGGTACCCGCGACAAGCGAAGGTCTCGCATGGCTGCCCCGCGCAGGCGGCATGGCTTGCGCACGCCCACGGGACCGTCCGCACCATGGCGCCGGTCACTCGCGTCACGCGATACTGCCGCCGTCCACCGCACCACGCGCCCCACAGCGACGGAAGGACCCCAACCGCCTTGATATCGCCACGTGTTCGCCTCGGCGTTCTCGGACTGGCCCTGCTGACCGGCCTGTCCGTCCCCACCGCCACGGCCTCCGCCGCTCCGGCGGCCGCCACCCCCTCCCCCACCGTCGAGGAACAGCGGCTCGACGGGGCCGTACCGCGGGAGATCCTGCGCCGCTCCGGATTCGACGACGTGGCACCGGGGTTCAGCCGCGAGCTGGAGCGCGCGCACTCCTACGCGCAGGCCCGGTGCCTGGTCGCACGGGAGGGCTCCGCGTTGTGGCGGCGGGCCGTGGACCGGGCGCAGGGGCGGGGCGGGGCGGGTGGTGACCTGAGCCGGGACGACGACCGGCCGCTGTACTGGGCGCGGCTGGCGCTGACGCGGGAAGTGCGCACTTGGCAGCCCGGGTTCGGCGTCAGCGACCGGCAACGGGCTTCACTGCTGGACCGGTTGGAGCGGGCCTCACGCGGCCAGACCGACATCCGCTACCCGGCGAAGGGCCACCTGCGACGGGTCCTCCTCACCGGGTTCGACCCCTTCACCCTCGACCGGGACATCCGCATCTCCAACCCTTCCGGGGCCACCGCGCTCGCGCTCGACGGCACGGTGATCGAGACGGAACAGGGCCCGGCGCGCATCGAGACGGCCGTGTTCCCGGTGCGCTGGGAGGACTTCGCCCAGGGCACGGTGGAGCGGACGCTGCGACCGTATCTGCCGACGGTGGACCTGTTCACGACCGTGAGCCAGGGCCGGGTCGGCCGGTTCGACATCGAGCGCAGCAACGGCGCCTGGCGGGGCGGTTTCCCGGACAACGACAACGTCTCCCGGACGGAGACCGTCCCGGTCGCCGACCCGGACTCCCAGCCGCAGTGGACGTCGACGACCCTGCCGTACGCCGCCGTCGTGGCCGCGCACACGGGACGCTTCCCCGTGTACGACCACACGGAGGTGACCGAGGTCCCGGCGGGCGGCACCGGTCCCGTCGTACGGCCACAGGGCCCGACGCCGGGCTCGACGGCGCGTGCCGGGGGCGGCGGCGACTACCTCTCCAACGAGATCGCCTACCGGGCCACGCTGCTGCGGGACCGCCTCGGCCGGCACGACAGCCTGCCGGGCGGACATGTGCACACGCCCGTACTCCGGTTCGGCGCCGGCAACAGCGATCCGGCGACCGGCACGGTGACCGACCCGGAGTTCGTGCGCAACCGGCTGGACATCATCGACCAGGTGCGGTCGATCGTGACGGTCGCGCTCGATGCGACGGACCTCAGTGCGACGGAGCGAGCGCGAGGCTGACGCCGAGCCCGGCCAGGGCCGAGCCGATCACCTTGTTGAGGACCTTCTGGCCGCGCAGCATCACGGCACGCATCCGGGAGTGCGAGAAGAACGCGGCGACCACGCCGAACCAGAGCAGGTGGGCCAGCGACATGAACAGGCCGTAGCCCACCTGCTGGTGGAGCGGGGTGTCCGGGCTGACGACCTGGGCGAAGGTGGAGACGACGAAGAGGGTCGTCTTGGGGTTGAGGACGTTGGTGAGGAAGCCGGTGCGCAGGGCGGCGAACGGGCTCAGCTCCCGCTTGTCGTCCAGGTCGATCCGCAGCTCGCCGCGGGTGCGGTAGGTGCGGACGCCGACGTGGACCAGATAGGCCGCGCCGATCAGCTTGATCACCGTGAACAGGGCCGTGGAGGAGGCGATCAGCAGGCCGACGCCGAGCAGGGTGTAGGTGACGTGGACCAGGACGCCGGCCGCCACGCCCACGGCGGCGAGCAGGCCGGTGCGGCGGCCGTACAGGTAGCTGTTGCGGACGATCATCGCGAAGTCGGCGCCGGGGGCGATCACGGCGAGGACCGTGATGACTGCGACGGCGAGCAGCTGGGTCACGCGGTGACGTCCTCGGTGTCGGGTTCCACGTCGGGGGCGGGGCCGTCGTCGGCGTTCTCCTCGCCCAGCAGGTCGCGGGCGAGGAGCGTGGCGCCCGCGACCGCGCCCGGCATCAGGAACACCGCGACGAACGGAACCAGGAAGGCCAGGCCCAGGGGTGTGCCGAAGCCCCAGACCAGGGTCTTGCGGGAGCGGAGCAGGGTGAGCCGGGTGCGCAGTTCCACGCCCCGGCGCTGCAGGGCGACGGCGGCGAGTTCCTCGGTGAGGAAGAAGCCGGTGACGAAGAAGCCGAGCACGGGTACGACGGTCTGGCCGACGAACGGCAGGAAGCCCAGGGCGAAGAGCAGCACGCCCCACAGGCCGGCCCGGACCAGGACGCGCAGGCTGTCGCGGGCCGAGATCCACAGCTCGCGCCAGAGCGGGAGACCGGACCGCGGGGCGGTGCCGTCGGGTGAGACGTCGGCGTCGACCTGCTCCGACAGGCTCTCGTAGAAGGGCTGGCCGACCAGCAGGGTGACGGCGGTGAAGGTGAGCACGGCCAGCAGCAGCCCGAGGGCGAACAGGACCGCCGTCACAAAGCCGCGGAACAGGCCCTGCCAGGGGCTGGACCAGTCGTCCGCGAACGGGGTCGCCCAGGTGACCGCGTCCTCGCCCCACAGGGCGAGCGCGACCAGCGCCGCCGCGTAGAGGACCAGCGTGATCAGGCCGGGCAGCAGACCGAAGCCGTACCTACGGCCGTGCCGGGCCACCCACCGCTGGCCCTTCAGGAGATAACCGAACCCCGCCCCGAGATCGCGCATGCCGAGGACTCTACTGGCTCGGCAGCGGGGGTTCTCAGCCGCCCAGCATGCGGCTGAGCAGGTCCCGCAGGGAGCGCCGCTCCTCCTCCGACAGCCCGGCGAGGGGCTCGCGGGCGAAGTGGAGGCCCTCGCGCAGGTCGCGGGCCATCCGCCGGCCGTCGTCCGTGGCGGCGGCCACCTTCACCCGGCGGTCGGCCGGGTCGGGGCGGCGCTCGACCAGGCCGCGGGACTCCAGGCGGTCCACGATCCCGGTCACGTTCGACGGCTCGCACTTCAGCTTCTGCGCCAGCTTGCGCATGGGCAGCGGCTCCAGCGAGAGCAGGCTGAGGAGGCGGGCCTGCGGGCCCGTCAGCGCGTGCTCACCCGCCGCCTTCTCGTAGTCCGCGTAGAAGCGGGCCACGACGTCACCGATCAGCTCGACGACCTCCATGGTGAGCGCGTCGGGGCGGTGGGTCTTCGATGGGGTGGACATGCCCACCAGGATACCCAGTTACTTGACATCATGAAATATTCAGGCGCATGGTTGTTTCAGGTACTGAAGTAACTCGGAAAGGCACCGTCATGATCAACCGCGAGTGGCACCTGCTCAGCCGTCCCGTCGGCTGGCCGAAGCCCGAGGACTTCGCCCTGGTCGAGACACCGGTCCCGACCCCGGGCGAGGGCCAGGTGCTGGTGCGTAACAAGTACCTCTCCGTCGACCCGTACATGCGCGGCCGGATGAGTTCCGCGAAGTCGTACGCCGCCCCCTTCGAGCTGGGCAAGGTCATGCAGGGCGGCGCGGTCGGCGAGGTCGTCGCCTCCAACGCCGAGGGCATCGCGGTGGGCGACCACGTCCTGCACTTCTTCGGCTGGCGCGAGTACGCGGCCGTGGACGCGAAGAACGCCGTGAAGGTGGGCCCGACGGCCGTACCGGCCGTCAAGGTCGCCCCGGAGTCCGTGCCGCTGTCCACGTACCTCGGCGTCCTCGGCATGACCGGCCTGACCGCCTACGCCGGCCTGCTGCGCACCGCCTCCTTCAAGGAGGGCGACGTCGTCTTCGTCTCCGGCGCGGCGGGCGCCGTGGGCAGCCAGGTCGGGCAGATCGCCAAGCTCAAGGGCGCCTCGCGGGTCATCGGCTCCGCCGGGTCCGACGAGAAGGTCAAGCTGCTGGTCGAGGAGTACGGCTTCGACGCCGCGTTCAACTACAAGAGCGGCCCGGTGGGCGAGCAGCTGCGGGAGGCGGCACCCGACGGGATCGACGTCTACTTCGACAACGTCGGCGGCGACCACCTGGAGGCCGCCATCGGCTCCCTGAACGAGGGCGGCCGGATCGCCGTCTGCGGAATGATCTCCGTCTACAACAACACCGAGCCCGCCCCCGGCCCGAGGAACCTCGCCCGGCTCATCCAGACCCGCGGCCGCATCGAGGGCTTCCTGGTCGGCGACCACTACGACCTGCAGCCGCAGTTCGTCCAGGAGGTCGGCCCCTGGGTCGCCTCGGGCGCGCTGAAGTACCGCGAGACGGTCGTCGACGGCATCGAGAACACCCTGGAGGCCTTCCTCGGGGTCCTGCGCGGCGACAACACCGGCAAGATGATCGTCAAGCTCTGACCTCTGGCCTGGACTTTCCGGCATGCGGTAGCTTCTTTCCGAAATCCGCCGTCGATCGTGGGCGCGAGTCGCGGCGGACCGAGGAGGAAGACAACCGCATGCCCATTCAGCAGTCCGACGTCCTGTACACGGCTGTCGCCACCGCCGAGAACGGCCGGGACGGCCGCGTCGCCACCGACGACGGCAAGCTCGACGTCGTCGTGAACCCGCCCAAGGAGATGGGCGGCAGCGGTGCCGGCACCAATCCCGAGCAGCTGTTCGCCGCCGGGTACAGCGCCTGCTTCCAGGGCGCGCTCGCCGTGGTCGCCCGGCAGGAGGGCGCCGACGTCTCCGGCTCGACCGTCACCGCGAAGGTCGGCATCGGCAAGAACGAGGACGGGTTCGGGATCATCGTGGAGATCTCGGCGGACATTCCGGGCACCGACGAGGCCGCTGCGCGGGCCCTGATCGAGAAGGCCCACCAGGTGTGCCCGTACTCGAAGGCGACACGGGGGAACATCACCGTGACGCTGGCCTGACGGCCGTCGTTGCAGACAGCGGAGGCCGCACCCCTGGACGTGGGGTGCGGCCTCTTCTCCGGTTCCTCCGAACCACCTAGCGCGCGGCCAGGGCCGACCGGTGCACCGCCGCCGCCAGGCGGTCGTTCTCCGGGGCCGCACCGCCCGGGAAGGCGAAACGGCGGCGGGTGTAGCCGTAGGCCAGGCCGCTGCGGGGGTCGGCGAAGGACTGGACGCCGTTCGCGCCGCTGTGGCCGATCGCGCCGGCGCCGAGGAAGGGGTGCCAGGTGTCGGCGGTCGCCTGGAACCCGAGACCGAAGGACTTGTGGGCGCGGGCGACCAGGTCGTACCCGACGGAGTGGATCTGCCCGAACTCCGCGAGCGTGTCCTCCTTGAGCAGCGGGGCCTTGCCGTCGACCTCGCCGATGGCCGCCGCGTACATCCCCGCCAGGCCCCGCGCCGAGGCGACTCCGCCCACCGAGGCCGGGCCCCTGGCCCGGATCCGCCGTTCACCGAGCAGGCCTTCCAGGTCGGTCGGCTCGGCGCCGTGCCGGTTGAAGGCGATCGCGGCGAGGGTGTGCGGGCCGGACGGCAGCCCGTCGAGGAGGGCCCGCTGCTCGGGGGTCGGCAGCATCGGCTGGACCGGGCGGAAGCGCGGCTCCCGGTCGGCCGGCAGGCCCAGGTGGAAGTCGAGGCCGTAGGGCGCGCGGACCCGCTCCTCGTACAGCTCCTGGAGGGTCCGGCCCGTCGCCCGCCGGACCACCTCGCCGGTCAGCGCGCCGATGACCAGGGCGTGGCAGCCGAAGGCCGTGCCCGGCCGCCAGAACGGCCGCTGGTCGGCGAGGCGTTCGGCGAGCACCCGGTCGTCGGCCAGCTCCGCGAGCGTGAAGCCGGTGTCGGTGCCGATCAGCCCCGCACGGTGCGCCAGCAGGTCCCGCAGCGTCAGCGCACCCTTGCCCTCGGCGGCGAACTCGGGCCAGTAATAGGTGACTCTGCGGTCCAGCTCCAGCGTGCCGTCCTGCACGAGCAGCGCCGCGACCAGGTGGGCAGCGCCCTTCGTGGCCGAGTACACGCCGTAGAGGGACTCGCCCGCCACCCCCTCGCCCGCCCACAGGTCGACGACCCGCCGACCGTGGACGTACGCGCACAACTGGCCCTCGTAGTCGTCCCGTTCCGCGGCGACGAAGGCGGCGAACTCCTCACGCACCGCCTCGAAGCCCTCGGCGACCGTGCCCTGGACGGTGATCTGCTGCGTCATCCGCTCTCCTCGACCGAGCCGCTGCTCGCTGGTACCTCTCAGCACAACGCCCTCTCCCGCTCGGGGGCGTTCCCGAGAGCGGTACGGCGGGACGTACCTGTTCGACTCAACCGCGGGACGGGCCCCAGGGTGTCACCGGTACCCCGGACGGCGTACGGGTGGGGATACGGGGCACGCCCCGGGCGGGACTCAGCTGCACCACCACAGGAACCGGTTGCAGGTCTTGGTGGGCGACGGCTGCGGGGTCGGGGCGGCGGTCGTCGGAGCCGCGGTCGGGGTGGCGGCGGGCCCGGTCGTGCCCGGGGCGGCGGGGGCGGTGGCGGTGGCACCGGCGCCCGCCGTGGCCGACTGCCGCGGCTTTCCGGTGTCCTCGGCGGACGGGGACGCGGAGCCCTTGTCCCCGGGGGAGGCGGAGGCGGACGCGGAGGCCGAGGCGTCCGGGGAGGCGGACGCGCCCGGGGAGACGGCGGCGGTGTCGTCGACCGGGCGGGCCGTGCGGTCCGGCGCGGTGGAGGACGAGCCGCCGTCCGGCGCGGGGTCCCCGGCCGTGGCCGGAGGGTCGCTGGAGAAGGGCGAGAAGGGCGCGTCCGTGCCCAGTTCGGCCAGGCTCAGCCCGCCCGCGGCCAGGACGAAGCCCGCGGCCACCAGCACGGTACGGCGCCGGCGGCGCCGGTGTGCGGCGGCCTTGCGGTCACGCCTGCTGGAGTCGGCCTCGGCGGGGCTCGCGGCGGCGGTGCCGCGCCCCCGGCGCCGGGCGGCCCGGCCACCGGCCTCGGACTCCTCCCGCGGCTCGCCCTCCTCGGGCTCCTCCGGTTCCTCCCGGCCGCCCGACTCGTACTCCTGGGTGGCCTCGTACTCCCGGGTGACGCCGCCCTGGTGAGTGACGTCGTCCTCCTGGGGGACGCCGTACTCCCGGCCGACGCCGTGCTCCTCGGCCGGGGCGTCGCCGCCGTGCCGCTGGGAGGGGACGCGCCTGTCGTAGCCCGCGGAAGCGACATGCCCGTCGTAGCCCGCGGCAGGGACCTGGCCGCCGTACCCCTGTGCGGGGACCTGGCCGGCGTACGTCTCACCCGCACCCGCGTACGCGTGCGCGACCGGAGCCTGTGTGGACACGGCGGGTCGCTGGGCCGGTGTGCCGCACCCCGGGCAGGCCAGAGCGCCGTTGAGGTGCCGTTGGCACGGGTGGCAGTAGTCCATGACGCGGGAAGACTAAGGTCCGCGCGGGTCACGTTCCTAGCCACCCTTGTGAAGGTTTCGTAGGGGAGCGAAAGAATTCTCGAAAGCCGTGCCGAAACCGTTACCTGTTCGCCCCATTGACACCCCCGCCACCCCGTCCTTACTGTCACGCCAACATTTCGAACGTGTGACGAAATCTCGAACAGCTGAGAGGCAACTGCCGTGCGCATCACCGGAATCAGCACGCACGTGGTCGGCACGCCGTGGCGCAACCTGACCTACGTCCAGGTGCACACCGACGAGGGGATCACGGGAGTCGGCGAGACCCGGATGCTCGGGCACACCGACGCGCTGATCGGCTATCTGCGGGAAGCCGAGGCCAACCACATTCTCGGATCCGACCCGTTCGCTGTCGAGGACCTCGTGCGCCGCATGAAGTACGGCGACTACGGCCGCGCCGGCGAGATCGTCATGTCCGGCATCGCGGTCGTCGAGATGGCGTGCTGGGACATCAAGGGCAAGGCCCTCGGCGTGCCGGTCTGGCAGCTGCTCGGCGGCAAGGTCACCGACAGGGTGAAGGCCTACGCCAACGGGTGGTACACGACCGAGCGAACCCCGGAGGCCTACCACAAGGCCGCCCAGGGGGTCGTCGAGCGCGGCTACAAGGCACTGAAGATCGACCCGTTCGGCACCGGGCACTTCGAACTCGACCACCAGCAGACCCTGTACGCCGTCTCGCTGATCGAGGCCGTGCGCGACGCGATCGGCCCGGACGCCGAGCTGATGCTGGAGATGCACGGCCGGTTCTCGCCCTCGACCGCCGTACGGCTCGCCCGCGAGCTGGCGCCCTTCAAGCCCGCCTGGCTGGAGGAGCCCTGCCCGCCGGAGAACCTCAAGGCGCTGGAGAAGGTCGCCGCCAAGGTGGACATCCCGGTCGCCACCGGTGAGCGCATCCACGACCGGATCGAGTTCCGCGAGCTGTTCGAGAGCCAGGCCGTGGACATCATCCAGCCCGACGTCGGCCACATCGGCGGTATCTGGGAGACGCGGAAGCTGGCCGCGACCGCCGAGACCCACTACATGCTCGTCGCGCCGCACAACGTGGGCGGGTCGGTGCTGACCGCCGCCTCCCTCCAGGTCGGCTTCACCTCCCCGAACTTCAAGATCCTCGAGCACTTCAACGACTTCGCGGACGCGGAGATCAAGAAGGTGGTCAAGGGGGCTCCCGAGGTCGTCGACGGGTACTTCCACCTGTCCGACGCGCCGGGTCTCGGTGTCGAGCTGGACGTCGAGGCGGCGGCCGAGTTCCCGCAGCAGCAGGCCCGTTTCGACCTGTGGGCCGAGGGCTGGGAGCAGCGCAAGCCGAAGGCCGGCAAGTGAGTTCCCAGGTTCTGGTCGAGGCGCCGGGCGCGCACCGGATCGAGGCGCACACGCCTCGCGAACCCGGTCCCGGCGAGGCACTGGTGGCCGTGCACGCGGTCGGCATCTGCGGCAGCGACCGCGAGGTGTACCAGGGCAACCGGCCCGAGGGGTACGTGCGTTACCCGCTCACGCCCGGCCACGAGTGGTCGGGGACGGTCACGGCCGTCGGGGCCGGGGTGCCCGGGACGCTCGTCGGGCGCAAGGTCGTCGGCGAGGGCTTCCGCAACTGCCAGGTCTGCGACCGCTGCCACGCGGGCGAGACCACGTTGTGCACGGACGGCTACGAGGAGACCGGCTTCACCCAGCCGGGCGCCATGGCCGCCACGCTCACCCTGCCCGCGCGGCTGCTGCACGTCCTGGCGGACGACGCCGATCTCACCGCCGCCGCGCTGCTGGAGCCGGCCGCGTGCATCGCGGCCGCGGCGCTCAAGGCGGGCGCGCGGCCGGGAGAGCGGGTCGCGGTGGTCGGCACGGGCACGCTCGGGATGTTCGCCGTGCAGTTCCTGAAGGCCGTCTCCCCGGTGGAGCTGCTGGTGGTGGGCACGCGCACCGACCGGGAGGCGCTGTCCCGGCGATTCGGGGCGACCGACTTCCGCACCAGGGACCAGGAGCTGCCCGACGACTTCGACGTGGTGATCGAGACGGCCGGGTCCGCGTCCGCCGCGCGCACCGCCGCCTCGCTGCTCAGGCGCGGCGGACGCCTGGTCCTGACCGGCATCCCGGCGCCGGGCGCGGACGGGCTCGACCCGACCGACCTCGTCGTACGGCAGCTGGAGGTGCACACCGTCTTCGGGGCACCGCCGGACGCCTGGGCGCACACCGTGCAGGTGTTCGGCGCCGGGCTGCTGGACCCGCTGCCGCTGGTCACGCACGAGCTGCCGCTGGCCGAGTTCTCGCAGGCCATCGAACTGGTCGGGGCCGGCGACCCGAAGGTGGGCAAGGTGCTGCTGCGCCCCTAGCCGTACGCCGGTCGGGCGTGACCTGACGGCGCCCTGACCGGCGTACCACCACGGCACTTTTTTCGCGGTGCCACCCAGGCCGTCTTCCGCCCCGAGTGGCGAACCTCGTCCGATATCTCGAACACTCAGACTCCAAGGACAGCTTGTGACCGACGCTTCCGCCCCGGCAGTCCGCAGGCCCGGCGAGCAGGTGCTCGCCGCACTCGGCCTGGGCGCCCCCGCCCTCGACCCCGCCGACACCTCCGCCCACAGCTTCCCGGGCGGCGGCCGCTGGCGCACCGAGATCCCGTCGTGCGAGGGTCCCGAAGCGCTGGCGGTCGTGCTCAAGGAGGCCTCCCGCCTCGATGTGCCGATCCACCGGATCAGCCAGGGCAGCGGCGTGTGGATGCTCACCGACGCCGAGATCACCGAGATGGTCGAGGCCACCGCCGCCCGCGACATCGAGCTGTGCCTGTTCACCGGCCCGCGCGGCACCTGGGACATCGGTGGCTCGGTGCGGTCCGACTCGCGGGGGGCCGGACTGCGCGCACGGGGCCACGACGCGGTGGCGGGCTGTGTCGAAGACGCCGTCCGGGCGACCGAGCTGGGCGTCAAGTGCCTGCTGGTGGCCGACGAGGGCGTGCTGTGGACCCTGCACCGGGCCCGCGAGACCGGGATCATCCCGGCCGACACCACGCTCAAGGTCTCGGCGCTGATCGGCCCCGTCAACCCGGCCTCGTACGCGGTCTACGAGCGGCTCGGCGCCGACTCGGTCAACGTGCCCAGTGATCTGACGCTGGATCACCTCACGGAGATCCGCCGGGTGTCCGGCGCGCCCATGGACATGTACATCGAGGCCCCCGACGACCTCGGCGGCTATGTGCGGATGTACGAGGTCGCCGAGCTGATCCGGCGCGGCGCACCGCTCTACCTGAAGTTCGGGCTGTCCAAGGCGCCCGGCATCTACCCGTGGGGCACCCATCTGCGGGACGTGACCCTGGACACCGCCCGGGAGCGGGTGCGGCGCGGCCGGCTCGCCCTGGACCTGCTCGCCCGGCACGGCGCGGACGGCGACATGGCGCCGCTCGGCTCCCGGCTGCCCGGCCCGCTCAGCCGCTTCCCCAGCAACGCGTGACCCCTCTCAACGACGAGAAGACCAAGGACTGATCACCATGCGCAACCGCAGAGCCGCACTCGCCGCGATAGCCGGAGCCGCCTCGCTCGCCCTGACCCTGACCGCCTGCGGGCAGAGCGGCGAGGGCGGCAGCAAGGAGAAGCCGGGCGACGTCAAGGGCGCCACCATCGGCATCGCGATGCCGACCAAGTCCTCCGAGCGCTGGATCTCCGACGGCAAGAACGTCGTCAAGGACCTGGAGGCCAAGGGTTACAAGACGAAGCTGGTCTACGGCGAGGACGACCCCGAGCAGCAGGTCTCGCAGATCGAGAACCTGATCACGCAGGGCGTCAAGGGCCTGATCATCGCGGCCATCGACAACAAGTCCCTGAACAGCGTGCTCCAGCAGGCCGCGGACGCCGACATCCCGGTCATCTCCTACGACCGGCTGATCCTCGGCTCGAAGAACGTCGACTACTACGCCTCGTTCGACAACGAGAAGGTCGGCAAGCTCCAGGGCCAGTACATCGTGGACAAGCTCGGGCTGGGCAAGGGCAAGTCGGGCCCGTTCAACATCGAGCTGTTCGCCGGCTCCAACGACGACAACAACACCCGGTACTTCTTCAACGGCGCGATGAGCGTGCTGAAGCCGTACATGGACAAGAAGCAGCTCGTCGTCCGGTCCGGCCAGACCGCGCTCAACAAGGTCACCACCCTGCGCTGGGACGGCGCCACCGCCCAGCGGCGCATGGACGACATCCTCACCTCCTCGTACAAGAGCGAGCGGGTCGACGCCGTCCTCTCGCCGTACGACGGCATCTCCATCGGCATCCTGTCCGCGCTGAAGTCGGACGGCTACGGCTCCGGCAGCAAGCCGCTGCCGGTCATCACCGGCCAGGACGCCGAGCTGGCCTCCGTGAAGTCGATCATCAGCGGTCAGCAGACGCAGACCGTCTACAAGGACCTCCGCAAGCTGGCCGAGGTCGCCTCGACGATGGTCGACGACGTGCTGAAGGGCAAGAAGCCCGAGGTCAACGACAGCAAGTCGTACGACAACGGCTCCAAGGTCGTCCCCGCCTACCTGCTCCAGCCGGTCAGCGTCGACAGGACCAACTACGAGGACGTGCTCGTCAAGGGCGGTTACTACACGGCCGACCAGCTCAAGTAGTCCGCCGACCGTCCGACCCCACACTGATTGGAAGGCACGACCATGGCGGGACCCGTCCTGGAAATGCGCTCGATCGTCAAGACCTTTCCCGGTGTCAAAGCGCTCTCGGACGTCACACTGGCGGTGCGTCAGGGCGAGGTCCACGCCATCTGCGGCGAGAACGGCGCCGGCAAGTCCACCCTGATGAAGGTGCTCTCCGGCGTCCATCCGCATGGCAGCTACGAGGGCGAGATCCTCTTCGAGGGAGAGGTCTGCCGCTTCAAGGACATCCGGGCGAGCGAGCACCACGGCATCGTCATCATCCACCAGGAGCTGGCGCTGGTGCCGTACCTCTCCCTCGCGGAGAACATCTTCCTCGGCAACGAGCACGCCACGCGCGGGTTCATCAACTGGAACGACACCCTCAGGCATGCCGCCGAACTGCTGCGCCGGGTCGGCCTGACCGATCACCCGGAGACCCGCGTCGCCGACATCGGCGTGGGCAAGCAGCAGCTCGTGGAGATCGCGAAGGCGCTGTCGAAGAAGGTGAAGCTGCTCATCCTGGACGAGCCGACGGCGGCGCTGAACGACGAGGACAGCGGCAAACTCCTCGACCTGATCCTGGAGCTGAAGAAGCAGGGCATCACCTCGATCATCATCTCCCACAAGCTGGGCGAGATCCGCCGGGTCGCCGATTCGGTGACGATCATCCGCGACGGGCGCTCCATCGAGACGCTCGACGTGAAGGCCGCGGAGACGACCGAGGACCGGATCATCAGCGGCATGGTCGGCCGCGACCTCGACCACCGCTTCCCCGAGCGCACCCCGCACCAGGCGCAGGAGGGCGCGGCCCCGGCCCTGGAGATCCGTGGCTGGAGCGTGCACCACCCGATCGACCAGCAGCGCAAGGTGGTCGACGACGTGTCGCTCAAGGTGCGGCGCGGGGAGATCGTCGGCATCGCGGGCCTCATGGGCGCCGGCCGCACCGAACTCGCCATGAGCGTCTTCGGACGGTCCTACGGCCGGTACGCGGGCGGCACGGTCCTCAAGGACGGCACGGAGATCCGTACGAAGTCCGTCGCCGAGGCGATCGGGCACGGCATCGCCTATGTCACCGAGGACCGCAAGCACTACGGCCTCAATCTCATCGACACCATCAACCGCAACATCTCGCTGACCTCCCTCGGCAAGGTGGCCCGGCGCGGTGTGGTCGACGAGCACGAGGAGCGGCAGGTCGCCGAGCGGTTCCGCACGTCGATGAACATCAAGGCGCCGACCGTCTTCGAGCCGGTGGGCAAGCTCTCCGGCGGCAACCAGCAGAAGGTCGTCCTCAGCAAGTGGATCTTCGCGGGTCCGGACGTGCTGATTCTGGACGAGCCGACGCGCGGTATCGACGTCGGCGCCAAGTTCGAGATCTACACGGTCATCGACCAGCTGGCGGCCGAGGGCAAGGCGGTCGTCTTCATCTCCTCCGAGCTGCCGGAGCTGCTCGGCATGTGCGACCGCATCTACACGATGGCCGCCGGGCGGCTGACCGGCGAGTTCTCACGGGCCGAGGCATCACAGGAATCGCTGATGCGCCAGATGACGAAGGACAAAGAGGTAACCCGATGAGCACGGACGTGACCGCCAAGACCCCGGCCCCGGCGCCGCCCGGGAAGAGCGGCGACCAGGCCGTCGGCGGCCTGCTGCAGTTGATGCTGAACGGCCTGCGCAACAACATGCGGCAGTACGGCATGCTGATCGCGCTCGGCCTGATCGTGGTCCTGTTCTCGGTGTGGACCGACGGCGACCTGCTGCTGCCGCGCAACGTCTCCAACCTGGTGCTGCAGAACAGCCACATCCTGATCCTCGCGATCGGCATGATGCTGGTCATCATCGCGGGCCACATCGACCTGTCGGTCGGCTCGCTGACCGCGTTCATCGGCGCGTTCGCGGCGGTCCTGACCGTGGAGCACGGTGTGGCCTGGCCGGTCGCCCTGGTGCTGTGCCTGCTGGTGGGCGCGGTGGCCGGCGCGGTACAGGGATTCATGATCGCCTACTTCGGCATCCCCTCGTTCATCGTCACCCTCGCCGGGATGCTGATCTTCCGCGGTCTGACCGAGATCTTCCTGGAGGGCCAGACCCTCGGCCCGTTCCCGGGGGGACTGGAGAAGATGGGCAACGGCTTCCTGCCGGAGGCCGGTCCGAACACCAACTACCACAACATCACCCTGCTGCTGGGCATCGCCCTGATCGTCTTCACGGTCGTGCAGGAGTTCCGCGACAGGAAGCGCCAGCAGGAGTTCTCCCTCGAGGTGCTGCCGCGCAACATCTTCCTGCTCAAGCTCGTCGCCATCAGCGCCGCGATCCTCGTCGTCACGATGCTGCTCGCCAGCTACAAGGGCGCCCCGATCGTGCTGATCATCCTCGGCGCCCTGGTGGTCGGCTACGGCTACGTGATGCGCAACGCCGTCTTCGGCCGTCACATCTACGCGATCGGCGGCAACCTGCCGGCTGCGAAGCTGTCCGGCGTCAAGGACAAGAAGGTCACCTTCTACGTCTTCCTGAACATGGGCGTGCTCGCGGCCCTGGCGGGTCTGGTGGTCGCCGGCCGGCTGAACGCGGCCTCGCCGAAGGCGGGCCTCAACTTCGAACTCGAGGCCATCGCCTCGTCGTTCATCGGCGGTGCGTCGATGAGCGGCGGTGTCGGCACCGTCCTCGGCGCCATCATCGGCGGTCTCGTCCTCGGCGTGCTGAACAACGGCATGAACCTCCTCAGCGTCGGCACCGACTGGCAGCAGGTCATCAAGGGCATCGCCCTGCTGGTGGCGGTCGGGTTCGACGTGTGGAACAAGCGCAAGTCCGGTTCGTAAGTCAGCCCGGGCCCCGCCGGAGAGCCGGCGGGGCCCCTCCGTCACGGGAGCCGCACCCATGGAACTGAACAGACGCACGGTCATCGCAGGAGCAGCCGCGGCGAGCCTCGCCGCCACCACCCTCGGCACGACAGCGACATCAGCCACCGCCGCGGCGGGCGCCCGGGCCGGCACCGGTTCGGGGGCCAGGAAGCCGGTGAGGGAACCCTTCGGCGAACTCGCCGACGGCACCCGCATCCACCGCTGGTCCCTGGAGAACGGCGGCACCCGCCTGAAGGTCCTCTCCTACGGCGGCATCGTCCAGACCCTGGAGATCCCCGACCGCCACGGCCGCCACGCCAACGTCGTCGCGGGCTTCGGCGACATCGACGACTACGTGGCTGCCAGCCCGTACTTCGGCGCGTTGATCGGCCGCTACGGCAACCGCATCGGCAACGGGCGGTTCACCCTCGACGGCACGAGCCACCAACTGTCCGTCAACGACGGCGTCAACAGCCTGCACGGCGGCGCCAAGGGCTTCGACAAGCACGTGTGGGACGTGGAGCCGTTCGCCGAGGGCTCCGACGTCGGCCTGTGCCTGTACTACACGAGCGTCGACGGCGAGATGGGCTACCCGGGCACCCTCCGGACGAAGGTGACGTACACCCTCGACCGGCACGGCGCGTGGCGCATCGACTACGAGGCGACCACCGACAAGGCGACCGTCGTCAACCTCACCAGCCACGTCTACTGGAACCTGGCCGGCGAGGGCAGCGGCACGATCGAGGACCACGAACTCAGGATCGCCGCCTCCCGCTACACCCCGACCGACTCGGGCCTGATCCCCACCGGCGAGCTGGCCCCGGTCGCGGGCACGCCCTTCGACTTCCGCCGCGCCAAGCCGATCGGCCGGGACATCCGGGCCGGTCACGAGCAGCAGGTGCGGGCCAAGGGGTACGACCACAACTGGGTCCTGGACAAGGGCGGCACGGCCAGGCCCGAGCACATCGCGACCCTGCGCGACCCCCGCTCCGGCCGCACCCTCGAGATCGCCACCGACCAGCCGGGGCTGCAGTTCTACTCCGGCAACTTCCTCGACGGCACCCTCACCGGCACCGGGGGCCGCACCTACCGCCAGGGCGACGCGCTCTGCCTGGAGACGCAGCACTTCCCGGACTCGCCCAACCACGCCGATTTCCCCTCGACCGTGCTCCGGCCCGGCCAGACGTACCGGACGACGACGATCCACACGTTCGGGGCGTGAAGCGGCTCACACCGGCGGTGAGTTGAACGCCACTGCCGTCCCTTCCGTATCCAAGGGCGGCCCGTGCTCCCCCGCACGGGCCACCCTGAACGGAGGTTCCCTTGGCCGGCAACGTCACCTCGTTGTTCCGCGGCACCGCCGCGCACAGCCCTTCGATGGCGGCGCTGACGCGGGAGGGCGGCGACGGGACCGGCCCGGTGGACTTCTGCATCCCGTGCAACCCCTACTTCCCCACTCCGGCCATGTTCGAGGAGATGGCGGTCCGGTTGCGCGAGATCGTCACGTACTACCCCAGCAGCGCCGACACCATCACGGCGGAGCTGTGCGGCCTGCTGCAACTGCCGCCGCAGTGCGTGGCGATGGGCAACGGCTCCACCGAACTGATCACCTGGATCGACCACCTGCTGGTCCGCGAGTCCCTCGCCGTCCCCGTCCCCACCTTCGGCCGCTGGACCGACCAGCCGATGGAGACGGGCAAGCGGGTCGACATGTTCCCGCTCCAGGAGGCGAACGGCTTCGCCCTGGACCTGGCCCAGTACGCCGAGTTCATCCGGGCCCGGGGCACGCGGGTCGCGGTGATCTGCAACCCCAACAACCCCGACGGCGGCTACCTGCGCAAGCAGTCGGTGGTGCAGTTCATGGACGCCATGGCCGACCTCGACCTGGTGATCGTGGACGAGTCCTTCCTGGAGTTCGCCGACGCGGAGGCCGAACCGAGCGTCGTCCAGGAGGCCATGCTCCGTCCCAACGTGATCGTGCTCCGCAGCCTCGGCAAGAACTTCGGGCTGCACGGCATACGCTTCGGCTACCTGGTCGCCAACCCGGCGCTGGCGGGCAAGGTCCGCGCCATGCTGCCCAAGTGGAACCTCAACTCCTTCGCCGAGCACGTGGTGTTCATGCTGAAGGAGCACGGTGCCGAGTACGCGCAGAGCCTGCAGCAGGTCCGCCGTGACCGGCTGGAGATGGCCAGCCACCTCTCCGCGCTGCCCGGGCTCACGGTCTACCCCTCCCAGGGCAACTTCCTCTTCATCCGCCTCCCCGTCGGTGCCGAGGGCACGGTGGTCCGGGACCGGATGCTCACCGAGCACCGCATCCTGGTGCGCGAGTGCGGCAACAAGATCGGTTCCTCCAGTCGCTTCCTGAGACTCGTGGTGCGCCCCCAGGTCGACGTGCGTCGCCTGGTGTCCGGCCTGGAACAGGTGCTCTACGGGACCAGGAGGGGAGCCGCCGTACCCGAGCTGGGCACCGGGACCAGCTACAGCTCGGGTACGGCGGCCGTGGACCGGCTGATGAGCGAGACCAACGGGTCCGGTATGCAGGGGCTTGCCGCACAGGCCACCGCCGCTGCCGCTCCCGCCCCGGCCGCCGGCACCGGCATGCCGCTCCCCGCCGCCGTGCATCCCGGCGCCGGGATGCCGATGCCGGCGGCAGCCCAGCCGGCCCCCGTGCCGGCACCGGCCCCGATGCCCGCCCCGATGCCGGCAGCGATGCAGGTACCGATGCAGGCTCCGGTGCCCGCCCAGCAGCCGATGGCACCGGCACCCGCACCACAGCCGGTACCTCAGCAGCCGGCGCCCGCTCCCCTCCCCGCACCGGTGCCGGCTCCCGCGGCCGCCGTCGCGCCCACCCCGCCCGGCGTCCCGGCCCGCGGTGGCCTCACCGCGGCGCAGGTACGCGGCATGACGGCTCCGGCGCCCGCCACGGGCCTGCCCCCCGCCACGGGCCTGACCCCGGCCCCGGCAACGGGCTGGCCCAACGCGCAGAGCTGGCCCAACGCGGCGGGAATGGGACAGGCGGGCTAGCGGGGCCCCGTGGGCGGGATACGCGGACGCGCTGCACACACCGGCTCCGCTGTCTCAACCGCGCCTTGACGCACCGTCACTTTGCCGGACTGACAGGCTGCCGACAGGAACCGCCCCTACGGTGCCGTGCTCATGACAGAAACCTCAGATGCCCGCTCGATCGGGCGCCGTACCCTACTGATCGCCACCGGCACCACGGCCGCGGCGCTGGCCGTGGGAGCCGCGACCGCGCCACAGGCGCCGGCGGCCCCGCGCACGTCCGCCGCCGCGGCGGCCGTCTGCACCCTCACGAAGGAGATGACCGAGGGCCCCTACTACCTCGACGGAGCGCTCGTCCGCTCCGACGTCACCGAAGGCAAGGCAGGCATCCCCCTCAAGCTCGCCCTGACCGTCGTGGACTCGGCCTGCGCACCCCTGAGCAACGCTCTGGTGGAGATATGGCACGCCGACGCGCTCGGTGAGTACTCCGGCTACGTCGGCAACAACGGCCACAGCGAGCCGCACGACGGCACCTTCCTGCGCGGCGGCGTCCTCACCGACTCCCGCGGGACCGCCGGCATCACGACCGTCTACCCGGGCTGGTACCGGGGCCGCTGCGTGCACCTCCACGTGAAGGTCCACACGGACGTCACCCTGACCCCGGACGGCTCCTTCACCGGCGGCTCCACCCTCCACACCGGTCAGCTCTTCTTCGGCGAGACCGTCACGGCGGCGGTGGGCAGGCTCTCCCCGTACTCCACGAACAAGGTCACCCGCACCACCCTCTCCCAGGACTCCGTCTACGACGGCGGAGGCGCCGGTTCGGGTCTCCTCACCCTCACCGCCCTGGGCGGCTCCCCCGCGTCCGGCTACACCGGCACCCTCACCCTGGGCGTCGACGACCGACCCGACCGCGAAGAGGCGGGCGGCCCACAGCGCGTGGGCCGCCCGCCTGCGGCAGCGCCGCCGGAACGCGGTGCTAGGTCCGCGGGCACTCCTTCCATGCCAGGTGGTACACCGTGCTGATGTCCCCGTCCGTCGAGTCCATCGTCATGAAGCTGACCTTGCCCGGGGCCGACGTCCCGGCGTTCACCCTCAGTTCGGTGTTGATGTTGAAGTTGCGCAGGACCCCGCAGGGCGCCCAGACCAGCTGCGCCCAGTCCGTGCTGTCGGTGGCCTGCCAGTCGTCGTTGTAGGCGCCGCTGAAGGGGTGACTTCTGGGCACGGTGTTCGACGAGCCCTGGAAGTAGTACGAGGCCTTCTGCGTGGCGGACGCGCCGGGCTGGAGCGAGAGGAAGCCCCGGTAGTCCGCGCTGGCGACCGCGTAGGTGAAGCCCTGCGGTACGTGGACCACCAGATTGAGCTGGCAGTTCTTGCGGAAGGCCGTGGGGTCGGAGTTGCCGCCGGCCTGGGCCAGGTAGGCGCTGTACGTCACGGTGAAGGCCGTGTTGTCCGGGGACACGGCCACGGCGGCCGTACCCGCGGGACAGCCCGAGCCGTTCACCGTCGCCACATCGATGACGATCTTGTCCGGGGGCGGGTCGTCGAACACGGGCGACGAGGACTGAGCGGGTAGCGCGGTGGTGAGAAGAGCGGCGACGGCGCCGCTCAGGAGGAGCCCACCAGCCATGGTTTCTCCCTGTTGTCGAGTGGGGGGTGCGCCTCCGGTCCACCCGTTCACTTTTGAAGAAACTGTGCGCTATCTGTGAAGGAGGAAGGGAGGCGTGGGTAGCGTAGGGAGCCCCGCCCGGGCCGGGGAGAGTGAACTTCGGCCATTCACTTCGGGGTTTTCACTCCCCGTCCCCCGGCACCGCCCGGTCGCCGCGAAGCGCCTCCAGCATCGCCGTCGCGGTGGCGGTCGGGTCGTAGCCCTCGGCGACACCGGGCACCAGGACGATGTCGCCGTCGATGTGACGCGCGCGCAGCGGTGCGATCTCCTGGTACGCGTCCGAGTCCCACCAAGCCCGTGCCCGGTCGATCGACGGGAAGCCGATCACCACGACGTGTCCGGGCCAGGTGCCCTCCTTCACCTCGTGCGCGGCGCCGTGCACGAGGAACCGGCCGCCGTACGGCTCGAAGGTCGCGGTGATGCGCGCCATGTACTCGGCGATCTCCGGGTGCGGGGCGGCTTCCTGCAAATGGGCTATCGCGTAGGCGGTCATGGCATCCTTCCTGCCGCGGTCGGCTTGTGATGTCCACGATCCTGCCGCGGGCCCGGGCCGGGGTCGATGACCTGACAGGTAAGTGCCGCCGCACCGGCCGCAGACGCTAGGGGTTCTCCCAGGCCGCCGGTTCCGACGCCAGCGCCCGGACCGGCTCGGGCAGCGCGTCCGCCGCGAGGTCGGCGAGGGTGACGCCCTCCAGGATCCGGCGCACATTGGCGCGCAGGGCGATCCACAGGGGCAGCAGGGGCCGGGCGGTGCCGGTGTAGGCGAGGCCGGTCGGGCGTTCACCGCGTACGGAGACGATGGGGCCGTCGACCGCGCGGATCACGTCCGCGACCGTGATCGCCGCCGCGTCCCGGGCCAGCCGGTAGCCGCCGCCCCCGCCACGCCGGCTGTCGACGATCCCCGCACGGCGGAGGTCGCCCAGGATCCCTTCCAGGAACTTGTGGGGGATGTCCTGAACGGCGGCGACCTCCTCCGCCTTCACCGGGCCGTCACCCTGCCGTACGGCCAGCTCCAGAACCGCCCGTACCGCGTAATCCGCCCGTGCCGAGATCCTCATGTGTCCATTGTGGGGCGTACCTCCGTGGAGAATGACCGGACCCGCGCCCCGTAAGATCGCCCGGGAGGATCCACCTTGGCGCTCAGCAGACGTACCTTCAGTGCCCTGGCCGGCTCGAGTGCGCTCGGGCTCGCCCTGGGCGGCAGTGGCGGCCCCGGCGCGCCCTCGGCGTACGCGGCACGCAGTGTGCCGACCGGTCCCGCACCCGCCCCGCCGAGCGCCGACGGCCGGCGGCACACCATCGGGTACGACCGGTACTCCCTGCTCGTCGACGGCAGACGCCTGGTCGTGTGGTCCGGCGAGCTGCACCCCTTCCGGCTGCCGAGCCCCTCCCTGTGGCGGGACGTGCTGCAGAAGATGCGGGCCCACGGCTACAACACCGTCAGCATCTACGTGGCGTGGAACTACCACTCCCCCGCCCCGGGCCGGTACGACTTCACGGGCGTCCGGGACCTCGACCTCTTCCTGCGCACGGCCGCCGAGACGGGGCTGTACGTCATCCTGCGGCCCGGTCCCTACATCAACGCGGAGGTCGACGGCGGTGGCTTCCCGGGCTGGCTGACGGCGGCGAAGGGCACGGCGCGCACCGACGACCCGGCCTACCTGTCCTCGGTGGACGAGTGGCTGTCGCAGGTCAACCGGATCGCGCGGGGGCACCTCTTCACCCGGGGCACCGGCACGGTCCTGCTCTACCAGATCGAGAACGAGTACGACTCCCACGTCACCGAGGACACCGGCCGAAACTACATGTCCCACCTGTACCGGAAGGTGCGGGCGGACGGCATCGACGTCCCTCTGTTCCACAACGACAAGGGGCGCAACGGCCACTGGATCCCCGGCTCGTTCGACACGGGCGGGGAGAAGGGCGGCTGGCTGTACGGGTTCGACGGGTATCCGTCGCCCGCCCAGACGCCGCCGGACTGGGGTCACTACGGGCCGGGCGGGCTCAAGGGCGGTGCCACCGCCTCGCCGAACACGCCCGGCTTCGTGCCCGAGTTCGGAGGCGGCTGGTTCGACCCCTGGGGCGGGGCCTGGTTCGACGGCAAGGGATACGCCGAGTCACGACGCACCCGGGACGCGGCCTACGAGCGCCGCTTCTACCTGACCAACCTCGCCAACGGGCTCACCCTGCACAACGTGTACATGACTTTCGGCGGGACCTCGTGGGGCTGGCTGCCCGCGCCGGTCGTCTACACGTCGTACGACTACGGCGCCGCGATCGACGAGGGCCGGAACGTCACGGACAAGATCGCGCCGATGCACCAGCTCGGCCATCTGCTGCAACGGGTACCGGACTTCGCCAGGCTGGACCGGGCGGCGGAGGTGCGGGCCGAGGGCCTGAAGGTGTACCACCTGGCCAACCCGGACACCGGCGCCCAGGTGTACATCGCCCGCAACGACGGCACGCAGCCCGTCACCACCGACCTGCCCACCGACGCCGGCGACCTGCGGATCACCGTGCCCGGCAAGGATGCCAGGCTGCTGACCACCGGGCTCTCGCTGGGCAGCCGGACACTGAAGTACTCCACCGCCGAGCCCGTGCTGCGCCTGACGACGGGCCGGCGCGACATCGCCCTGTTCTCGGGCCGGCACGGCGAGATGGCGGACCTGGTACTGAAGTGCCCGGCCGAGCCGAGCGTCCAGCGGCTGAGCCAGGAGGCCGCCTGGGTGTACGACCGGAACGAACTGCATGTGAACACGCCGCTCGGCGAGGGCGGGCTGACACGGGTACTGGTGCAGAAGGGCGAGAGCGAGACCCCGCTGCTGCTGCTCTTCGCCGACGACGCCACCGCCGTCCGCCTGTTCCCGTACGACACCCCGTCCGGGACCCTGCTGGTGTACGGCCCGAAGCTGCTGCGCCATGCCGAACTGCGCGATGCGCAGGTCCACTTGAGCGGTGACGTCACCGAGGCGACGGACCTGGAGGTGTGGGGCCCGCGCGGGATCGACACCCTGGTGTGGAACGGGCGCACCCTGCCCACCCGTGTCACCCCCTCCGGCAGCCTGACGGCCACCGGCCCGCTGCCCGCGGTCCCCGAGGTGCGGCTGCCCGGGCTGGGCGGCTGGCGGATGCGCAGGGAGAACCCGGAGGTGAGCCCGAGCTTCGACGACTCGTCGTGGAAGCTCGCCGACGCCACGTCGTCGTACAGCACGACGCCGGTGCCGGACGGCGGGCCGGTGCTGTTCGCCGACGACTACGGCTTCCACTACGGGGACGTCTGGTACCGGGGCTCCTTCACCGACTCCAGGGGGCTGGAGGAGATCTCGCTCGCCTACAGCACCGGCACCCAGGGCCTGCTGATGGCGTGGCTGGACGGCGAACCGCTGGGCACGCACCGGATGCCGGTGCCGGACAAGACCACCACCATCCGCAAGGGCAGCTGGGCGGACACGGCCGTCCTCCCGGTCCGCGAGCAGCTGCGCTCCCCCGGCCGGCACGTGCTGTCGGTGCTCGTCCGGCGTATGCAGCACGACCAGGACGGCAAGGCGCTCGACACCCACAAGGTGGCCCGCGGACTGACCGCCGCCTCCTTCAAGGGGGCGTCCCCGGACATCACGTGGCGCATCCAGGGCGAGGCGGCCGCGGATCCGGTGCGCGGGCCCATGAACAACGGCGGTCTGTACGGGGAGCGGGCGGGCTGGCATCTGCCCGGCTTCCCGGACCGGGGCTGGGAGGCGGTGACCTTCCCGCGGGCCGCGCGGTACCAGGGCGTCACCTGGTACCGGACCACGTTCCGGCTGTCGGTGCCGGGCGACGTCGACGCCTCGGTGGGCCTGACCCTGGAGGACGATCCCTACCGGGCCTACCGGGCGCAGATCTTCCTCAACGGCTGGAACATGGGCCAGTACATCAACAACGTCGGCCCCCAGCACACCTTCGTGCTGCCGAACGGCATCCTGCGCACCCGGGGCACCAACACCCTCGCGCTGGCGGTCCTCTCGGAGTTCACCACGCTGTCCGGGCCCGGCCGGGTGAGCCTGACGCTGCTGGGCACGGCGGCCGGAGGGGTACCGGTGACCCCGGTCCCCTCCCCCGGCCACTGAGCCCCGCTAGGCGAGCCGGATCACGTTCCAGGACAGCGGCTCCAGTACGGCGGTGAGGGTGCCGTCCGTCAGGGCGGTGCCCTCGACGGTGTGCGGGGTGACCCGCTCGGGGTCGTCGAGGGTGTTGCGGGCGTCGGGGTCGGCGTCCGCGAGGGCGCTGTGTTCGGTGACGGTCGTCAGGCCGAGGCCGTTCAGGGTGACTTCGAGCGGCAGCGGTCCGCCGCGGTCGCGGTTGACCGCGAACACGGTGACCGTGCCGTCGGCCGCGCGGACGGCGGTGGCGTGCAGCAGGTCCGTCCGGCCGTACTTCCTCGTCTCGTACGTCGGCGAGTCCACCCGGACGTCGAGGACCTGGCCCCGGCCGTACCGGGAGGCCTGGGCGAACGGGAAGAAGGTCGTCTGCCGCCAGGCCGGGCCGCCCGGCTCGGTCATGATCGGCGCGATCACGTTGACCAGCTGGGCGAGACAGGCGACCGTGACCCGGTCGGCGTGCCGCAGCAGCGCGATGAGGAGCGAGCCGAGGACGACGGCGTCCGTGACGCTGTAGCTGTCCTCCAGCAGGCGGGGTGCCTCCGGCCAGTCGGACGGGTCGATGGTCTTCGCGTACTCCTCCCACCTGGAGAGGTACCAGACGTTCCACTCGTCGAAGGAGAGGTTGATCCTCTTCTTCGACTTCAGCTTCGCGCCGACGTGGTCGGCCGTCGCTACCACGTTCTCGATGAAGGACTCCATGTCGAGGGCCGAGGCGAGGAAGGAGTCCACGTCGCCGTCGGTGGGCTCGTAGTAGGCGTGCAGGGAGATGTGGTCGACCAGGTCGTACGCCTCTTGCAGGACGGTCGCCTCCCATTCGGCGAAGGTGGGCATGGCCTGGCTGGAGGAGCCGCAGGCGACCAGTTCGACGGCGGGGTCGATCTGGCGCATGGCCCGGGCGGTCTCGGCGGCGACCCGGCCGTACTCCCGTGCGGTCTTGTGGCCGGTCTGCCAGGGGCCGTCCATCTCGTTGCCCAGGCACCAGAGCCTGATGCCGAAGGGCTCCTTGTCACCGTGGGCCGCGCGCAGGTCGGACAGGGCGGTGCCGGAGGGGTGGTTGGCGTACTCCTGGAGTTCGAGCGCCTCGGCGACGCCTCGTGTGCCGAGGTTGACGGCCATCATGGGCTCGGCCTGGGGGCCGACCTTCTTCAGGAAGGCGATGTACTCGGAGAGGCCGAAGCGGTTCGTCTCGGTGGAGTGCCAGGCGGGGTCCAGGCGGCGGGGGCGGTCCTCGGCGGGGCCGACGGAGTCCTCCCATCTGTATCCCGAGACGAAGTTGCCGCCCGGGTAGCGGATGACGGTGACGCCGAGTTCCCTGACGAGGTCCAGGACGTCGGTGCGCAGGCCTTCGGCGTCCGCCGTGGGGTGGTCCGGTTCGTGGATGCCGGTGTAGACGCAGCGGCCGAGGTGTTCCACGAAGGAGCCGAAGAGGCGGGGGCTGACCTCGCCGACGGTGAAGGCGGGGTCCAGGGTGAAGCGGGCGGGGTGCATGGGCGCCTTTCGGGAGAGGTGACGGGTGAAGACGCTCCGTCGTCTACCGGCCGGCCAGGCCCGTGTGGGCCGTGCCCCGCACGATCTGGCTCTGGAAGAAGACGAAGACGATGATCAGCGGCAGGCCCGCGATCAGGCCGCCGCGTCGAGAAGTTGCCTGCGATTCAGGCCAGGGTGTCCCATACCTTGCCCCCACCGTTCGAGATGAGCCGTGCCATACGTTCGGAATATCGAATGACGCCCGCACCTTCGAACGGGACCGTAGATTCGAAGCGCTTCCGCGTCAATGGGTCGCACACAGCCCACAGATGGTTTTCCATGCAACTACGGTCATCGGATCGCATGACGCGGACACGGCCAGCGCGTACGCTCGGACCGGCCGCACACCGGCGGCGGGAAGGGAGACCGATGAGCTTCGGGGGCGCGCGAGAACGGACAGCACGCCTGGCCGCACGACTGCGGCGCTCCCGTCCGGGCCCGGCGATGCGCTCCCTGGCCGGCGACCTCGCCGCCGCCGTCCACGCCCGGCCCGCAACGCCCGAGGGGGTACGCGAGTTGAGCCGGGCGCTCTGCGAGGAGATGAGCGCACTGCGCGGCGGGCGGCCGGTGGAGCTGCGCTTCGAACGGTTCCCGGACGAGATCGAGGTCACCGGACTCTGGATGGAGTTCGCCGACTTCGATCTGGTCATCGTGGAGGAACGGGCCGAGGCCCTGCAGCAGTTGGTCATCCTCGGCCATGAGTTGTGGCATCTGCACTCCGGGCACCGGCATCAGCACCTGGCCGGGGCCGCGGCGGCCCGCGCGTTCGCCGAGCGGCCCGGCTGGCGGGACATGGCGCTCACGGTGGCCGCCCGCAACGGCTCCCGGGAGGCCGACGAGGCCGAGGCCGACGACTTCGGGCACCGCCTGGCCACCCTGTTCCGTTCCCATGTGACCGGATCGGGCGACGCCCCGCCGGGCCCCGTACAGCGCACCCTCGGCTACCGCGGGCGGGGAGGAGCCGCGCGGTGACCCGACTGGCCCTCGACCCCTCCGCGCTCTTAGCCGAGTTCTACATCTCCTTCTGGGTCCCCACCGCGGTGCTCACCGCCGCTCTGATGATCAAGCTGCCCACGATCATCCGGCTGTGGCGGGACCCGCTGCTGCGCGCCGTCGGCGGACTGCTGCTGCTCGCCTGCGCGGTGTTCGTGTTCTGTACGCCGTCCACGATCGTCCGGATGAACCGGCTGACCGGCGTGCCCAACTTCGCGGCGCCCTGGTGCTATTCGCTCATCACCGCGATGTCCGCCGCCTGCCTGCTGCTGATCATCACCTGGCGCAACGGCCTGTCCGACCGCTCGGTGACCACCCGGCACGCGCCGCGGCGGGTGGTCGCGGTGTACTGCGGGGTGATCGTCGCGCTGTGGGTGCTCTTCCTGCTCGCCGACGCGCCCGTGGAGCGCGTCCGGGACCTGGACACGTACTACGCGAACACGCCCTTCATGCGCGAGGAGATCCTGCTCTACCTCGGCGCACACGGCGTGGCCTGCCTGTACACCTTCCGGCTCATCCGGAACTGGGCCCGCACCGAGGTCCTGGACGCCTGGCTGCGCTGGGGGCTGAGGCTGCTGGGCGGGGGGTACGCGCTGAACCTGGTCTACGACGGGGCCAAGCTGGCCGCCGTCTTCGCGCGCTGGTGCGGGCGGGACCTGGACTGGCTGAGCACGAACCTGGCTCCGCCGGTCGCCTCGCTGTCCGCGATCCTGGTCGCGGCCGGCTTCATCCTGCCGCACGCCGGCCAGTATCTGCACGACCGGCGGCGGATCCGGCTGGCCCGCCGCGAACTGGGGCCGCTGTACCGGCTGATGCAGCACGCGAGCGGGGAGGGAGTGCCGTTCGCGCTGCGGGCCACGGCGGAGCTGCGGCTGACCCGGCGTGAGACATTCATCCGGGACGTGCTGCTGACGCTGGCCCGGCACATCGACGCGGGCCTCGGCACACGCTCGTACGACGCCGCGCTCGCCCTCGGCCATCCACCGGAGCGGGCTCGGGCGCTGGCCGCGGCGGTGGGCATCCTGGACGCGGTCGAGAGCGCCGGGAACGGGGCCGCCCCGGGGCCGGCGGCCGACCCCGACTTCACGGACCTCCTCGGGGAGATCGCCGCGATCTCCCGCGCCCTGCGCAGCCGTGCGGACATCGCCGAGGTGCGGACCCGGGCGGCGCTGGGGGAGGGCAGGGCCGCGGGGGTGGTGTAGGAAGGCGGCAGCCCCGCGAGCGCGGTCGCAACCCCTTACTCCCCTTACTCCCCTTACTCCGCTCAGCCCGTGAACGCCGGCTGGGGCAGGCCCTTCCCCACGTCGGGGATCACCAGCAGCGACCCGGACAGGGGATGCGGCGCCGGCAGTCCCACGCGGGCCGTCGTCACGTACAGGTCGGTCAGACCGGCGCCGCCGAACGCGCAGGCCGTCGTACGCGGCGCCGGCAAGGCGATCACCCGGTCCAGCTCGCCGTCGGGCGTGTAGCGGCGCACCGCTCCCCCGTCCCACAGCGCCACCCACACGCACCCGTCCGCGTCGACCGTGAGCCCGTCCGGGAAGCCCGCACCCTCCTCGATCTCCGTCAGCGGACGGCGGTTGCGCACGCCCTCGGCGTCGTGGTCGAAGACGTCCACGCGGCGCGTCGGGGTGTCGACGTAGTACATCAGGCGGCCGTCCGGACTCCAGCCGGTGCCGTTGCTGACCGTGACGTCGGGCAGGACCGTCCGCACGGCGCCGTCGCCGGTCAGCCGGGACAGCGTGCCGCCGCCCGTCGCCTCGTCGTACCGCATCGTGCCCGCCCACAGCGAGCCGTCCGGGGCCACCGCGGCGTCGTTCGCGCGGCGGCCCGCGACCGGCTCGTGGTGCAGCCAGCGGAAGGTGTCGTCGGGGTCCAGCAGGCCGACCCCGTCCCGGAGGTTGAGGACCAGGCCGCCGCCCGCGCGCGGCTTGACCGCGCCGACGTGCTGCTCGGTCGTGCGCACCGTTCGCCGGCCCGTCGCGGGGTCGTAGGTGTGGACGCGCATGCCCAGGATGTCGAGCCAGATCAGCCGGCCGGACGCCGGGTCCCAGGTCGGGCCCTCGCCCAGCGTCGCCTCGGCCCGTACCGCGACCTCGTACGCCGTCACACCGCGCTCCGGTGGCCCAGCCGCTCCGACAGCTCGGCGGCGCCCTTCGCGGCGAGCTGCTCCAGCTCGGCCCGGCGCTCGTCGCTCCAGCGGATCATGGGCACGGAGATGGACAGCGCGGCGACGACCTGGCCGGTGCGGTCGCGGACCGGCGCGGCCACGCAGGAGACGTCCGGGTTGGACTCGCGGTTCTCCACCGCGATGCCCCGCTGCCGGATCTCCGCAAGGGCCTCGCGCAGCACGGCCGGATCGGTGATGCTGTTCGGGGTCATCCCGGACAGCCCGGCGCCGTCCGGGATGCGCGCGCCCAGCTCCTGCTCGGGCAGCGAGGCCAGCAGCATCTTGCCGACGGAGGTGCAGTGGGCGGGGAGCCGGCGGCCGGCCGCCGAGACCATGCGCACGGCGTGCGTGGAGTCGACCTTGGCGATGTAGATGACGTCGGTGCCCTCGAGGATGGCCACGTGCACCGTCTCGTCACACGTCTCGGCGACCGAGCGGGCGACCTGCTGGCCCTCGGCCGCGAGGTCGAGCTGCTCGGCGTAGCGGCTGCCGAGCTGGTACGGGCGTACGCCGAGCCGGTAGCGTCCGGGCTGTCCGGGCACCTGCACGATGTACGACCGTGCGGCGAGCGTGGTGACCAGCTCGTGCACGGTGGTGCGCGGCAGCTGCAGCCTGCGCACGATGTCGGGGGCGGAGAGCGTCCCGTCCCCGTCGAGGAACAGCTCAAGAATGTCGAGAGCCCGGGTCACGGCAGGCACGAGGCGTCCCACGTCCGGCCCCCTCCCTTGGGTCTAAGCGCCTGTGTTCGAGATTTCAACAGGCGATCGGCATGACGAACACAGGCTAGTCATGGAGGGTTGCGCGGGCAATGGCCGGGAACGAGCCGGGCACCATGGGGGCCATGGATCTCGACTTCCAGCTGGTGCTGCTGCGCCGGCTCGCCGACCTCACTCCCGACCTGGCCGAGGACGCCCGGCGACGGCTCGGCGCGTCGGCCGCGGCCATGCGGGAGGCCAACAAGCGCTGGCAGGCGATGGTGCGTTCGCCGAGGTCCCGGTCCGCCGCCGCCCGGTACCGCTCGGTCCTCGGCGAACCGGAGTCCGTCGTCCGGCGCCGCCTGGGCGACGTCGAGTGCGAGGCCCGGCGGTGGGCCCTGCCGCTCTGGCCCGACCTGCGCTTCGAGGTGCTGGTCTCCCCCGACGGCGCGGTCTGGAACGAGTGGCTGGTGCGTGCGCCGGGCGCCCCGGCTCCGGCCCTGCGCACCCTGGAGGACCTCACCCCGTGGTGCTGCACGGTGGACGAGGTCGCCCGCGCCTTCGCCCCGGCCCGCCCGCTGGAGGGCACGGCCCCCACCAGGTGGGGGCTCGCCTTCGGCGCGCCGGACCGGGACGGCGAACGGCACGGGGTGGTCGCCGAGTTCACCTGGGGGCTGCTGCAGCGGACGGAGGTCCGCGGCTGAGCCCGCTCAGTCGTCGAAGCCCGTGGCCCTGGTCCGCTTCTCCCACGCGGTGACGTCGTCGCGGACCTGGTCGAGGTGGGCCAGCACGGCGCTCACCCCGTCGTCGCCGAGCGGCAGCCGCAGCGGGGTGCGCTCCGCCTCCAGCGCGGCCAGGATCAGGGCCGCCGCCTTGGCCGGGTCACCGGGCTGGGTGCCGTCGCCGCCGGCGACGAGTCCGCGGGTGGCGCTCACCTTGGCGTACACCTCGCTGTCCGTGCTGACGCCGGCCCGGCCGGCCTCCATCAGCGAGGTCCGGAACCCGCCCGGCTCCACGATCAGCACCTTGATCCCGAACTCGGCCACCTCGTCCGCGAGCGCCTCGGAGATGCCTTCCAGCGCGAACTTGGTCCCGCTGTACGCCCCGAAGCCCGCGAAGGACATCTGCCCGCCCATGCTGCTCAGCTGGACGATCGCACCCGAGCGCCGCTCCCGCATGTGCGGCAGCACCGCCCGCACGAGCGCCGTCGGCCCGAAGACGTGCAGGTCGAACAGGTCCCTCAGCTCCTGCTCCGTGGTCTCCTCGACCGCGCCCACGTGCGTGCGGCCCGCGTTGTTGACCAGCACGTCGATCCGCCCGTGCCGGGCCAGCACATCCCGTACGGCCGCGTCGATCGCGCCCGTGTCGGTCACGTCCAGGCGCAGCCCCTCCACCTGGTCGGGGTGGGCCGCCACCAGGTCGTCCAGGGCCTCGGGGCGCCGGGCCGCGCCGATCACCACGTCGCCGGCGGCCACGGCCGCCTCGGTGATCGCCCGCCCGAAGCCGCTGCTCGCACCGGTCACCAGCCATACCTTGTTCATGGCAACTCCCCGTATTCCATAGGTGTTTGTGCTCACCAGGACTTCCTGACACGACCTATCCTGCCGCCGGGTCCCGTTGCCCGTCCAAGATCCGCGGTGATAACCAACGGATATGACGAGTGACGTCCATGCACGGGATCTGCGGTACTTCGTCGCGGTCGCCGAGGAACTGCACTTCACCCGGGCCGCCGAGCGGCTGTACGTCTCCCAGCCCGCGCTCAGCAAGCAGATCCGGGCGCTGGAGCGGCAGCTGGGGACGGAGCTGTTCCGGCGGGATCAGCACGGGGTGGCGGTGACGGCGGCCGGTGAGGCGCTGCTGCCGCACGCCCGGAAGGTGCTGGCCGCGTGGGAGGCGGGCGCGGCGGCGGTGGAGGCGGCCAAGGCGGCACAGCGCAGCACGCTCGTGGTCGGCATGAGCACCAGTCCGGGCCGGGGTGGCCTGCTGCCCGCCATCCGCTCCCGCTTCACCGCCGCGCATCCGGAGGTCACCGTCCGGCTGCGCCAGCTGAGCTGGGACGACCCGACCGCGGGCCTGGCGGACGGCGACACGGACATCGCCTTCGTCTGGCTGCCGCTGCCCGACGAGGAGCGCTACGCCTGGACGGTGGTCGCCGAGGAACCGCGTCTGCTCGCCCTGCCCGAGACGCATCCGCTCGCCGCCCGCCCCGAGATCGACTTCGCGGACCTGCTGGACGAGCCGTTCCTGGCCCTGCCGGAGAGCGCGGGCGTGCTGCGCGGCCACTGGCTGGCCGTGGACGCCCGGGGCGGCCGGCCGCCCCGGATCGGCGCGGAGATCGCGGGCGCGGAGGAGACGTACGAGGCGCTGGTCGCGGGCCTCGGGGTCTGCCTGGTCGCCGTGGGCAACGCCCCGCTGATCAGCCTGGGCGGTGTCACCACCCGCCCGGTGCGGGGCATCGGACCCAGCCGGTACGTGCTGGCCTGGCGCCGCGAGGACGGGGAGCGCCCGCTGGTCCGGGCGTACGCCGAGGCGTGCCGGGCCACGGTCGGGGTGCGCTAGAGCCTGACCTACGCGAGGGGCGCCTGGCGTTCGGCGGCCCGGCCGAGGCTGTCCTCGATGCGGGTCAGGAGGCGGATCACGGTCTGCTGCTCCTCCTCATCCAGGCCGGCGGCGGCGCTGTCCTCGAGTTCCGCCCAGATCTGCTCGACCTCCTTACGCAGGGCGTGGCTGGCAGCCGTGGGTTCGATGATGGTGGCGCGCCGGTCGGTGTCACTCGGCCGCCGGCGGACGAATCCCGCGTGCTCGAGCCGCTTGACCGTGCGGGTCATGGTGGCCGCGTCCGAGCCGAGCAGGCGCACGAGGTCGGTCTGGCGCTGCGGGCCGAGATCCCACAGCTGCATCATGACGAGTTCCTGCCCGGGGTGCAGTCCCACGCGGCGCAGGAGCTGGCCGGCGAGCATCCGGTGCAGCCGGGCCACGCGGAAGATCGCGTGGTTCATGGCCCCCGCCTGGACGGAGGGCGGCATCGGGGGCCGGGCCGTGTCCGCAGCGGGGCCCACGGGCGGTGCGGCACCGGATTCCTTCGACACGTCCCACTCTCCTCGCACTGTTCACTGCCCGGACAGGGACACCCTACCGCCCTCCCCCGTACCGCACTCCGCAGAAGCAGACAGCGGCATGACTGCGGGCGTGAGTGACGCACGTCACCCATGCCGGGGAATCGGTCATGGGATTTACTTGTTCGGACAGGCAATGGCGTCGGCCGGCGTCACACAGCTGAACCGAACAGGAACCCGATCATGACCACCGCCTTCGCCCCCTACGACCTCGGCGGCATCCGCCTCGCCAACCGCATCGTGATGGCGCCCATGACCCGCAGCCGCGCCTACGGCCCCGGCCAGAGCCCCACCGACCTGATGGCCACCTACTACGCCCAGCGGGCCGGCGCCGGGCTCATCGTCACCGAGGGCACCCAGCCGTCGGCGATCGGCCAGGGCTACCCCGACACCCCCGGCATCCACTCCGCCGAGCAGATCGCCGCCTGGCGCAGGGTCACCGATGCCGTGCACGCCGAGGGCGGCACGATCTTCCTGCAGCTGATGCACACCGGCCGGGTCGGTCACCCGAGCCTGATGGGCCTCACTCCGGTCGGCCCCTCCCCGGTCACGGCCGCGGGCCAGGTCTACACGTCCGAGGGGCCGCAGGACTTCGTCACGCCGCACGAGCTGACCGAGGCGGAGATCGCGCAGACCGTCGCCGACTTCGCCGCGGCGGCGCGCAACGCCGTCGAGGCGGGCTTCGACGGGGTGGAGCTGCACGGCGCCAACGGCTACCTGATCCACCAGTTCCTCGCGCCGAACTCCAACCGGCGCACCGACGCCTGGGGCGGCAGCCCCGAGCGGCGGATCCGCTTCGCCGTCGAGACCGCGCGGGCCGTCGCCGCCGCCATCGGCGGGGACAGGGTCGGCTTCCGGATCTCGCCCGGCAACCCCTACAACGACATCGACGAGAGCGACCGGGCGGACGCGGAGGCCACCTACACCGCCCTCGTGGACGCGCTCGCCCCGCTCGGCCTGGCCTATCTGCACCAGATGGAGGCCCCCGGGATCCGCGACCTGACCGTCCGGCTGCGCAAGGCATGGCCGAGCGCCTTCGTCCTCAACCCCTTCACCGGCACGGAGCCCACCGGCCCCGACGCGCTGACGCTCCTCGAGGACGGCACCGCCGACCTGATCGCCTACGGCGCTCTCTTCCTCGCCAACCCCGACCTGCCCGCCCGCCTCGCCGCCGGCGCCCCCTTCAACGCCCCTGACCGCGCAGGCTTCTTCGGCGGCGACCACCGCGGCTACACCGACTACCCCGCCCTCGTCTGACCCGCCCTCGTCCGACCCGCCCTCCGGTCCGGGTGCCGGCCGCACCGGCACCCGGACCCCGCTAGTCGCCTCCGGCCGCCGCCAGGATCGCCTCCGTCACGCGGGGCAGGGAGTCCGGGTGGAGCCACAGGAACAGGTTCGGCTCGACCAGCTCCAGCTCCATCAGGCGGGGTTCGCCGTCCTCACCGTCGACGAGGTCCACGCGCGCGTACAGCAGCCCGGACCCGCCGGGCACCGCCGCCAACGCCTTCTCGGCCACGGCGAGTTCCGCGTCCGTGGGCCGCCAGGGCGTCAGGTCGGGGTGGGCCACCTTGTCGGCGTCGTAGGGAGTGCCGGGCGCGAGGACGGCGCCCTTGCGGCTGGCGTGCAGCAGCCGGCCGCCGAAGAACTGCAGCGCCCGCTCCCCGCTGACGTCGATGCCCCGCACATACGGCTGCACCATCGCGGTGAAGCCCTCCGCGTGCATCCGCGCGAGCTGCCGCAGTGCCGTGTCGTGCTCGGCGGGCGTGTAGCGGGCGGCGAACCGGGCGCCCGCGCCCGAGGTCGGCTTGACGACGTACTCGTGGTCGGCGGGCAGGTCGGCCGGCTCACCCGGGGGCAGATACCGCGTGGGGACGGTGGGCACGCCGGCCGCCGCCAGTTCGCCCAGGTACCGCTTGTCGGTGTTCCAGCGCACCACCGGGGCCGGATTGGCGAGCCGGGTCAGCGCACCGACCCGCTCCACCCAGGCCGTGAACTCCCCGGCCCGCCAGCTGTAGTCCCAGGTGGAACGGATGACGACGAGGTCGTAGCCGCCCCAGTCCGCCTCCGGGTCGTCCCAGTGCCGGGACTCCGCCTCGGCGCCCGCGTCCGTGAGCGCCCGCACCAGCACCGGCAGGTCGCGGTCGTGGCTGGGCGCGGCCCCGGGGTCGTAGGTCGCGAGGGCGATGCGGGGCACGGCTGCCTCCCTGTCGTACGACGGTTCGATCACCGGTGAGGCTAACAACCGGCACCGGAACCGGGACAGGGCATTTGACCTTCCCCTTCGGGGAGGCCCCAGCATCGGTGGCGGACGAGGAGGAGCGCGGGATGGACATCGAGTTCCTGACGATCGGGGCGTTCGCCAAGGCCAGCCGGCTGTCCCCGAAGGCGCTGCGGCTGTACGACGAGCTGGAGCTGCTGCGGCCCGCCCGGGTCGACCCCGGCACCGGCTACCGGTACTACACGCGCACGCAGCTGCGGCAGGCCCGGCTCGTGGCCTGGCTGCGCCGGCTGGACATGCCGCTCGCGCAGATCCGTGCGGTGAGCGCCCTGGACGCGGCGGACGCCGCGCGGGCGATCCGGGCGTACTGGGCGCGCGTCGAGGCGGAGACCGCCGTACGGCGGGACCTGGCCGCGTTCCTCGTCGACCAGCTGACCGTCGAGTCGAGAAGGGACCACACCATCATGCTGGAACTGCGCCATTGCGCCCGCTCCGACCGGGGGCAGGTCCGCCCGGCCAACCAGGACACCGTGTACGCGGGCCGCCGGCTGCTCGCCGTGGCCGACGGGTTCGGCCCGGCGGGCGCGCCCGCGAGCAGCGCCGCGGTGGAGGCCCTGAGGTACCTGGACGAGAGCGAGGACATCGCCGGGGACGGCGTGCTGCACGCGCTGGAGGACGCCGTGCGCTCCGCGGGCGCGGCCGTACAGGATCTCTCGGGCGGTGACCAGAAGGTCGGCACCACGCTGACGGCGCTGCTGTGGACGGGGGCGCGGCTGGCCCTGGTGCACATCGGGGACTCGCGGGCGTATCTGCTGCGGGACGGGGAGCTGCTGCGGATGACCCGGGACCACCGGGTGGAGATGCGGTCGCTCATGCTGCTCAAGGCGCTGGCCGGCGGGATGGACCCGGTGCCGGACCTGCGGCTGCAGGAGGCCCGGGAGGGGGACCGGTACCTGCTGTGCTCCGACGGGCTCACCGAGGTCGTGGACGACGAGCGGATAAGGGAGTTGCTGACCGCGGAACCGGCCCCGGAGGGTGCGGTGCGGGTGCTGGTGGACGCGGCGAACGCGGTGGGCGGTCCCGACAACGTGAGCTGCGTCGTCGCCGACGTCGTCCTGCCCGCCTCCCCACCGGTGTCCGTGGGCTGAGAAGCGGCCCGAGGGGGCGCGGTGCGCCGGCGGGAAGGCCCGCGCCCCGCCCCCGGCCCCGAGCGCGGTCGTCGGCACAGGGCTCCTGGTGTAGGAAGGGTGCTGTCGTCCCCGACGGCCGGCCGTGCGCCGGCAGCAAGGAGTGCGCCCCGTGTCCTCCCTCTTCCCCGCCCTGGCGGACGGTCCGGGTGACCGGCTCGCCCTGCGGTTCGGCGAACGGTCGTTGACGTACGGCGCGCTCGCCGGGGCCGCCGGTGCGCTGGCCGCGCGGCTGCGGGGCGCCGGCCGGGTCGCCGTGTGGGCGACCGCGGAGCTGGAGACCGCCGTCGCCGTGACGGGCACGCTGCTCGCCGGGGCGGCCGCGGTGCCGCTGAACCCCAAGTCGGGCGAGAAGGAGCTGGCGCACATCCTCGGTGACAGCGCGCCGTCCCTCGTCCTCGCCGCGCCCGGCGCCGAACTCCCGCCCGTGCTCGGCGGATTGCGGCGGCTGGACGTGGACGTCCGCGCCACCGGCGCCGCCGCCGAGGAGCAGGCCGCCGAGGGGGACCCCGCGCTGATCGTCTACACCTCCGGCACCACCGGCCCGCCCAAGGGCGCGGTGCTCCCGCGACGGGCGCTCGCCACGACCCTGGACGCCCTCGCCGACGCCTGGCGGTGGACCGGCGAGGACGTACTGGTGCACGGCCTGCCGCTGTTCCATGTGCACGGGCTCGTCCTGGGCACCCTGGGCCCGCTGCGGCGCGGCGGCTCGGTGCGGCACCTGGGGCGGTTCAGCCCCGAGGGGGTGGCACGTGAGCTGAACGGCGGCGCGACCATGCTGTTCGGGGTGCCGACGATGTACCACCGCATCGCCGAGGCGCTGCCGCACGACCCGGAACTGGCCAAGGCACTCGGCTCGGCCCGGCTGCTGGTCTCGGGCTCGGCCGCGCTGCCGGTGCACGACCACGAGCGGATCCTGGCCGCGACCGGACGGCGCGTGATCGAGCGCTACGGCATGACCGAGACGCTGATGAACACGAGTGTGCGGGCCGACGGAGAGGCCCGGGCCGGCACGGTCGGGGTGCCGCTGCCGGGCGTGGAACTGCGGCTGGTGGAGGAGGACGGCACGGCGATCGCCGCGTACGACGGGGAGAGCGTCGGCGAGATCCAGGTGCGCGGCCCGAACCTGTTCACCGAGTACCTGAACCGGCCCGACGCCACGGCCGCCGCGTTCACCGGGGACGGCTGGTTCCGCACGGGGGACATGGCGGTGCGCGAACCCGACGGGTACGTCCGTATCGTCGGGCGCAAGGCCACCGACCTGATCAAGAGCGGCGGATACAAGATCGGGGCGGGTGAGATCGAGAACGCGCTGCTGGAGCACCCGGGGGTGCGCGAGGCGGCGGTCACCGGGGAGCCGGACGAGGACCTGGGCGAGCGGATCGTGGCCTGGATCGTGCCGGCGGACACCCAGGCGCCGCCCGCCGCCGAGGAGTTGGCGGACCATGTCGCACGGCGGCTGGCCCCGCACAAGCGGCCGCGCGTCGTGCGCTACCTGGACGCGCTGCCCCGCAACGACATGGGGAAGATCATGAAGCGGGCCCTGGCCGATGCCTGAACGACGCTCGGCACGGGAGATACTGGCGCTCCTCACGGACCCCGGGAGCTTCACGGAGATCCCCTGCGCCCCGAGAAGTGCGGCGCCGGACGGGCCGCTCGGCTGGCAGGGCTACGACGCCTCGCGCGCCCGAGCCGCCGAGCGCACCGGCGAGGAGGAGTCGGTCGTCTGCGGCAGCGCGAGCGTCGACGGCAGCCGGGCCGTGCTGATCGCCTTCGAGTTCGGCTTCCTGGGCGGCTCGCTGGGCGAGCGCACCGGCGACCGGCTGGTGGCGGCGTACACGTACGCCCGGGAACACCGGCTGCCGGTCGTGCCGTTGATCGCGACCGGGGGCAGCCGGATGCAGGAGGGCATGCTCGCGCTGACCCAGCTCCAGCGCGTGGCCCGGCAGTCCGCGCTCACCAGGCGGGCCGGTCTGCCGCAGATCGCGGTCCTGCGGGACCCGACGACGGGCGGCGGCTGGGCCACGCTCGGCGCGGGCGCGGACGTCGTCCTGGCCCTGCCCGGCGCCCAGGTGGGTTTCGCCGGCTCCCGGGTCCGGCCACCGGACGCCGACCCGGCCGCCTACACGGCGGAGGCCCAGCTGGCGGCGGGATCGGCGGACGCGGTGGTGCCCGCGGCAGAACTGAGGACACTCCTGGGCACCTGGCTCCGCCTGCTGTCCCGCGGCACGGCTGGACCGGCCGAGCCCGCTCCCGTGCCGGCCGCTCTCGGTGGTGCCGGTCTGCCCGTCACCGGCTGGGACGCCGTGCGGCGCGCGCGCTCCCCGAAGCGGCCCCGTGCCCAGGCCTGTCTGGACGCCTATTTCGCGTACCGCGTCGGGCTGAGCGGTGACCGGTGCGGCGGCAGCGACCCCGACGGCATGCTGTGCGGGTTCGGTGAGCGGGACGGCCGTACCGTGGCCTACGCGGCGCAGACCGGTACGGCGACCCGGCCGGCCGGATACCGCACCGCGGCCCGGCTGATCGGGCTGGCGGACCGCCTCGGCATCCCCGTGCTGACGGTGGTGGACACCCCGGGTGCCGCGAACGACGCGGAGGCGGAGCGGCAGGGCGCCGGGGCGGCGATCGCCGAGGTGTTCGAGGCGGTGGCCGCCGCCCGGGTCCCGGTCACCACGCTCGTCGTCGGCGAGGGCGGTTCCGGCGGGGCGCTGGCGCTGGCCGCGCCCGGCAACACCTGGGTCACGCCGGACAGCTACTTCTCGGTGATCGCCCCGGAACTCGCGGCGGCCATCCTCAAACGCCCGCCGGGCGAGGTGGAGGCGACCGCAGGACAGCTGCGGATCCGGCCGCAGGACCTGGTCGAGCTGGGAGTGGTCCGGGGCATCGCCGGCCCCGCGGACCACCCCCAGCCGCAGGTCAGTCCACCGCCACCGCCCGGATGATCTCCTGGGTCACCGAGCCTCCCTCGTCGTCGTGGGCCGAGGCCCGCAGCGAGACGGAGGTCGCGGTGCGCGGCACGCTCAGCGTGCCGCGCCAGGAGGCGTTCCCGCCCTTCAGCGGGACGGACCGCCAGGTGGCGCCGTCGTCGTAGGACACCTCCAGCCTGCCGCCGCCGAGGGTGCCGGTCCCCGTGGCGTCCGCCACGTACGCGGCGCCGAGCCCGATGGGGATCCGCCGTCCGCCGCGCACCGCGCCGGTGAGGTCGGTGTCGACGTCGTAGGCGAGGTTGATCAGCGGCAGGTAGGTCCAGTGGTCCTCGGGGGTGGCCGCCGAGCGGAAGGTCCACTCGGTGTGGCCCTTGCCGGCCGCCTTCCAGCGGCCGGCAGCGAGGGCGGTGTCGGTGACGACCTTGTAGGTGTGCTCGTCGGCGGGCGCGTCCCAGACGTAGGCGGCGGAGCCGGTCCGCTCGTCGACCAGCGTGCCGTCCAGGTGGACGGCGGTGGTCTGGCTCATGCCGCTGTCCTCGCTCCACACGTCGCCGAAGCCGGTGTGGTCGGGCCCGGAGTCGCCCCAGCCGGGGGTGTTCAACTGGATCTGGTTCCCGGCGCGTTGCTGGCCCCAGCCGAGCCCGGTGCCCAGCCACGGGTGCCACACCGGCCGGAACCAGTTCAGCGCCGGCCGGGTGCCGCCGTCGTAGCGGACCAGCCCGCTGCGTTCCTCCAGCGCGCCGTCGCCGGCCGTGACGGACTCGTGCCACAGCTGGCCGGGTCCGGTGGAGACGTAGTCGGTGCGCTCGGCGGGCAGTCGGACGCGCTCCTGGAAGCCGAGGCCGACCGGGAAGGCGTCGGTGATCGAGTAGCGGAACTCGCCGCCGTCGAGGGGCTGGGCGGCGTGGAACTTGACGTGCACGGCGGCCAGTTCGCGCTGGGAGGGCGCGAAGGTGAGGCGCCGGTCGGGGATCGCTCCCCGGTGGCCCTCGGAGAGGTCGTACACGTACGGCGAGTTCGCGGTGCCGGTCATGTCGACCCGGCCGGCCGCCCGCAGGCGTGCCGCGTCCGCCGTGTTCACCGTGGCGATCTGCAGGGGCCGGTCGGCGTTGTCGTCCGTGCCCCACCAGGCCATCAGCCGGCCGGGCTGGTCGTCCGTGACGAACAGCGCCCTGGCGCCCGCGTCCTGGGCGGCCTGGGCGAGCGCGGCCGGGTCGGCGCCGTCGGCGAGACGGGCGAGCACCGCCTTGCCGGACACCCCGGTGACGGGACCGTCACCGACGTCCACGAGCGGCAGCCGGGTGCGGCCCTCGAGCAGGGTGCCGCCCGCCTGGACGGTCGCCTCGCCGATGCCCTCGACCTCGAGCATCGGCTCGGCCAGCCGCCACACGGTCCGGTACTCGAAGTCGCCCTGGCTCACCTGCCCGGTGGGGGCGGCGAAGACGCTGTCGTAGGTGAGGGGCACCTGGACCGCGCCGAACAGGTCGGCGCCGTTCGCCTTCCGGTCGTACTCCATCAGGAGCTGGTGGGTCTCGGTGCGCCGGTCCACGTCCGCGCTGATCTCGCGCAGCTTCCGGCCGTCCAGGGTGACGTCCCGGTCCCGGTCGAGGGTGATCTCGGGGGCGGCGAGGAAACCGAGGCCGAGGGAGTCGGCGCCGTGGCTGCCGCGCACGTCGAGGAAGGAGGTGAGCGCGTAGGTGCCGGGCTTCAGGCGCAGCTTCAGGGTGCCGGAGTCGCCGACGTGCGCCGGCTGGGGGTCCTCGCCCGCGACGAGCCGCTGCACGGCGAGGTCGGCTGCGGCGGGCGTACCGTCGCGGTCCCTGACGTGCACGGTGAGCGTGTACCGCTCCTCCTCCTTGACCAGCCCGAACACGGTGTGCGCGACCGTGTCTCCGGCCGGGTCGGTGGCCACGATCTGCCCGCTGGTCGCGCCGACCGGCGCCTTGGCCCCGTCACCGGTGACGGTGGTGGTGGCGGTGCCGTGGGCGGGGACCGTCAGGGAGGTGTCGGCGAGGGCGGCGACGCCGTCCGGGGCACCCCGCACGGACAGCTTCAGCTCGGCCGGCTCGTCGGCGGAGTTGGTGTAGGTGAGGGTCCGGGTGACGGGCTTGTCCGCGTCGTACGGCCAGCTGTGGAAGCCGAGGTCGGCGCTGCCGGTGGCGGTGACCCGCGCGTGCACCGCGTCCGGGACGCTGACCCGTCCCGCGCCCGACGTGTAGGCGGAGGCATCCAGTTGGCGGGAGCTGGACAGCAACGCGTCCTTCAGTCGGGCGCCGGTCCAGTCGGGGTGTTCCTCGGCGAGCAGGGCCGCCACTCCGGCGACGTGCGGGGTCGCCATGGACGTACCGCTCATGGAGGTGTAGTAGCCGCTGCCGGAGACGAGCTGGGAGCGGGCGGCGAGGATGTCGACGCCGGGGGCCGACACGTCGGGCTTGAGGGCGTTGTCGCCGTAGCGGGGGCCGGCGCTGGTGAAGTAGGCCGCCTGGTCGTCGGCGTCCACCGCGCCCACGGTGAGGGCGGAGTCGGCGGCGGCGGGCGAGCCGATGGAGGAGGGGGCACCGGTGTTTCCGGCGGCGACGACGAAGAGCGCGCCGGTCTCCCGGGAGAGGGTGTCCACCGCCTGGGCCATCGGGTCGGTGCCGTCACTGGGTTCGGTGGAGCCCAGGCTCATGGAGACGATCCTGGCGCGCACGTCCCGTGCCGCCCACTCCATCCCGGCGATGATCTGCGACTCGCTGCCCGAGCCCTGGTCGCTGAGCACCTTGCCGACGGCGAGCGTGGCGCCCGGTGCCACGCCCTTCTCCTTGCCGTCGGAGGCGGTTCCGCCGCCACCGACCGTGGAGGTGACGTGGGTGCCGTGGCCGTTGCGGTCGGCGACCTCCTGCCCCTCGATGAAGCTCTTCGTCTCGCTCACCCGGTCCTTCAGATCGGGGTGACCCAGGTCGACGCCGGTGTCGAGGACGGCGACCGTGACGCCCTTGCCGGTGAGTCCCGCGTCCCAGGCCGTGGGGGTGCCGATCTGGGCGTTGCTCTGGGCCAGGTCGGCCTTCACCCGGCCGTCCAGCCACACCTTGTCGATGCCGCCCGTCCGGGTGAAGGAGCGCCAGAAGGTGCGCCCCTTGTCCGCCGCCAGGGCCGCCCCACGCAGGCTGGGCAGGCTGCGGGTCCGCTCGGCGCCGGCCGGGGTCGCGGCCCGTGCGTTCCTGCCGTACGTCACGATCAGGGGCAGCGCGTCGGCCTCGGCGTCGGTGAGCCCCTGCCGGATCAGGCCGCTCACGTCGAACAGCCGCCGGTCCAGGGTCCCGGCCCGCAGGTACGGCAGCGCCTCGTCCGGTACGACGGTGAGGCCGCCGTCGCTCTGCTGTGTCCGCACGGCGCCGGTGGCCCCGTCAGGTCGCCGCACGGTGACCGTCCTCCGGCCCTGCCCGAGGTCGGTGACGGTCACCTCGTCGCCGGTGACGAGGGTGACGGTGGTGGGGCCGGGGGTGGCGCCTTCGCTGATGTGCGGGGCCGAAGTCCGCTCCCGCGCGACGGCCGGCCCGGCCGGCAGCAGGGCGCTCACCAGCCCCGCCGCCAGCAGGGCCGTACCGCGTCTGCCTGCTCCTCGTCCTCTGCTCATCCACGCCTCTTCTCGTGTGGGTCGAGTGGGTCGCGTGCTGCGAAGAGTGTCAGGCAGTCTTTGTGACAGGGGTGTTGACCGGAGGTGGCGGGTTGGCGCAGTGGCGGGTTCTCGCCAACCCGGGTGCGGGTCGCGCCACCCGCCCGGGGCGATGTGACACATGAAGCACCGTCCGTAACATAGGAGTTGGTCACGGGTCACGTACGACGGGGAGCGAGCGTCGCCATGGACGGATTGGTGGAGTTCAAGACCGAGGACGGCGCGCTCGTCGTGGTGGAGAACGTCGGAACCAGATCCGGCGCCCGCCTGGTCTCGCGAGGTGACGGACCCGCTCAGGCGGCGCGCACCTTCGAGGGAGCGCTGGAGGGCGTACGGGCCGCGGCCTCGGCCGCGCTGCGGGTCTTCCGGGACGGCAGCCTGCGCCCCGACGCGGTCGAGATCGAGTTCGGTGTGCGGCTGTCCGCGGAGGCCGGAGCCGTCATCGCGAAGGGATCGACGGAGGGCCATCTGGTCGTCAAGCTCAGCTGGTCCCCCGGCGGGTCGCCGGCGCAGGCCGAGCCGGGCCGGCCGGAACCGGGGCAGACCGCGCCGGAACCGGGGCAGACCGTGCCGGAACCGGGGCAGACCGCGCCGGAACCGGGGCAGACCGTGCCGGCGCCGGGGCGGACCGCGCCGGAACCGGACTCCGCCGACCGGTGATGAGCAGTGCTGCCTGGCACGCCCGGATCGCCTGCGGCGACGAGGTGGGGGCCGGGTTCCTGGTCGCCGGCCGCCGGGTGCTCACCTGTGCCCACGTCGTCAGGCGGAGCGACCGGGCTGCGGTGACCGTCACCTTCCCGCACGCCCGGGAGCTGGGCGAGCTGTCCGCGTCGGTCGTCGCCCATGGCGGCTGGGCGGGCCACCCCACCGACCCCGGGGACGTCGCCGTACTCGAGCTGGACCGTGCCGTCCCCCTCGTCCCGGCCGGCTTCGCACCGCCCGACGCCGCGTACACCGAGCCGTACCCGAAACTGATCGCCTACGGCTTCCCCGAGGGCTACGACGAGGGGACGCTCGCCGAGTACCAGGCCGTCTCGGGCCAGTTGATCGCCGGTGAGTGGCTGGAGCTGGTGGCGTGGTACGGGCACGGGCAGCCGCTCGTGGCCGGATTCAGCGGGGCGGCGGCGACCCTGCCGGACGGCAGGGTGGTCGGCATGGTCACGGCGGCCTCGGACCTGCCGGACGTGCGCAAGGGCCGGATGCTGCCCCTGGACGTCATGGCCCGGTACTGGCCGGAGCTGGGGGAACTGGTGCCCACCCCCGGCCACCGGGCCGACGTCCGCCGGAGGCTGTACACGCTGCTGCGGCGGGCCGCGGACGCCGACCGGGTGTGCGATCCGAACCGGCTGTACGTGGACGCGGTGGGCGTCTTCGGGCCGCCCCTGCCTCCGGGCGGCTTCGCCTCGCTGCCGGCGGCGGCCGCGTACGTGCAGTGGGAGGTCCCGGACCCGGAGGCGGTGGACCGCTTCGCCGACCGGCTCGGGGAGCTGCTCGGGGAGACCTGGGCGGAAAGCCCGGCAGGAACCCCGGCGGAGATCCCGGCGGAAGTCCGGGCAGGAACCCCGGCGGCCCCGACGCCGCCGGCGGCATCCGTGTCCTCCGTGGCATCCGTGCCCTCCCCCTGGTCTCCGGTGGTCGTCGAGATCGACCACAGTGGCGCCGGTCCCGACCAGGTGTCCGTGGAGGTCTCCGCGTACCGCGACGGACAGCGCCGGCCGGTGGGCGCGCGCAGGCTGCCGCGAACCGGTGTGCGGGCCTACGTCCAGAGCCGCATCGACGAGGCCGTCGCCCATCTCGCCCCGGACGCCGACGAGCTGGTGACGTTCGTGCTGCCGCGCGAGTGGCTCAACGAAGCGGTGGCGCACTGGGAGTGCAGCGCCGAGGACAGCACGCCCCTCGGTTGCGCCTATCCGCTCGTGGTGACCGACCGCGCGCGCCACCACAGTGGCCGGCTGCGCCACCAGTTGCGCAAGAAGTGGCAGAAGCTGGACTCCGGGCACCGAGTCGAGGTCCACCGCGTCGAGTGCGGCACCCAGGAGCGGCCGCCCAGTCTGCGCAAGCGGCTGTGGGACGGTGACGCCGGACTGGCGGGCTTCGCGACCCCGCCGACGGCGGCACGACAGCACTTCGAGGTCGGCCTCACCGTGCCCGTCCCGGTCCTGCTCTGGTCCCGGACCGGCTGCCCCGGCCCCGGGCACGAGGAGACGTGCTGCTCCGGAAGCGCGTTCCTCGACCAGCTCGCCGCCTCGATCGCCGAGGTCCCCCTCGCCGAACTCCCGCGTCACATCCTGTCGTTGCGGCTGACCGCGGACGCCGCCGACGAGCCGGACCTGCACTGGGCGAGAGACCTGCAGCTGCTCTGGGACGATCCGCGCTGCTTCCCCGAGACCACCGCGAGCCTGCACTCCCCCGTCGCCTGACCGACCGCACCGGCCCTGCCGCCCGACCGACCGCACCGACCCCGCCGCCCGACCGACCGCACGACCGACCGCCCCCCACGGAGAAGAAGAGCCCATGCCCCTGTGGCCCGTCTACACCGGTACGAACGAGCCGCACGACGGCATCGCGAAGCTGCCCCCGCCGCCGCCCTGGCGGGCCTTCGACGGCGGGCCGGTGCTCGAGGCACCGGACGCGGCCGCCGACGTCGCCGCCGTCTCTCCCGACCGCATGCACCGCGCCGAGACCTACCAGGCCACGGAGCAGACGGTCGAGCTGGTCAACGCGGCCCTGTACCTGCGCCGTCCGCTGCTGGTCACCGGTCCACCGGGCACCGGCAAGTCCTCCCTCGCGTACGCGGTCGCCCGCGAGCTGCGGCTCGGCCCGGTCCTGCGCTGGAACATCACCAGCCGCAGCGCGCTCCACGACGGCCTCTACCAGTACGACCCGCTCTCGCGGCTGTACGCGGCCCGGCAGGAGGCCGCCCGGCCGGGGAGGGCGGAGGGGACCGCCGGCGGGGCGGGCATCGAGCACCATCTGCGCCTGGGCCCGCTCGGCACCGCCCTCCTGCCGTACGCCCGTCCCCGTGCGCTGCTGATCGACGAGATCGACAAGAGCGATCTCGACCTGCCCAACGATCTGCTGAACGTGCTGGAGGAGGGCCAGTACGAGATCCCCGAGCTGGTGCGCGCCTCCCGGCTCACGCCGGACGGCATCGCCGAGGTGCTGGTCGACGGCACCGACGAGCGGGTCCCGGTGGCCCGCGGCCGGGTCCGCTGCCGGGCCTTCCCGTTCGTGGTCCTCACCAGCAACGGCGAGCGCGAGTTCCCGCCCGCGTTCCTGCGCCGCTGTGTCACGCTCCATCTGCGGCAGCCGGACGACCGGCACCTCGCCGAGATCGTCCGCGCCCACCTGGGAGAACCCGACCCGTACGCGCAGACCCTGATCGAGCGCTTCCTGTCCCGGGCGGGCGCCGGTGACCTGGCCACCGACCAGCTCCTCAACGCGATCTACCTGGCCCGCTCCGCCGACCTGGACACCGCGTCCCTCGACCGGCTGGCCGAACAGCTCATGCCGTACCTGGGGCAGAGCGCGCAGTCCGATGTCTTCTGAGGCCCCCCGCTCCGGGGATCCCCTGGTCCGCCTGGCGGACGTCCTGGCCCAGGCGGCCCACGGGGTGCGCCCGACCCCGCTGGAGCTGGCCGAACTGCTCTGGCTGGCACGGCAGATGAGCCCCGGCGACGACGCCGGCGACACCACCGGGCACGCCGTCCCGGAGCGGGAACCACCGGCCCCGCCCGCGCAACCGCCGCCGCCCCGGCCGGCCCCGGCGGAGGACCGGGAGCCGGAGCCCGCCCCTGCCCGCGAACCCCGGGCCACCGAGCCGCCCTCCCGCGTCCCGCTGCATCTGCCCTCCCCCCGCCCCGCCCCGGCGGCCGCGGACCGGCCCCACACCACCCTCCTGGCCCCCGCGCCCCCGATGCTGCGCCACCCGCTCGCGCTGCAACGCTCGCTGCGTCCGCTGGGGCGCCGTGTCGACGCGCCCGTGGGCCACGAGCTGGACGAGCGGGCGACCGCCGACCGCATCGCCCGCCTGGGTGCCGACCCCCAGTGGTGGCTGCCGGTGATGCGTCCCGCGCGGGAACGCTGGCTGCGCCTGAACCTGGTGTACGACGCCGGCCCCACCATGCCGGTCTGGCGCCCGCTGATCCACGAACTGCACACGGCCCTGGCCCAGTCGGGCGCCTTCCGCACGGTCGCCCTGTACCGTGCCGCGGCCGACGGCACGGTGCGCGGCTCCGGCGCCTACGCCCCCGGCGACGGGCGTACCGTCACCCTCCTGGTCAGCGACTGCATGGGCCCGCAGTGGCGGGAGGGCCCCGCCGGCACCCGCTGGTACGCCACCCTGCACCGCTGGGCCCGCCGGATGCCCCTGGCCGTCGTACAGCCGCTCCCGGAACACCTGTGGCGGGACACGGCCCTGCCCGCCACCCCGGGCCGGCTGTCGGCCCCGTACCCCGCGGCACCCACGGCGACGCTCGAGTTCACCCCGTACGAGCAGCCGGAGCAGCACGAGCGGCACGAGTCCGTCCTGGCCGGCGGTACCGTGCCCCTGCCCGTGCTGGAGCCGGAGCCGCGCTGGCTGGCGCACTGGGCCGCACTGCTCACGACGCCCGGAGGCGCCGCGTTCCCGGCCGCGGCCGCCGGGTTGGGCCGGCCGCTGCCGGCGGACGCCGAGGACCGCACGGACGTCGGCCGGCTGTCCGCCGAGGAGCTGGTCCTGCGGTTCCGCGCGACCGCCTCCCCCGAGGCGTTCCGGCTGGCCGGGCATCTGGCGGTGGGGCGCCCGGACCTGCCGGTCATGCGGCTGGTCCAGGCCGCCGTGGAACCCGATCCGCGCCCCCGGCACCTGGCCGAGGTCATCCTCAGCGGCATGCTCACCACCGTCCCGGGCGGCCCTCCCGGCTCCTACGCCTTCCGGGACGGCGTACGGGAGCTGCTGCTGCTCGGCCTGCCCCGCACCGCCCGCAACCGCACCACCGAACTGCTCGATCACATCGGCGAGTTCATCGACCGCCGAGCGGGACGGGCACCGGGCGAGTTCCGGGCGTCGGTCCCTTCCGCGCGGGGCACCGGAACGGCCGCGGAGGACGATCCGTTCGCCACGGTCAGCGAGGACAGCGCGCGACGGCTCTCGGCGAGCGGCGCCGACCGGCTCAGCCGCCCGCCCCGGCACCGCGAGCGCACCCTCGGCTTCTCCCTCCTCGGTCCGCTGCGCGTCACCCGGGACGGCGCGCCGCTCACCGTCACCGACGCCGCCGAGCAGGCCCTGCTGTGCATGCTGCTGCTCCGCGAGGGCGAGTCCGCCACCCGCGAGGAGCTGGCCGCCGGGGTCTGGGGCTCCCCCGGGCGCCCCGGCTCACCCGACCAGCTGGACGGGCACCTCGCCCACCTGCGCAGCCTTCTCGGGCCGGAGGTCCTGACCGCCGAGGACGGCCACGCCCTGCGCCTCGGCCAGGCCTGCGACCCCGACGACGTCGACGTCTTCCGCTTCCGCCGGCTGGCCGGCGAGGCCGAGCGGGCCCGCGCCGCCGGGGATCCGGCACGCGCACGGGAACGGGCGGCGCAGGCACTGGAGTTGTGGCGGGGCGAGCCCCTGGACGGTGTTCCGGGACCGGCCGCTCGTGACTCCCGGGCCGCGCTCGGCGCCCTCCGCCGCACGCTCGGCGCGTATCTCGCCGACGCCGCAATCCCCGTCGACCGCCCCGAGATCCGCTTCACGGCCGACGAACTCACCGGCCGTCCCGAAGCCCGCATCACCCTCGAGGCCGCCGTGCACGAGATCCTTGCGCGCGGCGCTCTCACCCCCCGCCAGTACGCGGTGGAGGTCCGCCCGGACGGCTATCTCGTGCGCACCGAGCCCGGCGTCTACCTGCTGCCCGTCCTGGTCGCCGTGCTGCGCGAACTCCCCCACGCCCTGCACCGGCTGACCGATCCGCCCCGTCTGCGGGTGACGTTCGGGCAGCCACCCGCCCGGCCGCCGGAGGCGGCCGCGGACGTCCTGGTCGTGGTGCCACCGGAGTTGTACGACGACTTCACCGCCAGTTCCGCCGCCCAGGGCTCCCGGCGTTTCCGGCCGCTCTACCGCGACGACGGCCCCGACGTCCCGCCGGTCGCCTGGTACTGCGCCCTCGTACCGGCGTCCCCCGAGACGGCGGAACCCGATCTGGTCCAGGGCCCCTTCATCACCCACGACCTGCGCGAGCTGGGCATCCCCACGCCGGGCCGCACGGCCGTCGTCCACACGCGGCCCGACGGCCCGCTGACGGTGCTCGACCCGATCCGGCCGTACGGCACGCGTCCGCCCCGCCCGGAGACGTACTACTCGGTCGACCTCACCCCGCACCAGGCCCGTCACACGGTGACCCTGCCGAGTTCCGGCTCGGGCGCGTTCACCGCCGCGGTGGAGCTGTCCTGGCACGTCGACGATCCGGTCGCCTTCGTCCGCGGTGAGACCACCGGCATCGCCAGGCTGCTGCTGGAGCAGCTGCGCGGCGCGGCCGCCCGCGTCACCCGCCGGCATCCGCCGCGCCGGGCGGCCGCGGCCGAGCGGCAGGTGAACGCGGCGGTACGCACCTGGCCGGTGCCGGGGCTGTCGGTGTCGTACACCGTGCGGCTGGCCCCGGAGGGCAGGCCCCTGCCGGTGCCGGAGCGGCAGGCCCCGTCGGGCCGCCGGCTGGCGGCCCTGCTCGGCGACGCGGAGACCGTGCTGATCGGCTTCGACGGTCCTCTCGCCCGGCTGTTCTCGGCGCAGACGGCACGGGAGGCCGCTCTCGACCTGCTGTCCCTGGTGGCCGAGCACCGTCCTGTGGAGGACGCGCTGACGGGCCGTGCGCTGCCCGTCTCCGGCGCCGCCGGCCGGGAGGCGTTCACGCATCCGCTGGACCTGCTGCGCGCCTTCGACCACGATCGGCTCGGCCCCGTGCTGGGGGCGCGCCTCGACGACCTCGAACTGCGTGCCGTTCCCGACGCGCCCACCACGCACCGCTCCCTCGCGCTGGTGCGCGCCCTGCACGCGTCCGGCCGGCCGGTCAGCGTGGTGACCGACGTGTGCGCCGAGGCCGTGCACCGCTACCTGGACCCCTACCGGCTGCCCCTCGCGGGCATCCACGGCCGCCGCGGCGACCTCACCCTGCTGATGCCCCACCCCGACCGCCCGCTGCGCGCCTTGAGCGCCGTCGGAGCACCGGCCCACGCCGGCGTCCTGATCAGTTCCTCGGTCGCCGAACTCACCGCCGCCCAGCAGCTCGGCCTCCGCTTCGTCGGTTACGCCCCGACCGCCGCCGGGCGCCGGCGCCTGCGCGAGGAGGGCAGCGAGGTCACCGTCTCGTCCCTGGAGCCCCTGCTGGAGGCCGCCCGCTCCCTCTGACGCGGACGACACACCGGAAGAGATCGGAAATACCCCCGTTCAGCGGCGCCCCGCCCGGCCCCCTCCAGAAGGCGACCGTCCCCGCGCGGCCCGCAGGATGCAGGGACAAGGCCCGTCGACCGGCCGGGCGCCCCAGGCCCCGCGCACTCGGGAGGTTCCGCCGTGACCGTCAGTCTGGAGCAGTTGCGCCGCTGCCACTTCGCCGTCGACCTGGGTGCGGCGCGTACCCGGGTGTATGTGAAGGGTGCCGGTCTCGTCGTGGACCAGCCCTCGGTCGCGGCCGTGAACACCCGTACCGGCGCGCTCATCGCGGTGGGCGAGCTGGCGGCGGAGATGACGGGGAAGACACCGGGCTACATCAGGGTCGTGCGGCCCGTCTCCGGTGGCACGGTGGTCGACATCGAGATGGCCCAGCGCATGCTGCGGCATCTGCTCGGCGACAAGGTGCGCCGTGCCCTGCGCCGCAAGCCCCGGCTGCGTGCGGCGGCCTGCACCCCGCACGACGCCGATCCGCTGGCCCGGCGGGCGACGATCGAGACGCTGGTCGGGCTGGGGGCGCGCCGGGTCGAGCTGGTGGACACGCTGATCGCGGCCGCGGTGGGCTGCGGGCTGCCCGTCGAGCGCCCCGAGGCCACCATGATCATGGTGTGCGGGGCGGCGGCCACCCAGGTGGCGGTGCTCTCGCTCGGGTCCATCGTCACCGCCGCGCGGATGCCGGTGGGCGGGGAGGCCGTGGACCACGCGATCGTGCAGCACCTGCGGCACGAGCACGAGCTGATGCTGCCCATCCAGGCGGTACGGCCGCTGCAGCTGGCGCTCTCCGGCAACGGGCTCACCCCGCACGGACCGCTCTCGACGGAGATCCACGGGCTGGACGTGTCCACGGGGCTCGCCCGCAGCGTGCGGATCGACACCGCCGCCGTGCGCAATGCCATCCAGACCCCGCTGACGGGGGTCCTGGACGGGATCGGCAGGGTGCTGCGCGACTGCCCGCCCGATCTGGTGGCCGACCTCGCCGACCGCGGGCTCGTGATGGTCGGCGGTTCCGCGCTGCTGCCCGGGTTCGACCAGATGCTGCGGCAGGCCACCGGGATGCCGGTGCACATCGCCGAACGGCCCGGCATCTGCGCGGCCCAGGGCCTGGGCGCCATGCTGGAGGGCCGGATCGAACCGCTGACGCTGAACCCGCTGGCCGCCTGAGCCGCACCGCGAACCGGTGCAGGCCGCCGAAGCAGGCGAAGCGGAACCCCGCGGCGGCGAGGGCATCCGGGACGAGCGGCTAACGCCGGCGCCGGCCCGCGCCACACGTCATCTCACCGCGCCCGCCCGCCGCGGGGTTCACGCCGGGGGCCGGGTCACGGTGTCAGGTAGCAGCGGATCGTCGTTCCGGTCGGTCCGGTGTGTATGCGGACCAGGTCCGACACCAGGTTGACCAGCAGCAGGCCGCGGCCGCCGCGCTGGTCGCGGGAGGCGGGCCGGCGGCCGGCCAGCGGATCGGTGAGGCGGCCCTTGTCGCGGACCTCGCACAGGACGTGTCCGTTCTCCGGCCACACCGTGAGCACGCCCGTGCCACCGCCGTGGAGGACGCTGTTGGTGGTCAGCTCGGCGGTGATCAGCGCCAGGTTCTCCAGGGCCAGACCGGCCAGACCCAGCCGGGCGCCGTGGTCGGTCGCCACGTGCCGCACGACGGAGAGCGCGTCCTCGCCGAAGGTGACCGAGAGGACGTCCGGCAGGGCGTCGGGGGCGGGCGGCAGCGGTTCGTTGTAGCGGGCGACCACGCCCTCGGGGTCGTAGGCCCCGCTGAGCCGTTCCCCCGCGCCGGCCGCGACGACGACCGGGTGGGTGGCGTGGGCGTCGGCGAGCACCCGCTCGTCCAGCCGGGCGGTGTCGTACGGGCACAGGATGCTGACCTCGCGGCCCTGGAACGCGGCGTTGATCAGTGCCTCGTGCTGGGCGCAGGCCGGGTACTCGGCCGGACTGCGGCCCGCCCAGACCGGCTCGCCGATGATCCGCACCCGTCGGCCGGGCGGTCGGCTGTCGGCGAAGGCCCGCAGCACGCCGGGGATGATCCGGCCGGGGTTGCGGCCCGCCTCCCGCATGTCCAGGAACCGTACCGTGTCGCCGTCGGCGCCCAGCTCGTCCTGGAGGAGCCGCAGGTTCTCGCCGGGAACGGCGACCGCGACGGGTTCGCCCGCCGCGAGACCCTCCCGCACGAAGGGGACGGTGCCGGCCAGGTACTCCTGCGGGTCCGCGTAGAAGAGCGCCGGGTGGACGAAGGGTTCGGCCGTTGTGGTCATGGCGTCGACACCTCGATCGCCGGGAGGCCGGGCCACAGAAGCTCCAGTACGCGCGGCAGCCCGGGCGGCGGGCGGTCCAGCACCAGGCGCCGCTGCCCGCCGAGGCGCCGGGCGGCGTGCGCGAGCGCGCCGGCGCCCGCGACGTCGACGAAGGTCAGCGCGGAAAGTTCCAAGTAGTACACGTCCTCGCCCTCGCGAACGGCCCGCTCCAGCGCACGCTCCCAGATGCCGTGGGTGGGCAGGCTCACCTCGCCCGCGGCCCGGATCCCGGTCCGCCCGGTCAGCGGGTGCACGTCGAGCCGCGGCACGGCGGGCAACGGCACGGCAGCCCGTCGGGGCCGCACCGGCTCGGGTCCGCTCACGCCTACTCCCAGCTGCACAGGATCACGGGTGCCCAGTATGCGCCCCGGCTCTCCCGCCCGGCGCACGATCCGGGCCGAGCGGGGCGCAGCCCGGAACACAAGGGGCAGGCGGCGGGTGCGGGAACCCGAGGACCGGACAGGACGAAAGAGATGATCTCAGCGGCACGCGCACCGCACAGGTGTCCTTCATGGACACGGCAGGTCTGGCGTTCCTGGACCTGCTGAGCGCGTACGGCGGCCGGCACGGCGTACCGGTCTCGGCCACCGGCTGGCGGGGGCAGCCTCGCCGCGTCCTGGAACTGCTGGGGATGGACCCCGTGGACCCGCTCGGCGCCGCACTGCCCACCGGTTCAGCCGCCCACGCGTGCACGTCGGACCAGGCGTGGGACATCCTGCGGGAGGCCTCCCAGCGGACCCACACCAAGCTGCGGCAGGTGTCGGCGGCGGTCAGTACGGCAGGATGCGCCCCGAGGGGGTCCTGCGGTCGATCTCCTGCCCGCGCGGGGCGGCTGGGCGCCGGCTGACACGCACCCGGATCCGACGGTCCATGACGCCCTCCCTCTGCCGTTACGGCCCGGCGGTGGACGCCGGTAGGGGGTGCGTGCCCAGGACGCGGCCCGTTCAAGCACGAACGAGGTCAAGTAGTCGTTCGAACGGGGAGGTTGACGGGGAGACGGCGACGGCCGCCGTCTCCCCGGCCGGTACGGTCCCGGCGCGGTGCCCGCCTGCGCTACGCGAGGGTCAGGCGGACGGGGAGTTCCTGGTGGCCGTTGCTGATCAGGGAGGCCACCGGCCGCAGTTCCCCGGCCGGAACCGCGAGGGACAGGTCGGGGAAACGGCCGAAGAGCTGCCGGAGGGCCTCGGCGACCTCCAGCCGGGCCAAGGGGGCGCCGAGGCAGAAGTGCACACCGTGGCCGAAGGCCAGGTGTTCCTTGAGGGTGCGGGTGACGTCGAAGGTGTCGGCGCTGTCGCCGTGCCAGTCCGGGTGGCGGTTGGCGGCGGCGTACGAGGCGAGGATGGCCTCGCCCCGGGCGATGGTCTGTCCGCCGGGCAGCTCGATGTCGGTGACCGCGTAGCGCAGCGGCAGGTGCTTGACGGCGGGTTCGTGCCGCAGCGTCTCCTCCACGACGTCGTCCCAGCCGGCCTTGCCGGTGCGGACCAGGTCGAGCTGGTCGGGGGAGGTCAGCAGGGCGACGATGGCCTGGTCGATGACGTTGACCGTGGTCTCGTACCCGGCGCTGATCATCAGCAGGAGCGTGTCGCGGAGTTCCTCGCCGGTGAAGCCGGTGCCGTCCGACTCCTCGTCACGGGCCGCGATGAGCAGGGACGTCATGTCGTCGCCCGGCGCGGCGGTCTTCGTGGCGATCAGCTCGTCGAGGACGCCGTAGAGGCGGAGGGTGTTGGCCTGGGACTGCTCCGGGGTGAGCGTGGTGTCGAAGACGCCGTCCACGAGCTGCCGGAAGCCGGCCCGCCGGTCCTGCGGTACGCCCATCAGGTGGCCGATCACGGTGATGGGCAGCGGGTAGGCCAGGTGCTCGCGCAGGTCCACGACCTGCCCGGCGGGCCGCGCGGCGAGGGCGTCGATCAGTTCGGTGACCATGGCCTCGACGGCCGTGCGCAGTTCGGCGATGCGCCGGGCGCTGAACGCGGGGGCGACCATCCGCCGCAGCCTGCGGTGGTCGGCGCCGTAGGCGGTGAACATGTTCTTCACCGCGATCCACAGGGCGAGCGGCCACGTCGTGGCCGTCTGCGCGAAGTCCGGCCAGTGCGCGCGTGCGTCCTTGGACACGGAGGGACTGGTCAGCAGTTGCTTGAGCAGGGCGGGGTCGGTGACGGCCCAGGCCTGGACGCCGAGGACGTCCACGCGCGCGGCCGGGCCCCGGTCGCGCAGGGTCCGGTGCTCCAGGTGCGCGGCGGCACCGGTCGGGTCGAGGACGAGCGGGGGGTGCTGGGACATGGCCGGACTCCTTCAGACGACAGCGGGGAAGCGGACGGGCAGGGCTTCCAGGGCGCGGGAGAACGGGCCGGGCCGCCACACCAGTTCGGTCTCGGGGCAGGCCAGGTCGATCTCGGGAAGCGCGTCCAGGAGGCAGGTGATGGCGGTCTCGGCGATCAGGTAGGCGTGGGTCCTGGCCGGGCAGGCGTGCGGTCCGATGCTCCAGGACAGATGGGCGCGGTTGCCGGTGAGTTCGGCGGCGGTGACGCCGGCGGTGACGGCCGGATCGTTGTTGCAGCCGGTCATGGAGATGACGACGGGCTGGTGTGCGGGGAGCAGCACGCCCTCGATGTCGATCGGGTACGGCGGGTAGGTGATGCAGTAGTTGGCCAGCGGCGGGTCGGTGTAGAGCACGGTGTCGAGGGCGTCCCGGACGGGCTGGCCGGCGTGCAGGCCCGCGGAGAACTGCTCGTCAGTGAGGATCCTGAGGACGGTGTTGCTGATCAGGTTCGTCAACGGCTCGATGCCCGCGCCGTACAGCGTGACGAGCTGGTGCAGCATCTCGATGTCGTCCAGGCGGGCGGAGTGGGCGATCAGCCGTGAGGTGATGTCGTCCCCGGGCTGCTGCCGCCGCAGGGCGACGAGTTCGGCGACGGCCAGGCCGAGGATCTCGTTGCCCTCGGCGGCGGTCTCGGCCTCCGCCTCGAAGATCTTGGCCATGCCGTCGGCGATGCGCCGGCCGATCTCGTCCGGGCAGCCCAGCAGCGCGCTCAGGACACGGAAGGCGATGGGCCACGAGTACTGGATGAGCAGGTCGGCGTGGCCCAGGGTGCGGAAGTCGCCGATGGCCGCGGAGGCGACCTTCTCCACCAGGGCGCGCAGCTCGTGCTGGTCGACCCCCTGCAGGCTCGCGGTGTTGGCCGCCCGGTAGCGGGTGTGTTCGGCGCCGGCCGAGCGCAGCGCGTTGGGACGCCATTCCATCATCGGCCGGACCGGGCAGGTCTCGGGTATCGCCTCCTGCCAGATCCGCGGGTCGGCGGGGAAGTGCAGCGGGTCGTTGAGGATGCGCCGGGCCTGCTGGAAGCCGATGACCAGGGTCGCGGGGACGCCGGGGGCGAGGTCCACGGGGACCAGCGGTCCGAAGAGGCGGCGCATGCGCTCGTACGCCGCGTGGGGATCGTCGGCGAACTCGGCGTCGTAGAGCGCGATGCGCGTCGGGGGGCTCGCGGTGCCGGGGCCGGGGGTGGTCATGAACGGGGCTCCACAAGAGAGGCGGGGGCGTGACGGGAGGTCAGGAACTCGATGAGGGTGATGAGCGCGTACACGCAGGAGCGGCGGTCACGCGCGTCGCATTCGGTCAGCGGTGTGTCGGGATCCAGCGCGAGCGCCTGCCGGATCTCGTGCAGGGGGTAACTGGGCGCCTCGGGAAAGACGTTGATGACGACGGCGTACGGTGTCTGCTGTTCCTCGAGCAGGCCCAGCACCTCGTGGCAGCCGTCGAGGTCCCGGGTGTCGACCAGGACCAGGGCGCCCAGCGCGCCTTCGGTGAGTCCTTCCCACAGGGGACGGAACCGGGTCTGGCCCGGAGTGCCGAACAGGTAGAGCACCAGGCGGTCGCCGAGCAGATGGATGCGGCCGAAGTCCATGGCGACCGTCGTGGTCGTCTTGTGCGGTGTGCCGCGCAGATCGTCCACACCGACGCTCGCCTCGGTGATCGGCTCCTCCATGCGCAGCGGTGCCACTTCGGAGACGCTGCCGACGAAGGTGGTCTTGCCGACCCCGAACGCCCCGGCGACGACGATCTTCGCCGACCGGGCGACGGCGGGGGCCAGGTAGTGGGGGGCGGGCTGGTCAGACCAGTTCGCGGAGTCCACGCAGCACCTCCTGTAGCAGGTCGAGTCCGGGGCGGCCCTCCTGGACGGGGGCCGGGCTGGCCAGATGGCCGCTGTCCATCAGCGCGGAGACGATGATCCGCACGGTGGAGGGCGGCAGTTCCAGTGCGGCGGCGATGTCCGCCACGGCCAGACCGCCGCGCCCGCCGGCGAACAGCCGCATCACCCTGCGGGCGTCCGGCCCCAGCACCTCGGTGGGGCCGGACGCGGCGATGAGCACGGTCTCCAGGCGGACGTCCCGGCTGGGCCGGTTGCGTCCGCCGGTGCGCACGTAGGGCCTGATCAGGTCCGGGTCGTGCCGCGGACCCGTCACGTCGCGGTCCCGCCGTCCGCGGTGGGGCGCCGGTCGCCGACTTCCAGCTCGTGGCCGAGCCGGGTCGCCAGCCGCACCATGTGGTGGGTGATCAGGCCGACATCGGCCTCGGGGCCGGTGGTGACCACCGAGAGCATGGAGTTCCTCGCCGCCGCGGTCGTCAGCCCGATGCGGCCCTGGGACTCGATCAGCAGCTGGCACATTCCCTTGCCGCCGACGTGCTCGTCCCACGCCTTGCCGGCGGCGCGCAGTGACGCGGTCACGGCGGCGAGTTTCTCCGCGTCCTCCTGGCCGATCGTCTCCGTGCGGGCCTGCAGGAGGCCGTCGCTGCTCATCAGCACCGCGTACTCGACGCCCTCGACGGTGCCGAGTTCCTGGTCGAGCAGCCACCCCAGGCTGTTGCTGTGCGTGTCGCGCATGGTCAGTGTCCTTCGGTAAGTCCGTTGTTTTCCTGGGTCTGGCGTCCCTGACGGGTGCCCGCCGCCCAGGCGGCGGCGACGCTCGGCCGGCCCGGCACGAGCGGTGCCTCGGGCGGTGGCGGGGGCGTACTGCGGGCCCGGGCCGGGCGTTGCCGGACGGTCAGGCCGCTCGCGGTGGTCGCCGCCGGCTCCGGGACGGCGGCTTCCCGGGGAGCCGGCAGGGCGGCGGGCTCGGGCGCGGTGACGGGGGCGGGCGCGGTGACGCGGGCGGGCACGGTGGCGGTGGCAGAGGCGGGGGCGGGCGTACCGGCGGCGGGGAAGACCAGGAGGTTCTTCGGCAGCACCAGTACGGCGCGGGTGCCCTGGTAGATGTTCGGCGCGGTCAGCTCGACCCGGAAGCCGTAGTTCTCGGCGAGGAGCGAGGCGACGCGCAGGCCCGTCTGCGGGTGGGCGCCGAGCTGGGTGATCTCGTCGCGCTGCTTGCCGGACATGATGTCGCTGGCCCACAGCAGCCGCTCGTCGTCCATCCGCAGACCGGCGTCGTCGACGGTCAGGAAGCAGGCGTGGTGGCCTTCCTCCACGGAGACGTGGACCCGCGCGGCCGGCGGGGAGTACCGCAGGGCGTTGTCCAGCAGCAGTGCCAGGGTGTGGACGACGGCCTCGACCGCCCGGCTCTGCACCGCGACGGTGTCCAGCTCGTGGTGCTCCACCCGCTGGTAGCCCTCGATACGGCCCATCGCCGCGCGGATCACATCGGTCAGGGAGGTCCGGGGCCAGCGCCGGGAGAGCCGGTCGCCGGCCAGCACCGCGTAGCCCTGCGCGGTGAGCAGCATCTGCTGCGCGATGTGGTCGATGTGCACCAGGGTGGCGTACGCCTCGTCGTCCTGGTGGGAGCGCACGCCCTGGCTGATCTCCCGGCTCAGCCGGGACGCCCGCGCCACCACGCTGGAGGCGAAGCTGCGCACGGCCGCCCGGGTGGCCTCCTGCGACTCCCGGCGTGCCTTCGCGATCTCCTGGTCGGCCGCGGACCGGATTCCGGCGACGTGCTCCTCGGCCGCGGCCTGCGTGGTCTCCCGCACCCGCGTCACGGTGGCGGTCACCTGACCGGTGAGGTCGCGGAGCCGGTCGGCGAGGGCCGTGCGGGTCAGCGGCGGGGGCAGGGCGAGGGCGCCGCCACGACGCTCGCCGGGCAGGGCGGCGGTGCCCAGCGCGGGCACGTCGGCGGCCAGTTGCCCGAGGGCGTACTCCGCGGCACGCAGTTGCTGGGTGAGCTGCTCCGCCCGGCCCTGGAACTCGTCGGCCCTGCTTCGCTCGCGTCGGTACGAGCGGTGGAAGTGCCAGGTGGTCCCGGCGGCCGCCGCGGCGACCGCGGTACTGACGGCCAGTATCAGATCGGTCATCAAGTCCTCTCCAAGGTGTCCGGCTCGCGAACCGGTCGGCGCTGGACATCACGACCGGACGAGGTGGTGCCACCGGCTGCCGCGACGACATCGTTCTGGATGCGGGCATGACAGGCAAAAAGCCGGAAACCTCGCGCACCCGCCGCCTCACGGGTGGACCTGGGGGGTGACGCGGCGAGGCTCTGACCGGCGGTGACAAAGGGGGAGGTGGACACAGCGGGTGTGCCGGCCGCGACCCCGGTGGACACCACGGCGCGGGTACGTCCGAGGTGAGCGGGCCTGCCGGCTAAGGCAGGGAGGGCGGCGGGCACAGTGTCCTCCGGGTACGCGGTCCTGCGTCACGTCCGCGACGCCCGGTGGCCGTTTCCGGTCTCGCCCGAGCTTAACGGCAAACCAGCAGTGTGTTCGACGCTCTGGGCCCGGAACCTGTGAAAGATCGATGACGGACCGTACCGACGGGGCCCGGCCCGGACCGTTCCAGGGTCTGTGCCCCGAACTGGCATGGTATGGAGGGTAGTTGCCGAAACGGCCCTCGCGGTCGACGGCCCCGCCCGGGTGTCGCGGAGGGCCCCGTCAGCCCCGGCGGCTGCGCCTGGCCGTGCCCGCGGCGAGCCAGCGGGCGACGTGCCGCGGGTCGGCGGCCATGCCCGTGCCACGCAGTTCGCGGTGGACCGCACGGGGCAGCTCGGGGCGCCGCAGCAGCGGGCCGGCGGCGGGGTCGCGGGTGGCGAGGGCGAGGACGAGGCCCGTCCATGACTCGGGCGCTTCCGGGTCGTCGGCCAGGAGGCGGGCGTAGGCGTCCGGGGCGGCGGGGTCCCCGGTGACGAGGGCGCGGTCGGCGGCGGACGGCTCGGGCCGGGCGCCGTCGAGCGGTCCGGCCAGACGCTGCCGGATCAGGCCGGTGCGGGCGTGGGACCAGGAAGCGGCGAGGTCCGGGACGACGGAGGAGTCGGCGATGCGGTAGTCGGCCGCGGTACCGGCGGCAAAGGCCCTGGCCAAGGCACGGACGTCGTCCGGAGCGGGGCTCAGATGCCGGATCCGCCAGCCGGTGCGGTGGTCGGTGGCGGCGAATTCGGCGAGGGCGGCGATGTCCGGTCGTACCCGGCCGTCCGCCCACAGGGAGGTCAGCCGCGTGGACATGCCCCGCAGAAAGCGGCGCCCGTGCGCGGTCAGCCCGGGGTCGGCACCGAAGACGCGGAGGGCGTCCTGGGTCTGCCGCCTGCGTAAGGCGAACTCGAACTCGGCGAGCGGCCGTTCGGCCCGCGGCGCCTCGTCCAGGTACCGGCTCCAGAAGTCGGTGATGCCGAGGAACGCGTACACGCCCTGGAGGAGTCCGCTGAGCGGACGGGGGTCGTCCCGCCAGGGGGCGTAGTGCCGTTCGGCCCCGCTGTCCCGTTCCAGCGTCAGCAGATGGAGCAGTGCGCCCAGTTTGGTGTGCTGGAACTCATGGACCAGGGTGACCGCCAGGGTGACCGGATCCGGCGGCAGGGAAGTGAGCACACCGCCGAAGGCGTCGCCGGAGGAGGCACTGAGGACCACCCCGCTCGGCGCCCGTTCCACGGCCGTGACCGTGCGCAGTCCCTCGGCGACGGCTGCGGCCATGCCCGGGTCGATCTCCGTCAGCAGGCTCATCGCACGGCCGAACCGCTCCTGCCAGCGCGCGAGTTCCTCCTCGCCGAGGCGCTGCGGGGGCAGTGGTTCGCTCAGGTCCCGATAGGGGTCGATGTCGTCGAGCCGGACGGCCACCGGCCGCCCCGCCACGTCCGCCCGCAGGGTGCGGACCGCCTGCCACCCCGGCGCGTCGCGGTCGGACGCCCCGGGCGGTTCCGGCGGACCCACGCAGGCACCGTACGGATCGACCCTGAGCCGGCCCGCCTCCACCACGACGTCCGCGGTCCCCCAGTGCGGGCGGCCCCGTAAGCGGGCCAGCCCGAGGGTGGGGAACATCGCCGTGCCGTCCCGCAACGGCACGACGGTGCGCAACGGCAGCCCCGCCCGCAGCGCGGCGACGCAGCACACCGCGTACAGATGGCCGAGGTCGGTCCACAGCGGCCCCTCGCCCCAGGCCGTGTGGGTCAGCCGCCGCAGGCTGTGCCCCAGCCAGATGCCGATCGGCGGATGCAGCAGCAGCTCCCGGAAGTCCTCCGGGGCGTGCTTCTGGGCCGCCGTCAGCGTCTCCCACGCGCTGTCCACGGGGGGCAGCGGGCCCAGGGCGCCGGGGGTCGCGGCGATGGCGTCGAGCAGGGCGCGCAGCAGCAGAAGCCGCCTGCTGTACTCGGTCGTCCGCAGGAAACGGATCGTCTCGGGGCCGCCCCGGCCCGTGGCCAGGTCGTGGAAGTACGCCGAGGGGATGAGGTGGTGCGCGGCACGAGCGGGGCCGGAACGTCCGTCGGTCTGCACAGGTCTCCTCCCCGGGGAACCGTCAGTCGGCCCGTCCCGGTTGCGGGGTCCCTTCGCCACCGGAGAAGTTGACTCGCGGCCGCTCGACCTGCCGCAGCAGCCTGCTCAGTGAGCGCGCGTAGACATCCGGGTTCTGCCACCGAAGGGCGGAGAGTGGGATGTCGCTGAGATCGACCAGTTCGGACCCCATGAATTCCGCGGACGTTTGCATGCGACATCCCCCTGAGAGCGCCCTACATCCCGATGACTTCATGATGACGCATGCCGGAAGAGTTCGGGAAGACCGTGATCAGCCGGTCAGGCGCCCGGTTCCGGAAGCAGCCAGCGGGCCGCCCAGTCCTTCAGCTCGCGCTGCTCCAGCGAGCCCGGTTCGATCATGGCGACCGCCTCGACCAGGGCGGCCAGCCCGCCAGGATGACGGCGGCAGGTGCGGACGATGCTGATGATGTCGGGCCGCGGCGCCCCCAGCCGGGGGATGGCGCCGGACAGGTCGGGCGGCAGCATGCCGAGCACGAGCTGGCGCTGGTCCCGGTCCGTCATGCCGGGCCATCCCGCCAGCAGGTCGACGAGTTCGCTCAGGGCCGTGTCCGGCACCGGTTCCTCCCGGCGCCGGGCAGCGGGGAAGGTCAGGTGGCGTACGTCGCTGGTCCAGGACCGGTACCAGAGCGAGGTGGGTCGCTGGGCCCCCTCGGTGAACTCTCCGATCACTCTCTCCGCGACCGCGCTCATCTCCGGTGGCCAGCCCGTACCGTCCGCCGCGGCCAGGGCGGCGAGCGTGGCCCGGGAGAACGCCCCGGTCCGCCGCACGGGGTCGTTGGCCGCCCGCTGTCCCGGGCCGGAGGCCAGCAGGACGAACTGTTCCCGGCCCGGCAGCCGGTCGCCGCCCGGGGGGAGTTCGCGGGGCAGCGAGCGGGCGAAACCGAGGTCCTCGACGAAGGTCTGGCAGGAGTCCACGAGCCAGATCTGGCGCCGGAAACCGGGCAGCAGATCGGTGGTGAAGACGTGGAGCCAGGCGTCCAGGTCCAGGTTCCGCTTGTCGTCTTCGGCGGCGTCGGCGTAGAAGAGCCTGCGGTGGCCCTGCGGGTCGGTGACGCCGTGGCCGCCCCAGAACACCCAGAGCAGATCCCCCTCCAGCGGGGGCAGCCGGCGCGTCAGCACCTCCTGCACCGCCTCCCGGCCGGCGGCCCCCGCGGGGACGTCGACATCCGGTCCGCCGGCTTCGGCCGACTGGCCGAGCAGCAGGAAGATGTTGGCCGCGGGCACTCCGCGTCCGCGCAGCCAGGCGGTGAAGCGGCGGGCGTCGGCGGCGGGACCCGGCAGGTCCCAGGAGGGGCCGGCGGCATAGCGTTCGACGCCGACCACGACGGCGTACGTACGGTCCGGGCGGGCGGCGCTCACGGCAGCTCCGCGGCGAGGAGGCGGTACAGCTCCGGGTTGCTCCAGTAGGCGCTGTGGGAGAGCGGGAAGGGCTGCCTGCCGTCCACGGCGATGTCGTGGACCCGGCCGGGGAAGACCCCGGCGCCGACGTAGCTGAGCAGGTCCCGCCGGTCGTACACGTTCAGCCAGCGCGGTACGTGCGCGGGCAGTGGGCTGCCGTGTTCCAGGCTGGGCAGTGCGCCCAGCTCGTACAGGAACGGCGCCTGCGACCCGACGGTGACCAGCAGCTCGACCTCCGGCAGCGGCCGCAGCACCAGCAGGTCGAGCGAGGCGATGCCGCCGAGGCTGTGCGCGAGCAGGACGACCGGCGGTTCGGCCGTGCGTACCGCCTGCGCCACGGCCTCGCGGATCGCGGCGCCCCGGGCCAGGTAGAGCAGCACGTCGCCGGCGGCCGGGTGGGCCGCGTCGGTGAGTGCCGAACGCCGTTTGACCGCCTGGGCGGAGGCCAGTCCGAGTGCCAGCCGGCCGGCCAGCCGCTTGACCCGGCGGGTCACCGGGCCGCGGTGCGTTCCGGGTGCCTCCGCACCGGCGGGAGCCCGGGGCAGCAGCGTGACGATCCTCGCGACCGCCTCGTCGCGTGCGGTGCCGTCGAAGGCCGGAGCCGGTCCCTGCCGCCCCGCCCGCCGGCGCACCGATTCGGCCACGAACGCCCGTGCCAGCGCGTCCGCGTCGTCGCCCGCGGCCGGAGCGCGCAGGAAGCGACGGCAGTCGGGGGCGGTGAGCACGGCGGCCACGGCGGCGGGGAAGTCCTCCGCGATGCCCGCGGCTTCCAGCAGCCCGCGCAGCGGGGCGTCCTCGGTGAGGGACAGGGCCGCCGCGGAGAGAGCCTCGCCGGGCGGCCGCGCGCCCGGCGCCAGTTCGGCCCGGCCGGAGGATTCCGGGGTGAGCAGCCGCAGTTCGAGCAGCGGGTCGAGATAGAGAAGTCCCCAGAACTCGACGTCCGTGTCGAGGTCGTCGTCGCCCGCGTCGGGGGCGCCCGCTTCCGGTATGCCACGCCGGGTCGCGTACCCCGGCACGGAGATACCGTTCGAATGAAGCACCGATCCTGCGTTTCCACCCCAATAGCAGGAATTTATGCGGATTTCAGGCCGCAGCGGCCGGAAGCCTTCCTGTATGCGTTCCAGAGTTTCGCTCAAACCCGGCTCGCGCACTCCGGTGCCGTGTACGAATAAGACCGTCGTCACCGCTGCCCCCCGCCCATGACGGCATATACCAAGTGCACTCAACAATAGGCCGTTCACGCGCGGCGCGGCTACACTCCGTACTGACTGTGCCACAGCAGGCGGCACATGCCGGAAGGGGGCTGCCGGTGAGCACCGACTCCATGGTCACCCACGTCGCCGCCGCTCTCGCGGTGGTGATCGCGGCTTCCTACGCGCTGGGCGCGGCGGCACGCAGACTGGGTCAGCCTCCTGTCATCGGGCAGTTATTCGCCGGCATCGCACTCGGTCCCAGCCTGCTGGGCCTGACACCGGGCCGGGTTTACGAAACCCTCTTCCCGCAGGAGATCCAGCCCATTCTGACCGCCCTGTCACAAGTGGCGCTGGTGTTCTTCCTCTTCGCGGTCGGTTATGAACTCGACCTGCGTCTGCTGCGCGGTCAGGGAGCGGTGACCGCCGTCTCCCTGGGCGGGTTCGCGATTCCCATGCTGATGGGCGCCGCGGTCGTGCTGCTCTTCCCCGGAAGCTTCTCTTCCGCCAACGGCGGGCATCCGGTCAATGCCACATTCATCCTCTATATGGCGGTCGCCCTGTCCATCACGGCGGTGCCCGTGCTGGCCAGCATCATCCGGGACCAGGGGCTGGCCGGCAGCAGGCCGGGCACGATCGCCATGGCCTCCGCCGGTGTCATCGACGCGCTGAGCTGGCCGGTGCTGGCCGTGGCCCTGGTAGGGGGTGCGCAGCAGGGCTCGGCGCAGACCTGGACCGTCAGGGTGGCCCTGCTGGGCGTGTACATGCCGGTGATGATCTTCGTCGTACGGCCGCTGCTGGTGTGGTGGACGCACAGGCCCGGCGCCCTGATGGCCAATCATGTCCCCATCGCCGTCGCCGTGGCGCTCGGCTCGGCCGCTGTCACCAGCGCGCTGGGGCTGCACGTGATCTTCGGCGCGCTGCTGGCCGGGATCATCATGCCCCGCCAGCGCGACGGTGTGCCGGACAACCAGTTGCTGCGCCCGCTCCAGGAGACCGGCGGCCTGCTGCTGCCGGTGTTCTTCACGATCTCCGGGATGGCGGTCAAGCTCGGCGGGCTGCACAGGTCCGACCTGCTGCTCCTGGTGGTGATATGCGCCGCGGCGATCGTGGGCAAGGTGGCCGCCGGCTCGCTGTCGGCCCGTGTCGCCCGCATGCCCTGGCGTGACTCGCTGGTGATCGGCGTCCTGCTCAACACCCGCGGACTGACCGAACTCATCGTCCTCAACGTCGGGTTGCAGGCCGGGGTGATCGGCTCCCGGCTCTACGCGCTGCTGGTCGTGATGGCACTGCTCACCACGGCGGCCACCGGGCCGCTGCTCGGCGTGCTGCGCGCCCGGCCCGAACCCACCGGCCCCCGCTCCGCCGGCGAGAAGGATCCAAAGACCCGGCCCGGACCGGATCCGGGCCAGTCCCCCGCCGCCGACGCCGAACCGGCACCGCAGCCCTAGGGCAGCCGTCCTGGGGGGGGGGGGGGGGGGGGGGGGGGGGGGGGGGGGGGGGGGGGGGGGGGGGGGGGGGGGGGGGGGAGGGGGGGGGGGAGAGGGGGGGGGGGGGGGCTACGGTCGCACGGTATATCC
>NZ_JBVIIT010000011.1:82867-176223 GCF_055569615.1 Streptomyces sp. NPDC031379 | reverse complement strand
AGCCGGTCGGGCACAGGGCCCGACCGGCTCACCCACGACTGACCGGCCGGGCTAGAAGGGCACCGGGGCGATGTCGACCTCGGCCCGCTGGCTGCTGGCGGCGGCGGTGGTCGCCGGGTGGCTCTCGCCGAGCATACGGCGGAAGCGCATCAGGGTTTCGGTGTGCAGAGCCGTGGCCTCGTCCACACGGCCGAGCGCGCGCAGGTCGAGGACCACGTTGTTGGCACAGGCCAGCGTGGTCGGATGGTCCTCGCCCTGGTTCCGGGTCAGGATCTCCAGGGACCGCTGGTTCAGTTCCAGGGATTCCGCGTGGCGCTCGCCGGCGCTGTGCTGGTTGGCCGTGCCGATGGCCGCGGTCAGGGTGAGGATGTGCTCCTCGCCCAGCGCCTCGCGCAGGCCCGGCAACGCCGCCGCGAGGTGCTCTCCGGCGGCGTCGAGATCCCCCAGCTGGCGCAGGGTGATGGCCACGTTCGTCCGGGCCGACAGGGTGTAGGGGTGGGCGCCGCCGAGCTTGTCGGCGTAGCGTTCGACGGTCGCTTCACCGAGTTCCCTGGAGCGCCTCAGCTGGCCGTCCTGCCGCAGGTCGTTGACGAGGTTGGCCGCGCAGGCGACGGCGTCCGGGTGGGCGGCGCCGTAGCGGATCTCGAACTTCGACAACGCCTGTTCCGCGAGTTCCAGGGCACCGTCGTGGTCCCCCGCGCGCCGGCGGCACACCGCCAGGACACGCGCGCAGCTGACGCTGGCGGGGTTGTCCTCGCCGTAGTTGTCGACGTAGCGGGCGTAGACGCCCTCCTGGTGGGCGACGGCTCCCAGGTAGTCGCCGGTCTCGCGCAGGTCGATGGACAGACCGGTGAGGGTGCTCAGGGTGTCGAGGTGGTTCTCGCCGAGCGTGAGAGCGCGCAGCCGGGCCGTCTCCGTGTCGCGTTCCCAGGCCTCCTTGTACAGGCCCATGAGGCGCAGGCCGACGCCCAGGCTGTGGGCCGCGCGGAGCGTGGCGGGGTCGTCCTCGCCGAAGGCCCGCAGTGAGCGGTCGTAGACCGACCGGTTGATCTCCAGTGCCCGCGCCATCTCGGCCCTCAGCCGCAGGCCGCTGCACAGCTGGATGAGGGCGTCGAGGGTGCCCTCGTCGTCCTCGCCCGCGATCCGGACGTAGATGTCGGCGGTGCGCTGCATCATGTCGGCCGCTTCCTGGTACTCGCCGAGCACGCGCAGGATGAAGGCCAGCCACTTCGCCATCTCCAGGGTCTGCTGGTCCTCGGCGCCGAACTTCTCGGTCCAGATCTCCATCGCCTCGCGGGCCATCGACGCCGCGCCGTCGTGGTCGCCCCAGATGTAGAGGAACTCGATCATGCCGCGGACCAGGCGGCGTACCCAGGGCGAGTCGCATTCCACGGCCCGGGAGACCACCACATGCGGCATCAGCGCCTGGTAGCGCGGCCACAGCTCCCGTGAGCTGGGGCTGTTGGGGTTGGCGTCGGCGAGGAGCAGGTGCGCACCGTGCCGCATGTCCGCCTGCTGCTGCGGGGACATGCGGTTGACCAGCACCGCCTGGACCAGACGGTGCAGCTGGATGGTGTCGTGCCGGTGCTCGATACGGGCCAGCGCGTAGACGTTGATCTCGCGGATGGCCCGGCCGAGCTTGATCGGGTCACGCAGCGCCTCGTCCAGCTCGGGGGCGATGGTGGTGCTCCGCGCGTTGTTGAACAGACTCCGGGAGATCGGCTCGGGGGCGAAGAAGGACGAGACCTGGAGGAGCTGGAGCGCCGCGGGATTGCGCTGCTCCAGCTGGCGCAGCGAGACGTCCCAGGCCGCGGCCACCGACATCGGATAGTCCGGCGACGGAACCAGTTCGAGCATCAGTTCGGCGATCTTCTCGTTGATCAGCCGCAGGTACTCGGGCACGGACATCCCCGTGACCGCCTGCCAGGCCGCCGCCTGCTCGATGGCGAGCGGGAGGTCGCCCAGGGCCTCGGCGAGCCGGTCGGCGTCGCTGTCGCTCAGGTCGCGGGCGCGGCGGCGGAGCAGCGCCTTGCTCTCCTCGCGGGTGAAGACGTCGACGGACAGCGTTCTGGCCACCCGGTCCCATTCCTGGTTCCGGGAGGTGATGAGGATCTTTCCGGTGCCGCCGGTCGGGAAGTAGGGGCGTACGGCCTCGACGTTCTCGGCGTTGTCGAAGACCAGGAGCCATCGGTCGTACGGGTGGCCCCGGCGCAGGGCCTCGCGGACCGCGGGGACGGCGCGGTTGGCCTCAGTGCTCACGTTCAGGCCCAGCCGGTGGGCGAGTTCGGTGAGCGCGGTCAGGATCATCGTCGGCTGTTCGGACGGGATCCACCACACGACGTCGTAGTCGGACGCGTACCGGTACACGTATTCGATGGCGATCTGCGACTTGCCGACTCCGCCCATGCCGTGCAGGGCGTGGGGCAGCACGGCGGAGGTGTCACCGGTGACCAGCTGTTCCCGTACCTGTGCGAGCAGGTCCTCGCGTCCGACGAAATTGGGGTTGTTCGGAGGGACGTTGCCCCAGACGGCGGGCACGGCGCTGCGCGGCGGCTGCTGGAGCGGTTGCTGTGCGGTCGGACCCGAGACCTGTGTGCCATGTGACGAGGACTCAGCGTCCGGCCGCCCGGCGGGGCTCAGGACCGGAATCCCCTTGACCGGGGTCCGGTTCGCGGGAGCCCCGTCTTCACGCTGGTGCTGTTGGGCAGTGGTGTCGGTCATGATCAGGCCGTCCGTGTCGGAATTTATGTGTTCATTACTGACATCGTGGACTATCCGCTCCGTGTTCTGCGTGATCGACGCTCCAGGCAGAGCCCCTTCCAGGGCTGCGCTGATCCGTCGGGCGCGGAGCAGGTAAGGCCCTGAGAGGGCACGGAGAACAGCCAGTTCCACGCGCACGAACGGCAGGCTCTCCGCCGTCACCGGAGGATCAGGCACCTCTTCCGGTGCGAGCAGCGCACCGTGCAACCGACGGGCCGCCTCGAAACGGTCACCGTAGAAATCGGACACCGAACTCACCACCCGCGCGGTGTCCGCACGCATCGCGGCGGACAGCAGTTCCTCGCGCGCGCCGTCGACGAAGTCCAGGGGAAGGCGGGAGTCGTCACCCTGCGGTTCGCCGGGTGGGGTCTGTTCGAGCAGACCGCTCAGAAACAGCTCGGCCAGATGCACCGGTTGGGCCTCCGGCACCAACTTGCGCTGTACGTCCCGCACCAGGCGGGGTTCGAGGATCGCGGCGGCCAGATGGGTGGCCAGCCGGAAGGCGGTGGGCGTGGCGTGGCTGCGGAAGCGCCGGATGCGCTCCCGCACCGAGGGCGCCGGGGGTTCGTACGGGGGCTCGGGGACATCCGGTCCGGGCCGGCCGGGAACGCCCAGCAGCAGCACGGAGGCGTCGACCCAGCCGGGCTCCTCACCGGCCACGAGAGCGGCCCACCGGCCCAGCCAGTCGGCGTCCAGCTCCAGTACGGGGACGGCCGCCGTCCACTTGTCGGGGGGCGGGTCGAACGGGTCGCGCTGTTCGGCCGGGAAGTCCACGGACAGTTCGGTGTTGCGGGCCCCCGCGCGCGGGCTGTGCAGCCGTACCCGCCGGGGCTCCAGTGCGGTGCGGTGCCAGTCGCGCTGGGACAGCAGATGCACCACCGCCACCGGTCCGGCCGCCGACCACAGCTCCAGCGCCTTCCGGCCCGCCTCGGTCTGCCACAGCGGCCCCAGGCCGTCGGTCAGCACGAGGACGATCCGGCGACCCGTCTGGTCCATCAGTTCGCCGGGGACACCGACCCGCTCGTCGTCCGGGTTCGGGCCGAGCAGCACCGCCTCCTCGCCGCCGGGGCCCTCGCGCACGCCCAGCCGGCGCACCCGCACGTCACGGAAGGCCCCCAGCTGCTCCGCCACGGCGGTGAACTCGGTGATCGTCTGCTGCCAGATCACCATGGTCGCGTGATCGTCCACCACCAGCACCAGCTCGAAGCGGCGTTCGTCGGCCGACCGGGTGTAGGGCAGCCACAGGCCGTCCTCGGCGGCGTGCTCGGCGGTGGCCTCCTCGTCCAGCTCGATGTCGAACGCCGAGGGCACCACCTGCTTCAGCGGTCGCAGCCGGCGGCTGATCTCCGGCGCATCCCGCAGATCCGGCACCGGCGCGGCCTCCTCGGCCCGGACGTACGCGAACTGGAACTCCCGTTCGGTCCCGGACACGGACACGGCCGGTCCCCGCACCACGAACCTCAGCGGCTCCTGGACCAGGTCGGCCGCCGGCGCCGGTTGCGGCCGGGCGGCAGCGGCCCCCTCGTCCGTCGCGCGGTCCGCCGCTCCGTCCGGCGCCCGGTGGGACCCGGTGCGGTCCGTGTGCTCCGTGAGGTCCGCGTGGTCCGCCCCCGCGCCGCCCGCGTCGCCCGCGTCGCCCGGCCCGGCACCGTCCGCCGGCAGCCGTCCGGGCGCCTCGGGCAGCCCGGAGAGCCCCGACAGCGTCGACGGCCGGGGCTGTGGCGGACGGGTGGACGGGGGCAGCCGCGCCGCCAGCGTCTGGTACGCGTGCAGCCACAGCGCCTCCGCCAGCTCGAAGGGCTCCGGGTACCGACGCGGGTCCTCACCCATCAGGGCGCCCCCGACAGCTCACGCCAGAGAGCGTCCAGCAGCTCGCCCCAGGACTCGTCCTCCTCACGGACGCCGGCCGTCCGCAGGAAGACGGCGTTCAGCAACTGGTCGGTGGCCAGTCCGCCGCTCTCCCGGCTGCGCTTCACGAAGGCGCGGATCAGGGCGTCGTGCCGGCCGTCCTGGTCCCGGAAGTGGGCCGCGATCATGGCGGCGAGCTGGTCCTCGCGCGGTGGGGAGACATTCAGCCTGACGCATCGGCGGAGGAAGGCCGGCGGGAACTGGCGTTCCCCGTTGCTGGTGATGACGACGAACGGGAAGGCCCGGCACCGGACCCGGCCGTCGGTCACCGTGACCGTGCCGTCCGGGTCGTCGGTGAACACCTGCGCCTGCCCCTCCTGCTGGCGGGCGCGGACCAGCTCCGGAATGTCGTACGAGCCGTTCTCCAGTACATGGAGGAGGTCGCTGGGCAGGTCGATGTCGCTCTTGTCCAGCTCGTCGATGAGCAGGACGCGGGGCAGCTCGTACGGCAGGAGGGCGGTGCCCAACGGGCCCAGCCGCACGAAGTCCCCGATCCGTGGCCCCCCGCCGCTGCCGCCGTCCGGGGCCGGCCCGGCCGCGTCGTCCGGTGCGCCGGAGGGCACCGGGCCTCCGGCCGGGCCACGCGCGAGGGAGGCCTGGGCGCGGCCGATGGCGTCGTACTCGTACAGGCCGGAGCGCAGGGTGCTGCGGGAGGTGATGCCCCAGTGCAGCACGCGGCCGAGGCCCAGCTCGCGCGCGACGAGGTAGGCCAGGGTCGACTTCCCGATGCCCGGCCGGCCCGTCACGAGCAGCGGACGGCGCAGCAGCAGGGCCGTGTTGATCATGTCGATGTCGTGCGGGTTCTGCCGGGGGGTGGCGCGGCCCACGGCCCCGATCCTGCGGTCGGTCCCGGCGCTCTCGGGGGGCACGGGCGGCAGCACCGGGCCGCCGTCGAAGTTCCGCCAGGCGGGCGGCGGGGGCAGTATGTCGGCGAGGCGGATGTCGGTCAACGGCTGCCCGGTGCCTCGGTAGATCCACCAGCTGCGGCTGCTGACGGACCCTCCGTTCCCGGCGCTGTGGACCGGGTGATGGACACCGCTCATGACTCCCCCTCGGCGTTGTGTCCGCCCCGCGCGCTCCCGGGATCCGCCCCGGGGGACGACCAGTCGACGATGCGGTTCGGGTCGTCGAAAAGCACCGCGAGGTGGCGGCCTGCGTGCGCGTCCCGGTGCGAGGCGGCGGCGGTGGCCGCTTCGTTCCGCAGTTTCTGGACCCGCGCAGGCAGTTCGATGGCTTTTCCTCTGATCAGCTTCTTGACCCGTCTTCGGAACTCTCCCGGCGGTGCCGGCCGGCGGTCCCAGACCGCCAGGGGCACCCCGGCGCGCAGGGCGGCCTCCAGCGAGGCCTGGCTGCCGCCGGGTCCCGGCAGCGGCGGCGCGTTGAGCGCGACGGAGACCAGCCGTTCGTCGGCGGTCAGCCTGCTGGTCCACTGGACGGGGTCGTGGCCGCGCCGCCCGGTGGTGTCCCAGTGGCAGACGATGCCGGCGTCCTCCATCATCTGCTGCCAGCGGTTGTGCCAGCGCCGGTGGAACTCCCGGGCCCGCATGCGCTCGAGGCTGCGCAGGACCACCGGATAGCTCAGGCACAGGGCGGTCGCGGAGGAGGACTGCGAGGCCATCGGCAGCCACTCCATCGGGTGGTTCAGCAGATGGAAGGGCAGCACGAATTCCAGCACCGGCCGGCCGGGGCGGCCGGCCCACTCCTTCTCGGCGTGGACGACCAGTCGCTCCACGGTGGCCTCCACGTCGCTCAGGGCCACGAGCTGGTCCTCTCCACGCTCCGGCCGCCAGGGCCCCGGCCGTATCTGCCGCCAGTGGGACAGCAGATACCGGTCCGGGCTCATCCCGTGTCTGCTCAGCTGGATAACGAGGCAGGCGGGAGCTGGTTGTGCCGCCGGGCCCTGGACGATCTCCGCGCGCAGCGCCTTGAGCTGCGCGCCCAGACCCAGCTTGGCCGCCTGGGCGTCGTTCCAGGTCCGCAGGCCGTCGGCGACGGGCCGGTGGACGTCGGATTCCTCGAGCGCCGCGAGCACGTGCTCGACCAGTGCCATCACGGGGAGCAGGCCGTCGGCGCGGGCGTTGACCCCGGCGAGGAAGTCGAAGGCCTCCCGGAGGGTGGACACCCGCTGGTCCTGGAGGGTCACGTCACCCGCCGCCGCGTACAGCAGACCGCGCACGTCGAGATGACGGACCCGGGCCAGCAGCGAGTGGACCTCCTGTAACTCGGCTTCCGACAGGACCGCCAGCACCGGGGAGGCGACGACGAGTTCCCGGATCCTGAGCACGGGAGTGGAGTTGGGTGCGTAGTCGTGCAGCGTGGCGACCAGCTCGGGCAGCCCGCGCGGCTCCTGGAGGCAGGCGCGGACGATCTCCAGCATCTCGAGCCGCGTCCGGCCGTGTCGCCGGATGTTGCCTAACTCGGGTAACCGGCTCGCCAGCATACTGATCAAGAGATCGCGCCCCTCCGGTGCATCGAGTCCCGTCACCGCGCACATCTGATCAACAAGTTCACGCTCTAGTCCTGGCGTGTGACCGCCATTTCCGTCGCTGTACAAGCGTCCCCCCGTCTCGGCCGCGGCCTCCCAACTCCTCATCGGAGCGGGGTGGTCCGGGCTCCGCCGCACTGCTTCCAGGGTATGGCGCGGGCCTGACACGTCGCCACCCTGTGCAGCGGCCGGATGCCACCGGGTCACCTTGTGGCGCACAGAAGAAGCGCGGGCCGGGATGACTCCCGGCCCGCGCTTGATCACACTGTCTCTCGCAGGTCACATCGTTTCTGCACCTGTGGTGTCTGGTGGGGCGGGTGGGACTCGAACCCACGGCCGACGGATTATGAGTCCGCTGCTCTAACCGGCTGAGCTACCGCCCCATAGCGGCGTGTCGCGTACAAGTGTGCGCGCCGTCTGCCGCAGCATAGCCGCTCATACGATCTCCTGCTTCGGATGGTCGGCTTCTGCGCTGCTCACGCCCTTGAGGACATCACCGCAGGCGTGGCGGTTCCCGCGGACATGAAAAAGGACCCCGGAGGGGTCCTTGTTCAGCGTGCTCCCCCGACTGGACTCGAACCAGTAACCTGCCGGTTAACAGCCGGCTGCTCTGCCAATTGAGCTACGGAGGACCGAAGCTCCCCCGACTGGACTCGAACCAGTAACCTGCCGGTTAACAGCCGGCTGCTCTGCCAATTGAGCTACGGAGGATCGCCTCGATTGCATCGAACGTACCTACCTGGGTATTCGCCAGGGGGCGGGCGTTCGCTGCGACACATACATTAGCGCAAGCAGGGGGGTGCTCCGCCAATCGGTACCCCCGGCGCCGACGCCGCACCAAAGACCTAGGCAAGGGAAGGGTGGCCGCCATGCGCTACCGGCTCACGTTCGTCGCCGGACTGGCCCTCGGTTACGTACTCGGCACGAGGGCCGGTCGCGAGCGCTACGAGCAGCTGAAGAAGTCCGCTCAGCAGATCGCGCAGAACCCCGCCGTCCGCAACACCGCCGAGACCGCCGCCCAGCAGGGCCGCGTCTACGCCGGCAAGGCCTTCCACACGGTCAGCGACAAGGTCGGTGACCATGTCCCGGCCTCGGTGGCCCAGCGCGTCCGCACCCTGCGGGAGCGCAACATCAACGGAACGCCGGAGGACGACTGGGGCACCAGCAACACCTAGGCGCGCCCGCCGGCGACCGCCCGGGGACGACGACCGGGCGCCCTCGGCCGAAGCAGGCGCGGCGGTACGGCAAAATTCTCAGCATGGGGATAGTCGCCGGCTTGGACAGCTCACCGGACTTCACGCGCATCGTGGTCTGCGATTCGGACACGGGTGCCGTGCTCAGGCAGGGGTATGCCCCGCATCCGATCGAGGGACGCCCGAGCGACGTCGACCCGCAGGCCTGGCTGCTGTCCCTGGGCGAGGCCGCGGGGGGCGGCCTGCTCGAGGGCGTACAGGCCATCGGCGTGTCCGCGCAGCAAAACGCGCTGGTCCCGCTGGACGCCCAGGGCAACACCGTGCGCCCGGCGCTGACCGGCGGCGACAAGCGGGCGCAGGTCGCGGCGGCCGACCTGGTCGACGCGCTGGGCGGCCGGGAGGCCTGGGCGCAGGCGGTCGGCAGCGTGCCGCAGGCCGCCCAGCCCGTCACCAAGCTGCGCTGGCTCGCCAAGAACGAACCCGAGAACGCGCTGCGCACGGCCGTACTGCTCCAGGCCCACGACTGGCTGGTGTGGCAGCTGCTCGGGCGGCCCGTGCGGCGGACCACCGACCGCGGTGGCGCCTCGGGCACCGGGTACTGGTCCGCGGCCACCGGCGCCTACCGGCCCGACCTGGTCGAGCTGGCCCTCGGGCACCAGGCGATCCTGCCCGAGGTGATCGGCCCGGCGGACGCGGCCGGGACGACCCCGGAGGGGCTGCTGATCTCGGCCGGGACCGGGGAGACCATGGCCGCCGCGTTCGGTCTCGGTATCGGGCTCGGGGACGCGGTCGTGTCCCTGGGGGCGTCCGGGTCCGTGATGGCCGTGCACCCGGAGGCGCTCGCCGACCAGTCCGGGATGATCACTTCCCTCGCCGACGCCACCGGGATGCACCTGCCGGTCGTCACCACGCTGAACGCCGTACGGACCCTGCGCGGGGCCGCCGAACTCCTCGGGCTGCCGGATCTGGAGAGCCTGTCCGAGCTGGCGATGAAGTCCACGCCGGGCTCCCACGGGCTGGTGCTGCTGCCCTACCTGGAGGGCGAGCGGACGCCGAATCTGCCGCACACCGCGGGGACGCTCGCCGGGCTGCGCCGCGAGTCGATGAAGCCCGAGCACCTGGCGCGCGCCGCGTTCGAGGGCATGCTGTGCGGGCTCGCCGACGCGCTGGACGTGCTGCGCGGGCGGGGCGTGGACGTGCGGCGGATCTTCCTGCTCGGCCCGGCCGCCGAGCTGCCCGCCGTGCAGGCCGCGGCGCCCTCGCTGTTCGGGACGCAGGTCGTCGTACCGCAGCCCGCGGACTACGCGGCGATCGGCGCGGCCCGGCAGGCCGCGTGGGCGCTCGGCGTGTCGCAGGGCACACTCGACCCGCGCACCCCGCCGGCCTGGCAGGGCGCGGCGGCGCAGGTGCTGGAGCCGGGCGAGGAGCTGGCGGTGGGGCAGGCGGTGCGGCAGCAGTTCACGGCGGTGCGGGAGCAGACCCATCCCGGGGCGTTCCAGCAGTAGGGCCGCGGCGCACGCGCACCCGTGAGCGCGCCCGTGTGCCGCTGTTGGGTTAATCGGTTGAGGTAACGCGGGTGGAGTGTTCGACGATAGGGGCCAAGGGCATACCCCCGCCCCTCCTCCCGCCGACTCCGAGAGACGTAGCGTGCTCATACGACTTCTGCGGACCTATCTCAGGCCCTATAAGAAACCCATCGCCTTCCTGGTGCTGCTGCAGTTCCTGCAGACCTGCGCCACCCTCTACCTGCCCACGCTGAACGCGGACATCATCGACAACGGTGTCGTGAAGGGGGACACGGGTTACATCCTGTCCTTCGGCGCCCTGATGATCGGCATCTCGCTGGTGCAGGTGGTGTGCAACGTCGGTGCCGTGTACTACGGCGCCCGGACCGCCTCGGCGCTCGGCCGGGACGTGCGCGGCGCGGTCTTCGACCGGGTGCAGTCCTTCTCCGCCCGTGAGGTGGGTCACTTCGGGGCGCCCTCGCTCATCACCCGTACGACGAACGACGTACAGCAGGTCCAGATGCTGGCCCTGATGACGTTCACGCTGATGGTGTCGGCGCCCATCATGTGTGTCGGCGGCATCGTGCTCGCCCTCGGTCTCGACGTGCCGCTGTCCGCGGTGCTGGTCGCGGTCGTCCCGGTGCTCGGCATCTGTGTGACGCTGATCGTGCGCCGGCTGCGGCCGCTGTTCCGGACGATGCAGGTCCGGCTCGACACGGTGAACCGGGTGCTGCGTGAGCAGATCACCGGCAACCGAGTGATCCGCGCCTTCGTGCGGGACGAGTACGAGCAGGGCCGGTTCGGGAAGGCCAACGGCGAGCTGACCGAGATGCAGCTGGCCACCGGCCGGATGCTCGCGCTGATGTTCCCGATCGTCATGACGGTGGTGAACCTGTCGTCGATCGCGGTGGTGTGGTTCGGCGCCCACCGGATCGACAGCGGCGGGATGGCGATCGGTGATCTGACGGCGTTTCTCGCCTATCTGATGCAGATTGTCATGTCTGTGATGATGGCCACCTTCATGTTCATGATGGTGCCGCGCGCGGAGGTGTGCGCCGAGCGCATCGAGGACGTGCTGGGAACCGACTCCAGCGTGGTGCCGCCGGTGGCACCGGTCACCGAGCTGCGCCGGCACGGTCATCTGGAGATCCGGGGCGCGGGCTTCCGGTATCCGGGTGCCGAGGAGCCGGTGCTGAAGGGGATCGACCTGGCGGCCCGGCCGGGTGAGACGACGGCCGTGATCGGCTCCACCGGCAGCGGCAAGTCGACGCTGCTCGGGCTCGTCCCCAGGCTGTTCGACGCCTCCGAGGGCGAGGTGCTGGTCGACGGCGTGGACGTGCGCGACGTCGAGCCGGAGCTGCTGGCGCGGACGGTCGGGCTCGTGCCGCAGAAGCCGTACCTGTTCGCGGGCACGGTCGCCACCAATCTGCGCTACGGCCATCCGGACGCCACCGACGAGGAGCTGTGGCACGCGCTGGAGGTGGCGCAGGCCAAGGACTTCGTCAGCAAGCTGGAGGGCGGACTCGACGCCCCGATCGCGCAGGGCGGCACGAACGTGTCGGGCGGTCAGCGCCAGCGCCTCGCCATCGCCCGCACGCTGGTGCAGCGCCCGGAGATCTACCTCTTCGACGACTCCTTCTCCGCGCTCGACTACGCCACGGACGCCGCGCTGCGCGGCGCGCTCTCCGAGGAGACCGCCGAGGCGACCGTCGTCATCGTCGCCCAGCGGGTGGCGACCATTCGGGACGCCGACAGGATCATCGTGCTGGACGAGGGCCGGGTCGTCGGCTCCGGCCGGCACCACGAGCTGATGGCGTCCAACGAGACCTACCGGGAGATCGTGCTCTCCCAGCTGACGGAAGCGGAGGCCGCCTGATGTCCGGGCCCATGGGACGCATGATGGCCGGGGGCGGCCCCGACCAGCGCTCGATGGACTTCAAGGGGTCGGGCAAACGGCTCGTCGCCCAGTTCAGGCCCGAACGGGTCACCCTCTACGGCCTGCTGTTCTGCACGGTCGTCAGCGTGGGCCTGAGCGTGATCGGCCCGAAGATCCTCGGCCGGGCCACCGACCTGGTCTTCGCCGGCATCATCGGCCGGCAGATGCCGGCCGGGGCCAGCAAGGAGCAGGTGCTCCGGTCGATGCACGAGCACGGCCAGGGGCAGATGGCGGACATGCTCAAGAGCACCGACTTCACGCCCGGCCAGGGCATCGACTTCGGTGCCGTCGGGAACGTCCTGCTGCTCGCGCTCGGTACGTTCCTGCTCGCCGGCCTGCTGATGGCCGTCGCGACCAGGCTGACCAACCGGGCCGTGAACCGGACCATGTACCGGCTGCGCGAGGACGTGCAGACGAAGCTGTCGCGGCTGCCGCTGTCGTACTTCGACAAGCGCCGGCGCGGCGAGGTGCTGTCCCGCGCCACCAACGACATCGACAACATCGGGCAGACGCTCCAGCAGTCGATGGGGCAGCTGATCAACTCGGTGCTGACCATCGTCGGCGTGCTCGTGATGATGTTCTGGGTCTCCTGGATCCTCGCGCTGGTCGCCCTCGCCACGGTGCCGCTGTCGTTCGTGGTGGCCACCCGGGTCGGCAAGCGGTCGCAGCCGCACTTCGTGCAGCAGTGGCGCACCACGGGCCAGCTCAACGCCCATGTCGAGGAGATGTACACCGGGCACACCCTGGTGAAGGTGTTCGGGCGGCAGGAGGAGTCGGCGAGGCAGTTCGCCGAGCAGAACCAGGCGCTGTACGAGGCGGGGTTCAAGGCGCAGTTCAACAGCGGTGTGATGCAGCCGCTGATGATGTTCGTCTCGAACATCAACTACGTGCTGGTGGCGGTCGTCGGCGGCCTCCGGGTCGCGTCCGGCACCCTGTCCATCGGTGATGTCCAGGCGTTCATCCAGTACTCGCGGCAGTTCTCGATGCCGCTGACACAGGTAGCGTCGATGGCGAACCTGGTGCAGTCCGGCGTCGCCTCGGCCGAGCGGATCTTCGAACTCCTGGACGCGGAGGAGCAGGAGGCGGATCCGGTACCGGGCGAGCGGCCGCAGGAACTGCGCGGGCGGGTGCGGCTGGAGCAGGTGTCGTTCCGGTACGACCCGGAGAAGCCGCTCATCGAGGACCTCTCGCTCACGGTGGAGCCCGGGGAGACGGTCGCCATCGTCGGCCCGACCGGCGCGGGCAAGACCACGCTGGTCAACCTCCTGATGCGGTTCTACGACGTCTCCGGCGGGCGGATCACCCTCGACGGGGTGGACATCCGGAAGATGTCCCGGGACGAACTGCGGTCCGGGATCGGCATGGTGCTCCAGGACACCTGGCTGTTCGGCGGCACCATCGCGGAGAACATCGCGTACGGCGCCGCGCGGGAGGTCACCCGGGGCGAGATCGAGGAGGCCGCGCGGGCCGCGCACGCCGACCGGTTCGTCCGGACCCTGCCCGACGGCTACGACACCGTGATCGACGACGAGGGCACGGGGGTCAGCGCCGGTGAGAAGCAGCTCATCACCATCGCGCGGGCGTTCCTGTCCGACCCGGTGATCCTGGTGCTGGACGAGGCGACGAGTTCCGTGGACACCCGCACGGAGGTGCTGATCCAGAAGGCGATGGCCAAACTGGCGGCCGGGCGGACGTCGTTCGTGATCGCGCACCGGCTGTCGACGATCCGGGACGCGGACACGATCCTCGTGATGGAGAACGGGTCCATCGTCGAGCAGGGCGCGCATGCGGAGCTGCTGGTAGCGGAGGGCGCGTACGCGCGGCTGTACCAGGCGCAGTTCGCGCAGGCGGTCGCCGAGGTCGACTGAGTTCGCGGCCCCGGCGCCGGGGCCGGGCACGGAGTGGGTGTCGCTCACCCGCGCCTGCGGGGCGCCGCTGCGCCCACCCGTGCCGTCCCGGCCGCACGACCGCCCGCGGCCGGGCGGCCACGACCGTTCAGTCCAGGTAACCCCTCAGCTGGTCCGCGAAGGCGTGGTCCCTGAGCTTGTTGAGGGTCTTGGACTCGATCTGCCGTATCCGTTCCCTCGTCACGCCGAAGATGCGGCCTATCTCCTCCAGCGTGCGGGGACGGCCGTCGACCAGTCCGTAACGGAGCTGGACGACCTTGCGTTCGCGTTCGCCGAGCGTGGACAGGACCGCGTCCAGGTGCTCGCGCAGCAGCAGGAACGCGGCCGATTCGACCGGGCTCGCCGCATCGCCGTCCTCGATGAGGTCACCGAGGGCCACGTCCTCCTCCTCGCCGACCGGGGCGTGCAGCGACACCGGCTCCTGGGCGAGGCGCAGCACCTCGCCGACCCGCTCCGGCGCCAGGTCCAGGTGGGCGGCGACCTCTTCGGGAGCCGGCTCGTAGCCCCGCTCCTGGAGCATGCGGCGCTGGACGCGGACGACCCGGTTGATCAGCTCCACGACATGGACCGGGACGCGGATGGTACGGGCCTGGTCGGCCAGGGCCCGGGACATCGCCTGGCGGATCCACCAGGTGGCATAGGTGGAGAACTTGTAGCCGCGCGCGTAGTCGAACTTCTCCACCGCGCGGATCAGCCCGAGGTTGCCCTCCTGGACGAGGTCCAGCATGGTCAGGCCGCGGCCGACGTACCGCTTGGCGACGGAGACCACGAGACGCAGGTTGGCCTCGATGAGCCGGCGCTTGGCCATCCGGCCCATGACCACGAGCCGGTCCAGGTCGCCCGCCAACTGGCTGTCCAGGTCCGGGGTGTTGCTCAGCTTCTCCTCGGCGAACAGGCCGGCCTCGACCCGGCGGGCGAGTTCGACCTCCTCGGCGGCGGTGAGCAGCGGGATGCGGCCGATCTCGCGCAGGTACTGGCGGAACAGATCGGCCGAAGGGCCGCTGGAGTCGGCTCGGGCGGCGGCCCGGGCCGCGACGGCCTCGACAGGCTCGACGGCCTCCTCGATCTCCCCGGGCTCCCCCGGCTCTTCGGGTTCCTCCGCGAGCGCCTCGGCGGGCGGCTCCCCCGGCTCTGCGGGCACCGCCTCCGGGTGCAGGGCGGCACGGCTCTGCGGGGGCACGGCGGCGAGGACGTCCGGCTCCGCGTCCGGCTCGTCCGCGGTGGCGCCGATGCTGCTGTCGGTCTGGGTGAGGGTCTGGGTCTGCACGGGGGCGACCTCCAGGATGATCGCTGCTGAAGGTGTGCGGCAGCGGTACTTCGGGAGCGGAGAGTCGACGGCCTGCGCTCCGAGGACTCGGGCACCGCACCCAGTGTGGAGTACGACACAACCCCGCCACGAGGGGCGTGCGGTGACTTTTTGCGTCCGACCCGTGACCGGCTGGTGATCCGGGCCGGAAAACCGGACGTTCTGGCCGGCCCTGATCTGGGAGGATTTCCCGGTGTCCGGACTTGTGTACGAAACCCATGTGACTGTCCGTTGTGACGATCCCGCCGAGACGGAGCGGCTGCGCGGCTGGGCGGAGCCGGCCGGGCTGAAGCTCACGCACATCGAGCTGGCCCGCGGCCGGATGCGGCGGCAGCCGATGCTCACCCTCGCGGGCTCGGCGTCGTACGCCGAGCAGGCGGCGCGTGCGGCGCGGACCGTGGCGGCCCTGCGGGCGGACGGCTTCCTGCCGGTGCGGGTGAAGACCGAGTCGGCTCCCTGGGCACCGGAGGTGCCGGACGGGCCGTGCGGGGGCGGGCAGTACTTCGAGCACCACGTGAAGCTGCGGCTGGACGCCGGGACCGACCTCGACGCCCTGGCCGCCCGGGTCGTGCCGCACGGCGCCCATCTGTCGTGGAACGCCCGGCGGGTGCACGGGGGCGGGCGGCACGAGCGCTTCGTGACCCAGCGCTGCCGGGACGTCTCCGGCGCGCAGGCCGGGCGGGCCCTGGAGCGGCTGCTCGCGGAGCTGGACGGACTCGACGTGCTGTCCGTGGAGCGGGAGTTCGTCCTCCACGACAGCGACGAGTCGGTGGACGAGGGATGGATCGAGGAGCGGGAGGTACGGGCATGAGCGGGACGTGGCAGGGGTTCGGGTGCCGGAGCACGGAGGTCCCGCGGGAGCCGCTGGACGAGGCGACCCGCCGGGCGAAGGACCTGCCCAGGACGCTGACCTGGGTGTCCGGCGACGGCGTGCGGCAGCGGCCCGTCTTCGAGCCGGCGCTGAAGCAGTACCAGAACGCCTACCGGGCCACCGACCCGGACTTCGCCGACCCGGCACTCGGCGAGGCGTGGCGTACGGCCCGGCGGCGGGCCCTGGACCTGGTGCTCGCCGCCATCGCCGGTTCCGAATGGGCCGACGCGCTGGTCCTGCGGGGCAGCGTGCTGATGTCGGTGTGGTTCGGGGACGCCGCCCGTGAGCCCGGTGACCTGGACTTCGTCGTCGTACCGGCCTCCTGGCGGATCGACGAGGAGCGGACGGACCGGATGATCCACGGGATCGCGGCGGCCGCCGAGGCCGGGGTAGGCGAGGTCCGCTTCTCGGCCCGCGACGCGGTCGTGGAGGACATCTGGACCTACGAGCGGGTGCCCGGCCGCCGGATGGTGCTGCCCTGGTCGGCGCCCGGGCTGCCCGGCGGCCACGTGCAGCTGGACTTCGTCTTCAACGAGCGGCTGGCCGAGGCTCCGGAGCCCGTCGAACTGCCGGGCGGTGCGGTCCTGCCCGCCGCGACGCCCGGGCTGTCGCTCGCCTGGAAGCTCATGTGGCTGATCGACGACATGTACGCGCAGGGCAAGGACCTCTACGACGCCGTCCTGCTCGCCGAGCGCCGGCCGCTCTCCCACGCCCTGCTGGAGGAGGTGTTCCGGCTGTCCGGCGAGTGGCCCTACCCCGACCGGGAGAACGTCCTCCTGGAGGACGTCGTGGAGGCCGTCGGGTACGTGGAGTGGGACCACTTCGTCACCGAGTACCCGCAGTTCGCCGGGCGGGAGCGGGAGTTCGCCGAGCGGCTGGTGCGGGCGGTGACGCCGGCGTTCGAGGGGTCGTCAGAGGGCGGCGGCACCCCGCGTCTTTAGGGCCTGGTCGTACTGCTGCAGGACCCACAGCTCGTTCCGCACGGCGGCGAGCTGGGCCGGATCGCCGCCCGCCTCCAGGCGTCTGACGGTGATCTGGATCTCCTGCACCCGGCGCTCCACGGCACGGCGGCGGACGGTCACGAGCTGCTCGCCCGCGTAGTTCTCGTCGACCGTCCGGCGCATGATCGCCTCCACGGCCAGCTCCGTGACCATGGCGCGGACCGCGTCGTCGGGGGCCGCCTCACGGACGCGGACCAGGTACTCCTGCGGGTCCTGCATGCCGTACTCGGCGCCGCCCGCGTCCAGCACGGCCTGGCGCACGGCGGCGTAGGGGGCGGCGGTGAACTCGTCGACGCCGTACGCGTCGAAGGCCGGGGAGACCAGTTCGGGGCGCTGCAGCGCCAGCTTGAGGAGTTCGCGCTCGGTGGCGAAGACGGGGTTGCGGAGCTGGAGCGCCGGGCCCGCGGTGGCGGGCCGGGGGGCGGCCTCGTACGGCTGCGGGCCCGAGGGTGCCGGTCCCTTGCCGCCGCGCTCGCGCGCCCAGCGCGCCAGTTGTGCCACGCGCTTGACCACGAACTGGGTGTCCAGGATGCCGAGCATGCCGGCCAGTTCGACGGCCACCTCGTGCTGGGCGCCGCTGTTCTTGATGCGGGCGACGATCGGGGCGGCCTCGTCCAGGGCGGCGGCGCGGCCGGCCGGGGTGTCGAGGTCGTAGCGGCGGACGATCTGGCGGAGCGCGAACTCGAACAGCGGGGTGCGCGGCTCCGCCAGGTCGGCGACCGCCTCGTCGCCCTTGGCCAGGCGCAGTTCGCAGGGGTCCATGCCGTCGGGCGCGATCGCGATGTACGTCTCGGCGGCGAACTTCTGGTCGTCCTCGAAGGCGCGCAGGGCGGCCTTCTGGCCCGCCGCGTCACCGTCGAAGGTGAAGATCACCCGGGCGGAGCCGTTGTCCATCAGCAGCCGGCGCAGGATCTTGATGTGCTCACCGCCGAAGGCCGTGCCGCAGGTCGCGATGGCCGTCGGCACGCCGGCCAGGTGGCAGGCCATGACGTCGGTGTAGCCCTCGACCACGACGGCCCTGCTGGCCTTGGCGATCTCCTTCTTCGCCAGGTCGATGCCGTACAGAACCTGGCTCTTCTTGTAGATCGCCGTCTCGGGCGTGTTCAGGTACTTCGGGCCGTTGTCCGCCTCGTACAGCTTGCGGGCGCCGAAGCCGACGACCTCGCCGCCGATGTCCCGGATGGGCCACATGAGCCGCCCCCGGAAACGGTCGATGGGACCCCGGCGGCCCTCCTGGGACAGTCCCGACAGCAGCAGCTCCTTGTCGGTGAAGCCCTTGCCGCGCAGGTAGCGGGTGAGGTGGTCCCAGCCCTGGGGGCTGTAGCCGACACCGAAGTGGACGGCGGCGGCCTGGTCGAAGCCGCGCTCGGCGAGGAAGACCCGGCCGGTCTCGGCCTCGGGGCTCGTGGCGAGCTGCTCGGCGTACCACTGGGCGGCGATCTTGTGCGCCTCGACCAGGCGGATGCGCTCGCCGCGCTGGTGGGCGGGGTTGTACCCGCCCTCCTCGTACCGCAGCGTGATCCCGGCCTGGGCGGCGAGGCGCTCGACCGCCTCCGAGAAGGACAGGTGGTCCACCTTCATCACGAAGGTGATGGTGTCCCCGCCCTCCTGGCAGCCGAAGCAGTGGAAGAGTCCCTTGCTGGGGCTGACCTGGAAGGACGGCGACTTCTCGTCGTGGAACGGGCACAGTCCCTTGAGGTTGCCGCCGCCCGCGTTGCGCAGCTGGAGGTACTCGGAGACCACGGCGTCGATCGGGACCGCGTCCCGTACCGCCTTCACGTCCTCGTCGTTGATCCGTCCTGCCACGCGTGAATTCTACGGGGGCGCTGTGACAGTGCCGGTGCTCGTCAGGGTCGGGGGACGAGGCTGTCGAGGGGGATGTGGGGGTCCGAGAGTGCCTCGATGTTCAGCTGGGCCCCGGATCGAATGAGCTGCTGGATCTGTTCTGTGACATCCCACACGTTCACGTTCATCCCGGCCAGCACGCGCCCCTGCCGCACCCAGAACGCGATGAACTCCCGCTTTCCCGCATCGCCCCGGAGCACCACCTCGTCGTACGACCCCGGCGGCGCCCATCCGCTGTACTCCATCCCCAGGTCGTACTGGTCGGTGAAGAAGTAGGGCACGCGGTCGTAGACGAGGTCCCTGCCGAGCATCGAGCGCGCGGCGGCCGGGCCGCCGTTCAGGGCGTTGGCCCAGTGCTCCACGCGGAGCCTGGTGTCGAACAGGGCGAGCGGGAAGGACGCCACGTCTCCGGCCGCGTAGATGTCGGGGTCGGACGTCCGCAGCCGTTCGTCCACCGCGATCCCGCCGCCGTGCGCCCGGTCGGCCAGCGCCAGCCCGGCCGCCTCCGCGAGCGAGACCCGCGGCGCCGCGCCGATCGCCGCGAGGACGTCGTGCGCCGGGTGCTCCTCGCCGTCGTCGGTGCGGGCCGCGAGGACCATCCCGTCCTGGCCGACGATCTCGGTGAGCCGTACGCCGAAGCGGAAGCGGACGCCGTGCTCGCGGTGCAGTTCGGCGAAGACGTTGCCCAGCTCGGGCCCCAGGGCGCCGTGCAGCGGGGTCGGCGCCGGTTCGATCACCGTGACCTCGGCGCCGTACTCGCGGGCCGCCGCCGCGACCTCCAGGCCGATCCAGCCGGCGCCCGCGATCACGATGTGCCCGTTGTCCCGGCCGAGGGAGGCCAGCACGCCCTTGAGGCGCTCGGCGTGCGCGAGCCGGCGCAGATGGTGGACGCCCGCCAGGTCGGTGCCGGGGATGTCGAGGCGGCGGGGTTCGGCGCCGGTGACCAGGAGCAGCTTGTCGTAGCGGACGAGGGTGCCGTCGTCGCCGAAGCGGACGGTCTTCGCGACGCGGTCGATGCGGTCGACGGTCTGGCCGAGGTGCAGCTCGATGTCGTTCTGCGCGTACCAGGCGGGTTCGTGCACGAAGACGCTGTCGCGCTCCTCCTTGCCGAGCAGGTAGCCCTTGGACAGCGGAGGGCGCTCGTAGGGGTGGTCACGCTCGTCGCAGATCAGTATCACCCGGCCGGTGAAACCCTCCGCACGGAGCGTCTCGGCCGCCTTCGCGCCGGCGAGGCCGCCTCCGACGATGACGAATGTCTGATCCGCGTCGACCACTTGATGCCTCCTCGTAAGGGTGCCGCCACATGCGAGCGTCCCGCACACGACGGGCTGCGGGAAGAGGGAGTGACCCGATCAGGCCACCGGGGGGCACTTTCCTCTCACATATTCCTCGTCAGTCTCGCGTGCTGTGAGCTGGCGGAGGTGTCGGTGAGGGAGGCTATCTGGTCGACGATCACCCGCTTGCGGGCGTGATCGTCGGGCGCCGCGTCGAACAGCGCCCGGAACTGCGGTTCCAGGCCGTCCGGCGCGCGGGCGGTGAGGGCCTCGGCCAGCTCCGCGACGATCACCCGCTGGTCGGCGCGCAGCCGCTCCTGCTCGGCGCGCTGCATCACGTACCGGTCGGCGACCGCCTTGAGCACCGCGCACTCCATGCGGGTCTCGCGGGGTACGACGAGTTCGGCGGCGTACCGGGTGAGCGGGCCGCTGCCGTACGCGGCGCGGGTGGCGCCCTCGGCGGCCAGGCAGAACCGGCCGATGAGCTGGCTGGTGGCGTCCTTCAGCCGGGCCTGGGCGACCGCCGTGCCGTCGTAGCCGTGCGGCCACCACTGCTGTTCCTGGAGGCGGTCGAGGGCGGCGGCGAGTTCGGCCGGGGCGGTGTCCGCCGGGACGTACCGGCCGACGGCGACCTCGAACACCGCCTGCCGCTCGGGGTCGGCGTGCAGGCAGCCGGGGTCGATGTGGCCGGCGTGCAGGCCGTCCTCGACGTCGTGGACCGAGTAGGCCACGTCGTCCGACCAGTCCATGACCTGCGCCTCGAAGCAGGTGCGGGTGCCGGGGGCGGACTCGCGGAGCCAGTCGAAGACCGGGCGGTCGTCCTCGTACACACCGAACTTCGGGGACGCCGGGTCGGTGGGGTGGGCGCCGCGCGGCCAGGGGTACTTGGTGGCGGCGTCGAGGGCGGCACGGGTGAGGTTGAGGCCGACGGAGCGGTCCTCGGTGAAGCGCTTGGGCTCGATGCGGGTGAGGAGCCGGAGGGACTGGGCGTTGCCCTCGAAGCCGCCGCAGTCGTCGGCGAACTGGTTCAGCGCCTGTTCGCCGTTGTGGCCGAAGGGCGGGTGGCCGAGGTCGTGGGCGAGGCAGGCGGCTTCCACCAGGTCGGGGTCGCAGCCGAGGGCCGCGCCCAGCTCCCGGCCCACCTGGGCGCATTCCAGGGAGTGGGTGAGCCGGGTTCTGGGGCTCGCGTCCCACGCCTGGCTGCGGGTTCCCGGGGTGACCACCTGGGTCTTGCCCGCGAGGCGTCGCAGGGCGGCCGAGTGCAGGATCCGGGCACGGTCGCGTTGGAAGGCGGTGCGGCCTGGGCGTTTGTCCGGCTCGGGGGCCCAGCGTTCCAGGGCGGCCGGGTCGTACCTGACGGGGGGTGCGGTGCCTTCCATGACTCGACATTAAGCGTCGGCGGTGACAGAACGGGGGTGCCGGGCGTCGCGGACCCGGGCTGATCCGAACGAACTCCCCTAGGCCGTCGCCAGGTGCGCCCCTGTCGTCATCCGTGCCTGGTCGTAACGGTGCAGGACGAGGCCGGCCATCGCGGGGTGGGCGCCCAAGGGGGCCGAGGCGATCCACGGGGCCTGCTCGGCGCACTGGGTCGCGAAGCGGCCCGGGGCCGTGAAGTACGAGGCGACGGCCACCCGGTGACGGCCGCGGGCCGCCAGTGCGCGCAGCGCCGTCGGGACGGTCGGGGCCGCCGCCGACGCGTACGCGGGGATCACCGGGACGCCCAGGCGGGCGGCGAGGAGGCGGGCGGTGCGGCGGGTGTCGGTCGCCGAGTCGGGGTCGCGGGAGCCGGCCGCGGCGAGGACGACCGCGCTCGTGCGGCGGGTGGCGGGGTCCATCGCCGTGGGCCAGCCGGCCTCGGCCAGGCGGTCGTACAGGGTGTCGACGAGGAGCGGGTGCGGGCCGAGCGGGGCGGCCACGCGGGCGCGTGCCGGTGCGGCGGCCGCCATCTCGGGGATGTCCTGCTTGACGTGGTAGCCGCGGCCGAGGAGGAGCGGGACGAGAACGCCGGGCGTGTCACCGAGGGCGGCGAGGGTGTCCGGGAGCAGGGGCTCGTTCAGCTCGATGTGGCCCAGGTGGACGGCGAGGGCGGGGCGCAGCTCGCGTACCCGTGCCATCAGGGCCCGTACGGTGGCGAGCGCGCGGGGGTCCCGGCTGCCGTGGGCGACCAGGACGAGGGCCGGCGGGGCCGGGCGGCGGCGGCCGACCGGCGAGACGAGCCGGAGCCGGCCTGCCAGCTCGCTGCTGATGCTCTCCATGAGGTGCGCCGTGCTGTCGAGGTGGATGCGGGACCCGGAGCGGGGAGGTTGCGACGCCGTCATGCAAGGATCCTGACGGGTTGAGGTTGCGCCGCCGTTGCCGGGCCGTCACGGGTGTTTTCCATGGCTTCACGGCGAGCGGATGCGCGACGTGAGGGGAAACCGGATCGGGGGCGGCGGCGTCCTTCTCGATCGGAACCGTTCGATTTCCAATCCGGGGGCCGCCATGAGGATCCGTCGACCGCGGCTGCCGCGTACCCGCGCCGGGCGGCGGCGGCTGGTGCAGGCCGTGATGGCCGGGTGCGTGCTGGGACTGCTGCCGTCGACCTGGCTGTACGTGTCGACGGCGGACCGGCTGCGGACGACCGCGGACGTGCCGCGCACGGAGGTCGCCGTCGTCTTCGGGGCGGGGCTGTGGGAGGGGGAGCCGTCGCCGTACCTCGCGCACCGGCTGGACGCGGCGGCCACGCTGTACCGGGAGGGGCGGATCGAGGTCGTCCTCGTCACCGGGGACAACAGCCGCGAGGACTACGACGAGCCCGACGCGATGCGCGCCTATCTGACCGAGCACGGCGTGCCGGACGCGCGGATCGTCAGCGACTACGCCGGGTTCGACACCTGGGACTCCTGTGTGCGGGCCAAGAAGATCTTCGGTGTGGACCGGGCGGTGCTGATCAGCCAGGGCTTCCACATCCGGCGGGCCGTCGCGCTGTGCGAGGCGGCGGGGGTCGACTCGTACGGGGTCGGGGTCGACGCGAAGCATGATGCGACCTGGTACTACGGGGGCACCAGGGAGGTCTTCGCGGCCGGCAAGGCGGCGCTGGACGCGGTGTTCCGGCCGGACCCGCGGTTCCTGGGGCCGAAGGAGCCGGGGGTGGCGCGGGCGCTGGCGGCGGGCAGGTGACTCCGCTCCGCGCGGCCCCCGCGCTCTCGCGCGCCGGGCTTGACGCGCTCACTTCACTCGGCCGTGTGGAGTAACACACGGAACGCTCCGTGACCGAACCGTCACCCATGGTGCCCTCACGTGTGGCGGCGGATCGGGCCGCCGCCGCGACCAGGGGGAAAGGACACCTCATGGCTGGACTTCGGACCGTCCTCGTCACCGCCGTGGCGGCGGCTCTCTTCGCGGCTCCGGCCGCCGCGACGGCCGCGTCGGCGGCCGGGGCGCGGGAGCCGGGCTGCGCCAAGCTCGCCGGCTACGGCGACGGGTGGGCGAACATCCGCAACGCCTTGCGTCTACACCATCTCCGCCAGCGTCGAGGTCGACGGGTTCGACCCGTCCTGTATCCAGATCTCGCCCGGCGCGACCGCGACCATCGGTCTGGAACCGGGCGACGTCCCGTACTACGCCTACGAGTGCTGACGGGGGCACGTCCATGACCGGGCGGGAGCGGGGCCGGCGCCCCCCGCTGCCGCCCCAGGCGTGCTCCACGGGGGCTCGAGGGAGGGTCCTGCGGAGCCTCACGCCCCCGTGCGGCCTGCGGGGAGGTCGGCAGCACACCGCCGTAACAGGACACCGCACGAGGTGTAACACGCCCGCAGCACGCTGGGCGGCATGCCGAACACCTCGACGCCCACCCACTGCCCGTACTGCGCCTTGCAATGCGGGATGACCGTCACGCCCCTGCCGCAGGGGGGCGTCGAGGTGTCCGAGCGCCCGGACTTCCCGGTGAACCGGGGCGCGCTGTGCGGCAAGGGACGTACGGCGGCCGAGGTGCTGTCGCCGGCGGTGCGGCTGACCACGCCGCTGGTGCGGTCCGATGGCCGGCTGGTGGAGGCGAGCTGGACGCAGGCGCTGGACCGGATCGCCGAGCGGCTGGGGAGCACCCGGCGAAAGTACGGTGCCGACGCGCTCGGGGTGTTCGGCGGGGGCGGGCTGACCAACGAGAAGGCGTACGCGCTCGGCAAGTTCGCGCGGGTGGTGCTCGGCACCTCGCAGATCGACTACAACGGCCGCTTCTGCATGTCCTCGGCCGCGGCGGCCGGCACGAAGGCGTTCGGGCTCGACCGGGGGCTGCCGTTCCCGCTGGAGGACGTCCCACGCACCGGCTGCGTGATCCTCGTCGGCTCGAACCTGGCCGAGACCATGCCGCCGTCGCTGCGGTTCTTCACGGAGCTGCGGGAGAACGGCGGCACGCTGATCGTCGTGGACCCGCGCCGGACGCGGACCGCCGAGCAGGCGGACCTGCATCTGGCGCCCCGGCCCGGCACCGATCTCGCCCTGGCCCTCGGCCTGTTGCACCTGGTGGTCGCCGAGGGGCGGACGGACGAGGCGTACATCCAGGAGCGGACCACCGGCTGGGAGGAGGCCCGGGCGGCGGCGATGGCGCACTGGCCGGAGTACGTGGAGCGGATAACCGGCGTGCCCGTGCCCCAGCTCCGTGAGGCGGTGCGCCTGTTCTGCGAGCCGGAGTCGGCGATGGTGCTCACCGCGCGCGGGCCCGAGCAGCAGTCCAAGGGCACGGACACGGTGGGCGCGTGGATCAACCTGTGCCTGGCGACCGGCCGTGCGGGCCGTCCGCTGTCCGGGTACGGCTGCCTGACCGGGCAGGGCAACGGGCAGGGCGGGCGCGAGCACGGTCAGAAGGCCGACCAGCTGCCCGGTTACCGCAAGCTGGACGACCCGGCGGCGCGGCGGCACGTGGCCGGGGTGTGGGGCGTCGACCCGGACAGCCTGCCGGGGCCGGGACGCAGCGCCTACGAACTCCTGGACGCCCTCGGCACGGACATCCGGGCGCTGCTGCTGATGGGCTCCAACCCGGTGGTGTCGGCGCCGCGCGCGGCGCACATCGAGGAACGGCTGCGCTCGCTGGACTTCCTCGCGGTGGCGGACGTCGTCCTGTCGGAGACGGCGGCGCTGGCGGACGTGGTGCTGCCGGTGACGCAGTGGGCGGAGGAGACGGGCACGACGACCAGCCTGGAGGGCCGGGTCCTGCTGCGCCGCCAGGCGGTCGCTCCCCCGCCCGGCGTCCGCAGCGACCTGTACGTCCTGCACGGCCTCGCCACCCGCCTCGGTGTGGAGAAGGGCTTCCCGACCGACCCGGAGGAGGTCTTCGGCGAACTGCGCAGGGCGAGCGCGGGCGGCCCCGCCGACTACTCGGGCATCACCTACCGCCGCCTGGCGGAGGAGAACGGCGTGTTCTGGCCGTGCCCGGAGGACCCGCCGCAGCCGTCCGGAGCCGACGCCACGGACGCCCCGCCACAACCCGCCGGAACCGCCCGCCCGGACGCCCCGCGGCAGCCCGTCGGGGTCGTGCACCCCGGTACCCCGCGGCTCTTCCTCGACCGTTTCGCGACCGCCGACGGCCGGGCCCGGTTCGCCGCCGTGACCCATCGGGCGACGGCGGAGGAGCCGGATGCCGACTACCCGCTGCTGCTGACCACCGGCCGCGTGGTGGCGCAGTACCAGTCGGGGGCGCAGACCCGGCGCGTGGCGGAACTGAACGCGGCGGCACCCGGCCCGTTCGTGGAGCTGCACCCCCGCCTCGCGGCCCGCCTCGGCGCGGCCGAGGGCGACCCGGTCGCGGTGGTCTCCCGGCGGGGCCGGGCCGTGGCGCCCGCGCGGATCACCGGTGCCATCCGCCCGGACACCGTGTTCATGCCCTTCCACTGGCCGGGCGAGGGCCGCGCCAACACCCTCACCAACCCGGCCCTGGACCCGACCTCCCGCATGCCGGAGTTCAAGTCGTGCGCGGTGCGGGTGGAGGTCCTGGGACCAAGGGAGTAGCGGGGTTCGGCCCCCGGGACGCGGCTGGGGCCGGTGGGGCTCGCGTAGATTCGAGGCATGTCCGACTTCGAGAAGTTCGACCTCGACGCCTATCTGGGCCGTATCGGATGGGAGGGCGACAGGCGGGCCGACCTGGCGACCCTGCGGGGGGTGCATCTGGCGCACGCCCTGGCCCTGCCCTTCGAGAACCTGGACGCACTGTCCGGCAGGGCGCCGTCCCTCGGCCCCGCCGACCTGACGGCCAAGATGATCCACGGCCGGCGTGGCGGCTACTGCTACGAGCACAACATCCTGCTGTGGCTGGCGCTGGAAGCGCTCGGGTTCCGTGTGTCCGCGCTGGCGGCGCGGGTGGTGCTGGGGGCCGATCTGCCGGAGAGCCGGCCGCGGACGCATGCGATGCTGCGGGTCGAGGTGCCGGGCGAGAGCCGGCCCTACCTGGCGGATGTCGGCTTCGGGGCGGTCGGGTCGCTGCTGGAGCCGGTGCCGCTGGCCCTCGGCGAGGAGTCGGAGGGCGGAGGGCGCCGGCACCGGTTCGCGGTCCTGCCGCACGACGGGCCGCTCGAGCTGTGGGCGCTGCAGGCCTATGACGCGGCGGCGCGGGACTGGGTGAGCCAGTACGCGTTCACGCTGGAGCCGTTCGCCGCCAGCGACTTCGAGGTGTTCAACTGGCACGTCGGCACCAACCCGCGTTCCCCGTTCACCCGCCGTGCCTACCTGCAGCGGACCACCGCCGAGCGCCATCTCGCCCTGGACGGGCCGCGGTTCACCGAGACCCGCGCCGACGGCACGGTGACCGGACGCGAGCTGACGGACGAGGCGGAGGCGCGTCGTGTGGTGGAGGAGGAGTTCGGCATCGAGGTGCCCGAGGGGCTGAAGCTGCTGGGCTGACTCAGCGGCGGGCGAGCCAGTCGCCGCCCTCGATGGGGGTACCGGCCGTGCGCAGCCGGGCGGCGACGCGCGGGGCGGCCAGGTACACCCAGGCCGGCACGGCGCTGCCGTCGGCGCGTTCGACGTCCCGGGCGACGCGCGCATACAGGTTGCGGGGGTCGCCGGGCACGTACTCCTCCAGCCGGTCCAGGGCGGCGAGCAGGTCCTCGTACGCCTCCGGCCGTGCGGTCACCAGCTCGCCGCGCACCTCTCCCCCGGGCCTCTCCACGGCGTAGGGGTAGCCGGGCCCGTCGTACAGCACGGCGCCCCTGAGGCGTCCCGGTTCCTCCGCGGTGGTCCGTCCCCGCAGGAACAGGTCGTGGTTCGCCTCGCCGGGGCGGAGGGTGCCGTAGACGAAGAACGGGAGCGGCCGGGAGTCCTCAGCGATCACGGAAACGATTCTGTACCCCCTCCGGGTCCGCACACATCTCCATGAACGCGCTATGGACATGACATGTCATGGCCTCTTAAATCTCTGTCGTCATCAGCGCCGCCCCCACGCCTAGCTTGGCGCCTCCCTGAGGAGACAGATGAGCCGGATACGGCAGCACGCCCGAGGAACCCGTCGTCTCGCCACCGCCGGTGTCGCCGTCACCACCGCGACCCTGCTGGCCGCCGCCCTCTCCCCCGCCGCCCACGCCGACAGCAGACCGACCAGGGCCACCGCGATCGAGAACGCGGCGTCGGCACTCGTCGCCCACGCCGCCGGCCTCGGGCTGACCTCCAGCCAGGACACCAGCGTCCGGGACGTGATCGTGGACAAGGACGGCACCCAGCACGTCCGCTACGACCGCACCTACCACCGACTCCCCGTTCTCGGCGGGGACTTCGTGGTCCACCTGGCCTCCGACGGCAGTTACCGCAGCACCGACCGGGCGACGCGGAGCCCGATATCCCTGACCTCCGTCACTCCGCGGGTGTCCGGCCCGAAGGCCGCCGGCCTCGCGGTGAACGCGCTGCGCGCCGCCAACCTCGGTACGGCGCTCAAGCAGGTCAAGGCCAAGCCGGAGCTGATCGTCGACGCCCTGCACGGCACCCCGAAGCTGGCCTGGCGGACCACCGCCGCCGGCCTCGACTCGCTCGGCAACCCGGTCGCCCGGACCGTGCTGACCGACGCCCTCACCGGCGCCCAGATCGACGCCTGGGACAGCATCGAGACCGCCACCGGCGACGGCCAGTCGCTGTACGGCGGGACGGTGCCGCTGGAGACCACCCAGTCGGGGTCGTCGTACCAGCTGAAGGACCCGACGCGCGGCAACACCTACACCGGTGACGCCGAGAACAAGACCGACCTGTGCTTCTTCGGCATCTGCTTCAGCCGGGCCCCCGCGACCCTGTTCACGGACGCCGACAACCACTGGGGCACGGGCAGCGGCACCGACCGCTCCTCGGCCGCCGTCGACGCCCAGTACGGCACCAACGAGACCTGGGACTACTACAAGAACGTCCACGGCCGCAGCGGCATCGCGGGCGACGGCAAGGGCTCGTACAACCGCGTCCACTACGGCAGCAACTACAACAACGCCTTCTGGGACGACAGTTGCTTCTGCATGACGTACGGCGACGGCGACGGGACCACCTTCGGACCGCTGGTCGCGCTCGACGTCGCCGGGCACGAGATGTCGCACGGCGTGACCTCCAAGACCGCCGCGCTGACCTACTCGGGCGAGTCCGGCGGGCTGAACGAGGCCACCTCCGACATCCTCGGCACGATGGTCGAGTGGTACGCGAACAACCCCTCCGACACCGGTGACTACCTCATCGGCGAGAAGATCGTCCGCTCCGGCTTCGGCAAGGCCGCCCTGCGCTTCATGGACAAGCCGTCCAAGGACGGCAGCTCCGCGGACTACTGGAGTTCGTCGGTCGGGAACCTCGACGTCCACTACTCCTCGGGCGTCGCCAACCACTTCGCGTACCTCCTCGCGGAGGGCAGCGGCGCGAAGACCATCAACGGGGTCAGCTACGACTCGCCGACGTCCAACGGCTCGACGGTCACCGGCATCGGCCGGGACAAGGTCGGCAAGATCTGGTACCGGGCGCTGACGGTCTACATGACGTCCTCCACGAACTACAAGGGCGCCCGCACGGCCACCCTGAACGCCGCCAAGGACCTCTACGGGGCGGGCAGCACGGAGTACAACGCGGTGGCCGCCGCCTGGAGCGCGGTCAACGTGAGCTGAGCCGACACGACAGCGACAGCGCGGAGGCCGGTGCCCCTGGTCGGGCACCGGCCTCCGCCGTGTCCGGCGCCGGAGCGCTGACGTGCCGTCACCCGTTCACCGGCACCCGCCGCTCCATTCGTGTGCTTTTCATACCGCACGCCTTCCCGATTCCCGGACACGCCCGTGACCTGCCGGAATTCCGCACGGACTAGCCCGTGTGGGGGGAGTCGCCGACACCCGTTCACCGCATTTCTGACGTCCCCTCAGGAAGCGGGCGGCCCCGCGAGCCACTTATCTCGGTAGGGCACGAGTCGGACAAGCTCTGGGGAGCACCATGCGACGCACCGCCCGTCTGCTGACCGGTACCGCGCTCGCCGTGGCCGTCGCGGCACCCGCCCACGCCGAGGACACCGGCCGCCTGGACGTGTTCCCCTCCACCGTGACGCCCGGTGCGCAGGTCACGGTGAACACCGCCGCGTGCGGGGAGAACGGCGTAGCGACCGGGGACGCGAGCGCGGTCGGCGCCGGCGTCTTCACGCTGGCGCCCAGCACGCACGAGGGCGAGGCGATCGGCCAGTTCCGGGTGCCGCCGAGCGCACAGCCGGGGACGTACGAGATCGTCGCCACGTGCGCGGAGGGCGACCGGCAGGTGAAGGGCGACCTGGTGGTGGCGTTGAGCGCGGTGCACGAGCAGGTGCAGCCGCGGGGAAGCGTGAAGACGGGGGTCGGCGGCGCACTCGGCACCGACCCCGTGCAGACCACGGCGGGTGTGGCGGCTCTGGCCGTCGCCGCCGCGGGCGGTACCTGGCTCCTGCATCGCCGGGCGAGAGGCGACGGGATCTGACGGACACCCTCCGCCGTCCGTCCGCCGGTACCGCATGTCCCACCCCCTCCGGGTCCGATGCCCCTCGCGGCCCGGAGGGGGAGGGAACCTTCGGGGGGCCGCCCCCGGGAGAGGGGTTCGTATGCGCAGGAGCGCCAGGCACGCCAGGCTCGGCGACACCGCCATAGCCGCGGTCACCGTCGTGGCCCTCGGATCGGCGGTATGGCTGCTCGGCGGCGGTGCCGGGGCGCACACGCCCCCGCAGCCGTCGGCCGTCGAGGGCCGCCTCGACCCGGGTGGTGGGCGACTCGCCGCCGCCGCGCTCCCGCCGTCCCCGCCCACCCGCATCCGCATCCCCGCGATCCGCGTGAACGCCCCGCTGATGGGACTGGCCCTCACCCCCTCCGGCAGCCTGGACGTGCCGCCCGCCGAGAACAAGAACCTCGCCGGCTGGTACGAAGCCGGCACCCTGCCCGGCGAGACGGGCACCGCGGTCGTCGCCGGCCACGTCGACAACGCCGACGGCCCCGCCGTCTTCTACGACCTCGGCGCGCTCAAGCGGGGCGCCCGCGTCGAGGTGGACCGCCAGGACGGCACGGCGGCCGTGTTCACCGTGGACGCGGTGGAGGTGTACTCGGCCCGCAACTTCCCCGACCAGAAGGTGTACGGCGCCGCCCCCCGTCCCGAACTGCGCGTCATCACCTGCGGCGGCGGCTACTCGAGGACGACCGGCTACCAGGGCAACGTGGTGGTGTTCGCCCACCTGACGGGCCACCGGTAGCCGGCGGCTCAGCGCCCCGCCGGCTCCGCGCCGAGGACGTGCTCCCTGCCCCAGGCGCCCAGGGGGGCCAGAGCCTCGTTCAGCCGGACGCCGGCGCCGGTCAGCGAGTACTCGACGCGCGGCGGGACCTCACCGTACTCCTCGCGGTGCACGATGCCGTCGGCCTCCAGTTCGCGCAGCTGCGCGGCCAGCACCTTCTCCGTCACGCCCGGCAGTCCGCGGCGCAACTCGCCGAAGCGGTACGGGCGTTCGTTCAGCGCCCACAGGATCAGCACCTTCCACTTGCCGCCGATCACGTCCATCGCCGCGTCGGTCCCGCAGACGTACGCACCCGGCCGCCGCCGCTCCGCCGGCATCCGCTCCCCCTTCACCGCACCCGCACCCGCACCCGCACCCGTGTCAGGGACAACCCCCGGCGGCCCGTGCACCATTCCCGCCCGGACCCTTTCCTTCGGGTAACCACCCACTTCGAAGTAGGTACTTACGCCGACCGGCTTCCCGGGCGAGCCTGGTCGCCATGGACGACACCTCGATCACCCCTGGCTCCCCCCGTTCCCGTACGCCCCTGACCCTGCTCGGCACCGGTGCGATGGGCACCGCGCTCGGGCGGGCCTGGCTCGCCGCCGGGCATCCGCTGACCGTCTGGAACCGCACGCCCGAACGCACCGCCGCGCTGACCGCCGAGGGCGCGGTGGCCGCCGGGAGCGCGGCGGAGGCGGTGGCGGCGAACCGGCTCGTCGTGGCCTGCCTGCTGGACGACGCCTCGGTGGGCGCGGCCCTGGAGGACGCCGGCCTGACCGGCCGGGACCTGGTGAACCTCACCACCGGCACGCCCGCCGAGGGACGGGCCAGGGCCGCCTGGGCGCAGGAACGCGGCGCCCGTTTCCTCGACGCCGGGATCATGGCCGTACCTCCGATGATCGGCACACCCGGCGCCACTGTGTTCTACAGCGGCCACGCCGGCCTGTTCGAGGAGCACCGGGACACCCTCGCCGTGCCGGCCGGTACCCGGTACGTCGGCGCCGACCCCGGTCTCGCCGCGCTGTACGACGTGGCGCTGCTGAGCGGGATGTACGGCATGTTCGCCGGCATCACGCACGCCTTCGCGCTGGTGCGGGGGGAGGACGTGGCGCCCGAGGAGTTCGCCGCGCTGCTCGTGCCGTGGCTGAACGGGATGGCCGAGACGGCCTACCGGGCGGCCGGGCGGCTGGCGAGCGGCGACTACACCGGCGGGGTCGTCTCCAACCTCGCCATGCAGGTCGCCGGCACCGGCACCCTGCTGCGCACCGCGCAGGAGCAGGGGGTGAGCGCGGAACTGCTCACGCCGTTCCTGGACCTCATGCGCCGCCGGCTGGCCGACGGGCACGGGACGGAGGACACCGCCGGGCTGGTCGATCTGCTGCGGGCCCGACCCGCCCGTCAGGCCGTCCACTGTTCGTAGGCCAGGTTCGCCACCAGCGCGAGGACGACCGTCAGCAGGACGGCCCGGACGAAGCCGCTGCCCTGCTTGAGCGCGGTGCGCGCGCCGAGGGTGCCGCCCGCGAGGTTGAAGACGGCGAGCAGGGCCGCGAAGCGCCACAGCACCGCGCCCTGCCAGGCGAACATGGCGAGGGCGCCCGCGTTGGTGCAGCAGTTGACGATCTTGGCGGTGGCGGAGGCCGTGACCAGGTCCAGCCGCAGGACGGCGGTCAGCGCCAGGACCAGGAACGTGCCGGTGCCGGGCCCGATCAGGCCGTCGTAGAAGCCGATGCCGAGGCCGGCCAGGCCGATCGCGGCGAGTTTCTGCCGGCGGGTGGCGGGACCCGTGGCGGGGGCCGTGCCGAAGGCGGGGCGCAGGATCACGAAGGCGGCGACCCCGAGCAGCACCACCATGATCACCGGTTTGAGGACGTCCGTGCTCATCCCGGCCGCGAAGAACGCGCCCGCAGAGGAACCGGCGAGGGCGGCGAGGCCGATGCGTACGGCCGTGGCGATGTCCACCGGCGCCTTGCGGGCGTAGGTCACCGCGGCGCCGCTGGTGCCGACGATCGCGATCGCCTTGTTGGTGCCCAGCGCCCAGGCGGCCGGGGTGGTGGACGGGAGCCCGAGGAGCAGGGCCGGCAACAGCAGCAGCCCGCCCCCGCCGACCACCGCGTCGATCCAGCCGGCCGCGAGAGCGGCCACGCAGAGCAGGGCGGTGACGGTCACGGGTATGTCGGGCATGATCGCGACCCTAGGCAGCGGCTGGGTGCGCAGTCCACGCATCTGAGCGGCTTCTGAGGCTTTGTGCCTGGTCCGGGCCTTCTCACAGCCCTCCCCGCCACCCGCACGGGACCCTCACACCCCGCGTGTCCGCCCGCTGAGGGCAGCGTTCCCCGCGGGAAACAACAGTGATGCTGCCGGGTAACGTCCGGGTCGCACGCTCGTGGACATGACCTCGAATAAGCGTGTGGTGGTGATCGGCGCCGGCCTCGCGGGCGTGCGGCTCGCCCAGCGGCTCGGCGAGCTGGGCACGCCCGCGCTGCTCGTCGGCGAGGAGGAACACCCGCCGTACAACCGGGTGCTGCTCGCCGAGGTGCTGGCCGGCCGGTACGCCCCGGAGGTGATCGGCCTGCCGGCGCCCGGGGGCCTGCTGCGCGCCCGGGTCACCGGCATCGACCGGGCCGCCCGCACCGTCGACTGCGCCGACGGCACCCGGATCGCATACGACACGCTGGTCCTGGCCACCGGCTCCAACCCCGTGCTGCCGCCGCTGCGCGGTCTGTTCACCCCCGACCACCAACTCCCCGAAGGAGTGCACGCGTTCCGCACCATGGACGACTGCCTGGGGCTGGCCAAGGCGGTCCGGCCGGGGGTGCGCGCGGTCGTCATCGGCGGCGGGCTGCTGGGGGTGTCCGCCGCCCGCGCGCTCGCCGTGCGCGGCGCGCAGGTGGTCCTCGCCCAGCAGGCCGAGCGGCTCATGGAGCGCCAGCTGGACCCGGACGCCTCCCGGCTGGTGCTGCGGCACCTGACGGACCTGGGCGTCGAGGTGCACACCGAGTGCCGGGTGCGGGACGTGCGCTGTCTCGCGGGCGCGGTGCGTTCCGTGGAACTGGCCGACGGCTACGCCCTCGACGCCGACCTCGTGGTGGTCGCCTGCGGGGTGCGCCCGCGCACCGGCCTGGCCGAGCAGGCGGGTCTCGCCGTCCACAAGGGCATCCTGGTGGACGACCGGCTGCGCACCTCGGACCCGCGCATCCACGCCGTCGGCGACTGCGTCCAGCACGACGGCACGGTCTACGGCCTGGCCGCCCCCGCCCTGGAACAGGCCGACCTGCTCGCGGAGCTGCTCGCGGGCGACGCGGACGCCCGTTACACGGGCACCCGTTCCCTGACCCGGCTGACCCTCAGCGGCCCGGGTTCCCCCTTCGACCTCGCCGCGTTCGGCGAGACCGAGGCACGCCCCGGTGACGACGTGGTGCGGATCGCCGATGCCACCCGGGGCACCTACCGCAAGGTCGTCGTCCGCGACGACCGCCTGGTCGGCGGGGTTCTCGTCGGCGAACTCGGCACCGTCGGCGCGCTCGCCCGCGCGTGGGAGGGAGCAGAGCCGCTCCCCGACGACGGCCCGCTGCTCCACCTGCTCACCAACGATGGAGGCTCCTGAATGACCGCCACCCTGGGGGCCACCCCCACGATCGTGCTCGTCGGCCACGGCATGGTCGGCCAGCGCTTCCTCGAAGCGCTCGCCGAGCGCGGCCTGACCGCCACGCACCGCGTGGTCGTGCTGTGCGAGGAGCCGCGTCCGGCCTACGACCGCGTCCAGCTGACCTCGTACTTCTCGGGCCGGACGCCCGAGGACCTCTCCATGACCGACATGGAGTTCCTCAAGGACCACGGCATCGAGCTGCACATCGGCGACCCGGCGGAGACGATCGACCGCGAGGCCCGGAAGGTGACCGCCCGCTCGGGTCTGGTCGTCGACTACGACGTCCTCGTCCTGGCCACCGGCTCCTACCCGTTCGTACCGCCGGTGCCGAACAAGGACGCCGCCGGCTGCTTCGTCTACCGCACGATCGAGGACCTGCTCGCGATCGAGGAGTACGCGAAGAGCCGCGCCACGACCGGCGCGGTGGTCGGCGGCGGTCTGCTCGGCCTCGAGGCCGCCGGAGCGCTCAAGGGACTCGGACTGAACGCCCACATCGTGGAGTTCGCTCCGCGTCTGATGCCGGTGCAGGTGGACGACGGCGGTGGCACGGCCCTGCTGCGCACCATCGAGGGCATGGGGCTGACGGTGCACACCGGTGTGGGCACCCAGGAGATCGTCACGGACGACTCGGGCGCCGTCACCGGCATGAAGCTGTCCGACGGCTCCGAACTCGCCGCCGACATGGTGGTGTTCAGCGCCGGTGTCCGCCCCCGCGACCAGCTGGCCCGCGACTGCGGCCTGGCGGTCGGCGAGCGCGGCGGCATCACGGTCGACGAGCAGTGCCGTACGGTCACCGACCCGCACGTCTTCGCCATCGGCGAGTGCGCGCTGGCGGCGGACGGCCGGGTGTACGGCCTGGTCGCCCCCGGTTACGAGCAGGCCCAGACGGCCGCCGCGACCATCGCCGCGGACGAGGCCTCCTTCACCGGCGCCGACCTGTCCACCAAGCTCAAGCTGCTCGGCGTCGACGTGGCCTCCTTCGGCGACGCGCACGGCACCACCGAGGACTGCCTGGACGTCGTCTACTCCGACTCCCGCGCGGGCCTGTACAAGAAGCTGGTCATCGGCCGCGACGGCACCCTGCTCGGCGGCATCCTGGTCGGCGACGCGGAGGCGTACGGCACGCTGCGCGCGCTGACCGGTTCGGTGCCCCCGATCTCCCCCGAGTCCCTCGTCCTGCCCGCCGGAGCGGACTCGGGGGCCCAGCTCGGCCCGTCGGCCCTGTCGGACGAGGCGATCATCTGCTCCTGCCACAACGTCAGCAAGGGCACGGTCCGCGGCGCGGTCACCGAGCACAGGTGCACCACCGTGCCCGAGGTGAAGAAGTGCACCAAGGCCGGCACCGGGTGCGGCAGCTGCGTGAAGGTGCTCGGCCAGTTGGTCACCGCCGAGCTGGAGGCCTCCGGCGTCGAGGTCGACAAGGGCCTGTGCGGCTGCTTCGGGCAGACCCGCGAGGAGCTGTACGAGATCGTCCGCGCCCTGCGCGTCACCTCGTACCAGGAGCTGCTGGACCGCCACGGCCGCGAGGGCGCCCGGGGCGGCGACGGCTGCGACGTCTGCAAGCCGGCGGTGGCCTCGATCATCGCCTCCCTCGCCCCGACGATCGGCGCGAGCGGCTACGTCCTCGACGGCGAGCAGGCCGCCTTGCAGGACACCAACGACCACTTCCTCGCCAACCTGCAGAAGAACGGCTCGTACTCGGTCGTGCCGCGCATCCCCGGCGGGGAGATCGCGCCCGAGAAGCTGATCGTGATCGGTGAGATCGCCCGGGACTTCGGCCTCTACACGAAGATCACCGGCGGCCAGCGGATCGACATGTTCGGCGCACGGGTGGAGCAGCTGCCCCTGATCTGGGCCAGGCTGGTGGACGCCGGCTTCGAGTCCGGGCACGCCTACGGCAAGTCGCTGCGCACGGTGAAGTCCTGTGTCGGGCAGACCTGGTGCCGCTACGGCGTGCAGGACTCGGTGCGCATGGCGATCGACCTGGAGCTGCGCTACCGGGGGCTGCGCTCCCCGCACAAGCTCAAGTCCGCCGTCTCCGGGTGCGCCCGCGAGTGCGCCGAGGCCCAGTCCAAGGACTTCGGCGTGATCGCCACGGCCAACGGCTGGAACCTGTACGTCGGCGGCAACGGCGGTGCGACCCCGCGCCACGCGGACCTCCTCGCCCAGGACCTGTCCGACGCCGAACTGGTCCGGCTGATCGACCGGTTCCTGATGTTCTACATCCGCACCGCCGACCGGCTGGAGCGCACCTCGGCCTGGCTCGAGCGCATCCCGGGCGGCCTGGACCACGTACGGGACGTCGTGGTGCACGACTCGCTCGGCATCTGCGAGGAGCTGGAGGCGCTGATGACGGCGCACATCGGCAGCTACCGCGACGAGTGGGCCGAGACCGTCAACGATCCCGAGAAGCTCGCCCGGTTCGTGTCCTTCGTCAACGCCCCGGACACCCCGGACCCGGTCGTCGCCTTCGTCCCCGAGCGCGACCAGATCAAGCCCGACCTGCCGCTGCTCACCATCGGCACGCGGCCCGCCGACGTCCTGGAAGGAACCGCCCAGCGATGACCCTGGCCCTCGAGACCACCGACCTGAAGGTCCAACTGAACCTGGCCGGCGACTGGTTCACGGTCTGCGACCTGAGCGCGCTGATCCCGGGCCGCGGGGTGGCCGCCCTGCTGCCGGACGGCCGTCAGGTGGCCGTCTTCCGCGACCGTTCCGACCGCCTGTACGCCATCGACAACGTCGACCCCTTCGCCGGCGCGGCCGTCCTCTCCCGTGGCCTGACCGGCACCGACCAGGGCCGCCCGTTCGTGGCGTCCCCCCTGCTGAAGCAGCGTTTCGACCTGACCAACGGGCAGTGCCTGGACGAGGAGTCGGTGACGGTGACCGCGTACCAGGTGCGGGCGGCCTGATCCACGCCCGACGAATTTCCTTGACCGATCGTTCCAGAAAAGTCTAGACTGCACCGCATGGCCAGGACCAAGGAATTCGACCCGGACGCCGCGCTGCAGTCAGCCCTGGAGCTGTTCTGGCGGCGCGGCTACGAGGCGACCTCGATGGCCGACCTGGTCGAGCACCTGGGCATCGGCAGGGCCAGTCTGTACGCCACCTTCGGCAGCAAGCACGAGCTGTACCTGAGGGCGCTGGACCGGTACGAGCAGGCGGGGATGGCCGGGATCGTGCACGAGCTGTCCCAGCCGGGCCCCGCCCTGCCGGCCGTGCGCGAGGTCGTACGGCGCTATGCGGCGGAGGCGGCCGACGAGCGGTTGCGGCTGAACGGCTGCCTGGTCACCAACACGGCCGCCGAACTCGCCCCGCACGACCCGGTCGCCGCCCGGCGCGTCGAGCGCAACTGGGACCACCTGGAGACGCTGCTCCACTCCACCCTGGTGCGCGCCCAGAGCCAGGGCGAACTGCCTACCGGCCGCGATCCGCTGGCGCTCGCCCGAACGCTGCTGGTGCTGATGCAGGGCCTGCGGGTCGTCGGCAAGGCGTCGGCGGACCCGGCCCGGGTCCGGGACGCGGCCGAGCAGGCCCTGGCCCTGCTCGACTGACCGCCACCCTCCACCGGAGGGTGCTTTTTTTGCCTCGATACTGAACCGATCGGTCTAGAAAAAGGGGAGATCATGACCGCCACCGCACGCAACCGCTTCACGGACCGGACCGCGCTCGTCACCGGTGCCGGCTCCGGCATCGGCCGGGCCGTCGCCCTCGCCCTCGCCGCCGAGGGAGCACAGGTGGTCGTCGCCGGGCGGCGGCCCGAGCCCCTGGCGGAGACCGTCCGGCTGATCGAGGAACAGGGCGGCAAGGCCCTCGCGGTGAGCGCCGACGTCTCCCGCGCGGACGACGCCGACGCCCTGGTCCGCGCCGCCGTCGAGCACTTCGGCTCACTGGACGTGGCGGTCAACAACGCGGGCGTCTTCCGGGGCGGGCGGCCCCTGGCGGACCTCCCCGAGGAGGACTGGCAGACCCAGCTGGCGACCAACGTCACCGGCGTGTTCCTGGCCCTGCAGGCCCAGGTCCGCCAGATGCGCACCCAGCCCGCGGGCGGCGCCGTCGTCACCGTCTCCTCCACGTTCGGCCTGCACGCCGCCTCCCCGGGTGCCGCCGCCTACGCCGCGACCAAGGCGGCGGTGACCGCGCTCAGCCGGGGTGCGGCGCTGGACCACATCGGGGACGGAGTCCGGATCAACGTGGTCAGCCCCGGCGCCACCGAGACGTCCATGTCCCTGCTGCCCGGCGAGACGGAGGCGGGGCGGGCCGAGCGCGCCCGGACCACGCTCCCGCTGGGCCGGATCGCCGCCACCCGAGAGGTCGCCGCGGCCGTCCTCTACCTGGCCTCGGACGACGCCGCCGCGGTCGTCGGCACGGACCTGGTGGTGGACAGCGGCGGCTCCCTGTGAGCCACGTTCCCGGCGGCCGCCCGTGAGCCGTGTTCCGCCGGCCTAGTCGATCCCCGACCGCTCCACCCCCGCCACGATCCACCGCTGGAAGCACAGGAACACCAGCAGCAACGGCAGGATCGACACGGCCGCCGCCACGAACAGCTCGTGCAGCCGGATGACCTGGGACGTCGTGAACGACGACAGCGCCACCTGCACCGTCCACGCGTTCCGGTCCTGCCCGATCACCAGCGGCCACAGGAAGGAGTTCCACGCGCCGAGGAACACGATCGTGCCGACCGCGGCGAACACCGGCCGCGCGTTCGGCACGACCACCAGCCAGTACGTGCGCCAGTACCCGAGCCCGTCGACCTGCGCGGCGTCCTCCAGCTCCCGCGGGAAACCCAGGAAGTACTGCCGGAAGACGAAACAGGCGAAGGCGGAGAACAGCGTCGGGACGATCAGGCCGCGCAGGGTGGAGATCCAGCCCAGCGACGACACCAGCACGAAGCTCGGTACGAAGGTCACGGCGGCCGGCACCAGCAGGGTGCCCAGGATGCCGTAGAAGACCTTGTTCGCGTGCCGGTAGGGGATGCGGGCGAGGCCGTAACCCGCGAGGGAGGCGAGCAGCAGCGTGCCGAGCGTCGTCGCGACCGCGATCAGCGCGGAGTTGAGCAGGGACCGGGCGAAGGGAACGGACGGATCGGCGAACAGTTCCCGGACGTTCCCCCACCTCACCTCGCCCGGGAAGAAGGTCCACTCGGGCGAGGTGATGTCCCGCTCGCTCGACAGCCCGTTGCGGACCAGCAGGTAGAACGGGATCAGGAAGAGCACGGCGAGCACGATCAGCAGCACCAGCCGCAGCGCCCGGCCGGCCCGCACCAGGGCGTCATCCATCGGCGTCCGTCCTTCCCAGCTTCAGCCACCTCGCCTGCCCCACCGTGACCAGGGCGATGACCAGCGCCAGGATCACCGCGCCCGCGCTGCCGAGCCCCAGGTCCTGCCCCTGCCCGAGGGCGGTGTAGTAGAGGTAGACCAGCGGCGGCCGGGCATAGGGCGGATAACCCCGTGCGTCGGACAGCAGGTTGTAGAACTCGTCGAAGGCCTGGAAGGCGCCCACGACGAGCAGCAGCACCACCGCGACCGAGGTGGCCCGCAACTGCGGCAGGGTGATGTGCCGCAGCACCGTCCAGCCGGGCCGGGCCCCGTCCACCGCGGCCGCCTCGTACAGCGCCGGGTCGATGCGCTGCAGCCCGGCGAGGAACAGGATCATGTAGAAACCGGCCTGGAGCCACAGCCGTACGGTGACGATGACCAGCCAGTACCAGGGCGGATCGGTGGTGGACAGCCACGCCACGGGGTCGCCGCCGAACCAGCCCAGCACGGTGTTGGCCAGCCCGAACCGCACGCCGTTGAAGATCGACATCTTCCAGATCAGGGCCGCCACGACGTAACTGCACGCGGCGGGCAGGAAGAACACCGACCGGAAGAAGGCCCGGGCGCGTCCGACGCGGTTGACCATCAGGGCGAGGCAGAGGGCGCACACATAGGTCGCGGGCACGATGCAGGCGGTGAAGACGAGGAAGGTCCACAGGCTGTCGACGAACGCGTCGTCCTTCAGCATCGCCGTGTAGTTGGCCGCCCCGACGAAGTGCGTGGGCGTGACGGTGTTGTGCGCCTCGAAGAAGCTCAGGCCCACGCTCCACAGCAGCGGAACGTAGGTGAACAGCGCGAGCCCCAGGGCGAAGGGCCCTACGAACACCCAGAACCACAGCGCCCGTCGGCGCCTCACGACGTCTTCTTCACCCGGTCGAGTTCGCCCGACACCTTCCGTACGACCGACCTCAGCTCGCTCGCCGGATCGGCCCCGCTCCTGATGATCCGGCTGAGCGCGTCCTGGTAGGCGGTCTGGCTCGCCGGGGTCCACAGCAGCGGCTGGGAGGTGTGGCCGTACTCGGTGGTGAAACGGACCGCGTCCGCGGCCGCGCCCGACCTGAGCTTGGCGGCCTTCTCGGCGAGGGAGATCCGGGCGGGGATGTGGAAGCCGTAGGAGAGGGCGAAGTCCTGCTGGTGGTCGGTCCGTTCGACCCACAGCCACTTCACGAACTCCTTGGCCGCCCGCCGCTCCTTGCTCCGGGCGCTGACGACGGCGCCGTACGCGCCGACGGGCACCGCGGGACGGCCATGGCCGCCGTCCCGGGGGAAGGGCAGCACCCCGAAGTCGTCGCCGAGTTCCTTCTGCACCTGCGGCAGCGCCCACAGCCCGGACCACTGCATCGCGGTCAGCCCCTGCAGGAAGGCGGACGGGTCGGACCAGTCGGTGGGGGCGCCGAGCAGGAGGGACTTGTCGGCGTACAGCTGGTGCAGCTTGCCCAGGGTGCGGGCGGCCGCGGGGTCGTCGAAGCCGACCTTGCCGTCGGCGGTGACGAGTTCCAGTCCCGCCGCGTACAGGGGCGTGCCGCCGAGCACACCGGCTCCCCCGTCGTTGCCGAGGAAGAGCCCCTTGACCTTGCCGCCGGTGAGCTTCGCGGCCGCGTCGACGAGGGCGTCGAGGGTGGTGGGCGGCTCCACCGCGGCGTCCCGCAGCAGGCTCTTGCGGTAGTAGAGGAGCTGCATGTCGATGACCTGGGGGACGCCCCAGATCTTCCCGTCGTACGTCTTCGGGGTGAGCACGGCCGGGTTGAAGTCGTCCTCGACGCCGTCCAGCAGGTCGGTGAGGTCGACGACCTGACCGCCCTGGATCTGGTCGAGCGTGGGCCCGCCCTCGAAGACGTCCGGCCCGGAGCCGGTGAGCAGGGCGGCGGCGGTCTGCTGGTCGTAGTTGCCCGGCCGCCACTGGACCTCGACCCGCGCCTTGCCGTAGGCGGCGGCGTACCGCTCGACCGCCTGCTCGGTGCCGGCCTCGCCGTACTGGTGGTACCACTGCGACAGCACCGGCCCCGAGCCCCCGCCGCCGTCGCCGTCCCGTCCGGTGTTCGACCCGCAGGCGGTGAGGAGTCCGGCTCCGGCGCCCGCGACCAGCAGTGCCCTGCGGCTGATCGTCATCGTGTGCCCCCTGACGTTCGTCATCGATGCACGGCCCAACGATCAACCATGCGCGACGATTACGACCGGGGTGTTGCGGCGGTGTGTCACCCCTCCAGGGCTTCGTAGGACACGCCGGTCAGCCGCACCGATTCCTCCCAGAGCCTGCGGGAGACGGCGTCGTCGACGGCCCACCGTGCCCGCCGGGACGGCACCGGCGCGCCCCGCCACATCGCGAACGACGGCCCGAAGAAGGAGTCGGGCCGCACGCCGGGCGCGGTCGCCGCGTACAGCGTGGGCAGGGCCCCGGCCTCGGCCGGCTGGGCGAAGACCCGGTTGGCGGCCGCCATCATCCGCTCGGCCGTCCGGCGGCCCTCGGCACGCGGCCCGGCCGTCTGGAGGTTGGTGGCGGCGTACCCGGGGTGCGCCGCTGCCGCGACGGTGTCGGCGCCCCGGGCCGCCAGCCTGCGCGCCAGCTCGTGCGTGAAGAGCAGGTTGGCGGTCTTGGACCGCCCGTAGGCGATCCACCGCCTGTACCGCCGCTCGCCGCCCAGATCCCGGATGTCGATGCCGGCCAGGGCGTGCAGCATGCTGGAGACGGTCACGATCCGGGCACCCGGGGCGGCCAGCAGCCTCGGCAGCAGCAGCCCGGTGAGCGCGAAGTGCCCGAGGTGGTTGACCCCGAACTGCGTCTCGAACCCGTCGGCGGTGGTCCCGTACGGTACGGCCATCAGGCCGGCGTTGTTGACGAGCAGATCGAGCCGGTCGTACGGCAGCCGGTCCGCGAACTCCCGCACCGACGCGAGGTCCCCGAGATCGAGCCGCCCCAGCTCCACCCGCCCGTGCGGCACCTCCCCCGTCGCCCGCGCGACGGCCTCCCGCCCCCGGGCCTCGCTCCGGCACCCGAACACCACCCGCGCCCCCTTGCGGGCCAGCTCCCGCGCGGTGACATAGCCGAGCCCGCTGTTGGCCCCGGTGACGACGGCGACGCGGCCGGTCAGGTCGGGGATGTCGGTCGTGGTCCAGCCGGACATGAGCGGACTCCCTCCGCACGGAGTGATCCCGCCAGCCTAGGCGGGCCCGGGGCGCCCCGCCGTCCGCGCGCGGCCGGAACCGCCGGAAGACGCCGAAGGGGCGGCACTCCCGCAAGAACTCGTTTGGCGGACCACGGCGACCGCTGCTACCTTCCCGGAGGCCGTGCGAGAGAACGAGGAGGTGGTACCCGTGAACGCAGTATCGACATGGGTGCTCCCCTCCGGGGTCACGGTCGGGCGATAGGTCGTCCGGGAGCGCCGCTCAAGAGCACTCCCGAAGGGCACGACCATGCGATTCACTTCCGAACAACGCCTCGACGACGGCGTCCTCGAACGCGAGTTCACCCTCGGCGAGATCCCCGGCACCCTGTGGACACCTGGATCCGCCGCACCGTCCCCGCTGATCCTGATCGGCCACAACGGCGGCTTGCACAGGCGGGAATCCCGGCTGGTGGCCCGCGCCCGGCAATCCGCGGCGTACGGCTACGCGGTGGCCGCCATCGACGCCCCCGGGCACGGGGACCGGCCCCGTTCCGCCGTCGATGAGCAGGCCCGCGCCGACCTCCGCCGGGCGATGCGGGCCGGCGAGCCGGTCGACGACATCTTCGAGTCCTTCATCGGCCCGCTGGTCGAAAAGACGGTCCCGGAATGGCGGACCACCCTGGACGCACTCCTTTCGCTGCCCGAGATCGGCGGCCCGGTGGGGTACTCGGGATGGACCGCCGTCGGCATCCGGCTGGCGGTGGTCGAGCCGCGCATCGTGGCCGCCGGTTTCTTCGCCGGGGGTTTCGTGCCCCGCGCCCAGCGCGAGGAGGCCCGGCAGGTCACCGTCCCACTGCTGTTCCTGCTGCAGTGGGACGACGAAGGGAACCCCCGGCAGCGGGCCCTGGACCTGTTCGACGCCTTCGGCACCCAGGAGAAGACGCTGCACGCCAATATGGGCGGGCACGCCGGCACCCCGTGGTTCGAGGTGGACGACGGGGACCGGTTCTTCGGCCGGCACCTGAAGTGATGCCGGGCCGACTCCCCGAGGCCAGAGCACTGGCGTGATCCCGTGCCCGGCGGGAACAGCCGATCCGACAGGCACTGTTGCACCAGCCGAGGGAAATGCGCCTGCGGCGGAATCGGACCGAGGCGTTTTCACACAGGAGGACTGTTTCATGAATGACCGGCCCTTGACGCTCATGGCGGTGCACGCCCACCCCGATGACGAGGCCACCGGAACGGGAGGTGTCCTCGCACGGTATGCGGCGGAGGGCATCCGCACGGTCCTCGTGACGTGCACCGACGGCGGTTGCGGTGACGGACCGGGGGGTGTCAAGCCGGGCGATCCCGGGCACGATCCGGCAGCCGTCGCCTTGATGCGGCGTCAGGAACTCGAGTCGAGCTGCGAGATCTTGCAGGTCGGTCATCTGGAGATGCTGGGCTACGCCGACTCCGGGATGATGGGCTGGCCGACCAACGACGCCCCCGGATCCTTCTGGCGGACACCCGTGGAGGAGGGCGCTGCCCGACTCGCGGAACTCATGCGCCGTTACCAGCCCGATGTGGTCGTCACCTACGACGAGAACGGCTTCTACGGCCACCCCGACCACATCCAGGCGAACCGCATCACGATGGCGGCACTGGCGATGACCGTGCCGACACCGAAGGTGTACTGGACGACGGCGCCGCGCTCGATGATGCAGCGGTTCGGGCAGGCCATGCGCGAGTTCGGTGCGGACTGGCAGGAGCCGGATCCCGCCGAGGCCGCCGCGATGGCCGAGATCGGACTCCCCGACGAGGAGGTCACCACCTGGGTGGACACCACCGCGTTCGGCGGTCAGAAGTTCGATGCGCTGGCCGCGCACGCCAGCCAGGGCGAGAACATCTTCTTCCTCAAAATGGGCCAGGACAGGTTCACCGAATTGATGGGCGTCGAGACCTTCGTACGCGTCCGGGACACCACCGGCGCGGCCGTGCCCGAGAACGACCTCTTCGCCGGACTGCGCTGATCCGCCCGCCTTCCCGCCGTGAGGGCCCGCCGGCATGCTGACGGGCCCTCACGCGGGGTCGGGGTCAGCTCTTGTAGATGAGGACCCGGAACTTCCACGACGAGTCGCCCGGGTACTGGGACGACGAGTTGTCGCTGACATCCGGATCGTTCACCCCGAACAGCAGCCGCACGGGGCGACTGTCCGTCCAGGTCATGCAGCCACCGAACGCTGTGGCCTGAGCCGGCGGCCCGACCCAGCCGCCCGGGTTGTTGTTGAACCTGAGTACGGCGGAGAACTGGAACAGGTCCGGATAGGGCCACCCGGTGGGCGGTGCGGCCAGGAGGTTGCCGTTCGGGTACGCCCAGTTGTTCCAGTAGTCGATGGTGATCGTGCTCCTGAGGTCAGGGACGATCCGCACGACGTTGCCCAGGGCGAGGACGTTTCCCGGGTTGGGCCCGGAGGGGAAGCTCCCGGCCTCCTTCCCCCATACCCTGACCACCTCATCACGGTCTCCGGGGTTGGTCGCGGGCGCTCCTCTGCTGCATCGGTCCATGGCGTTCGTGGCGGACACGGAGGCCTTGTAGATCTGCACCCGGAACTTCCACATGCCGCCGTTGTCATCGAGTTTCGGGTCGTTGACCCCGAAGAGCAGGCGTACCGGAAGGCTGCGATCCCATCGGGTGCACTGCTGGAACGCGGTGGCCTGGACAGGGGAGTCCACCCAGCCCCCCGGATTATTGTTGAACCGCAATACCGCTGAGTACTGAGACAGCCCGGGGTACGGCCATGAGTTGTCCGCCACCCTTCCGCTGCCGTTGGGCCCGTAATTCTCCCCCAAGCGAGAGACGCTCACCCGACTCCCGAATTCTGGGATGATCACGAAGACGTCTCCCGGTTCCAGCACGTTCGACGGGTTGGCGCCCGCAGGTTCACTGCCCCCGCCGTTTCCCTGGACAGCGACTTCTGGAATGTCGCGGTTCGGCACCTGCTGCTCCGTGCAGCGGGTCATCGCCGGGGCCGGTGGCCCGGCTGCTGCGCGCGGCGCCGGAACCATGACGAGAGCGGCGAGCAGGGCGAGGAACAGGAATGCCGACCAGGGTCGGGAGACCGGTGAGCTGATGCGAACAGGCTCTAGTGTCACTGAGAGCCCCCGTGAGCGGTGCGTGCGAGCAGGCGTCGGGACCGTGCCATGGGCAACCTCCAGGGTGAGGCGTGGGCGGGCGACGACCCGCCGGCCTGCGCATCAGGTTGGCGCCCTGCGCGAGCACGGTACATACGAACAAATCCGTAGCGCGGCGCACTTCCGAGGAAGAGCAATGCCTCAACGTGCCGGTTGGCAAGGGAGAACAACTCGTCTTCGCCGAGGATCCTGTATGGGCAGACCTCGACAGCCTCGGGCATCAGGACACCGGGTTCGACCACGACGAGATCGGCGCACCCAGGATCGCCGCGCTGGGAGGAGAACGCCCGAAGGGGCGGCACCCCCGCACAGGGTGCCGCCCCTTCTCTTTCGTGCGCCGGAGCCGCCGCCGATCGGTGAGGGTCGGGGACCAGCGGCGGCTCCGGGGTTCAACCGGCCGCGAGGGCCTAGCGGTGGTCGCTGCCCGCCGACTGGGTGGCGGCGCGTCCCGCTTCGAGGCGGGCGACCGGGATGCGGAACGGGGAGCAGGAGACGTAGTCCAGGCCGACCTCGTGGAAGAAGTGGACCGACTCCGGGTCACCGCCGTGCTCGCCGCAGACGCCCAGCTTGAGGTCGGGGCGGGTGCGCCGGCCCGCTTCGGCGGCCAGCTTCACCAGGGAGCCGACGCCGTCCCGGTCGATCGTCTCGAAGGGGCTGACGCCGAAGATGCCCTTCTCCAGGTACGCGGTGAAGAACGAGGCCTCCACGTCGTCGCGGCTGAAGCCCCACACCGTCTGGGTCAGGTCGTTCGTGCCGAAGCTGAAGAACTCCGCGGCCTCCGCGATCTGCCCCGCCGTGAGCGCGGCGCGCGGCAGCTCGATCATCGTGCCGATCGCCAGCTTCAGCTCGGTGCCGGTGGCCTCCTGGACCTCGGCGATGACCTGGTCCGCCTCCTCGCGGACGATCTCCAGCTCCTGGACCGTGCCGACGAGCGGGATCATGATCTCGGCGCGCGGGTCGCCCTTGGCGGACTTGCGCTCGGCCGCCGCCTCGGCGATCGCCCGTACCTGCATCGTGAACAGGCCGGGGATGACCAGGCCCAGGCGTACGCCGCGCAGGCCGAGCATCGGGTTCTGCTCGTGCAGGCGGTGGACCGCCTGGAGCAGGCGCAGGTCGTTCTCGTGCGGCTCCTGGCGGGACTCGGCCAGGGCCACGCGCACGGAGAGTTCCGTGATGTCGGGGAGGAACTCGTGCAGCGGCGGGTCGAGCAGGCGGATGGTGACCGGCAGGCCGTCCATCGCCTCGAACAGCTCGACGAAGTCCTTCTTCTGCAGCGGCAGCAGGGCCTTGAGGGACGCCTCGCGCTCCTCCTCCGTGTCCGCCAGGATCAGGCGCTCGACCAGCTCGCGGCGGTCACCGAGGAACATGTGCTCCGTGCGGCACAGGCCGATGCCCTGGGCGCCGAAGCGGCGGGCGCGCAGCGCGTCCTCGGCGTTGTCGGCGTTGGCGCGCACCCGCAGGCGGCGCTTGCGGTCGGCGAAGGCCATCATGCGGTGCACGGCCTCGACCAGCTCGTCGGCGTCGTCGGCGCCCGGGTGCATCCGGCCCTCGAAGTACTCCACGACCGGGGACGGGACGACCGGGACCTCACCGAGGTACACCTTGCCGCTGGAACCGTCGATGGAGATGAGGTCGCCCTCCTCCACCACGTGGCCGCCGGGGACCGTCATCCGCCGGCGCTTGGTGTCGACCTCCAGCTCCTCGGCGCCGCAGACACAGGTCTTGCCCATGCCGCGGGCGACGACGGCGGCGTGCGAGGTCTTGCCGCCGCGCGAGGTCAGGATGCCCTCGGCGGCGATCATGCCGTCCAGGTCGTCGGGGTTGGTCTCCCGGCGGACCAGGATGACCTTCTCGCCCGAGCGGGACCACTTCACGGCGGTGTACGAGTCGAAGACCGCCTTGCCGACCGCCGCGCCCGGCGAGGCCGCGATGCCCCGGCCGACCTGCTCGGTCTTCGCGTGCTCGTCGAACCGCGGGAACATCAGCTGGGCGAGCTGGGCGCCGCTGACGCGCTGGAGCGCCTCGGTCTCGTCGATCAGGCCCTGGTCCACCAGCTGGGTCGCGATCCGGAAGGCCGCGCCGGCGGTGCGCTTGCCGACCCGGGTCTGCAGCATCCAGAGCTGGCCGCGCTCGATGGTGAACTCGATGTCGCAGAGATCCTTGTAGTGGTTCTCGAGGGTCTCCATGATCTGCATGAGCTGGTCGTACGACTTCTTGTCGATCTGCTCCAGATCGGCGAGCGGGACGGTGTTGCGGATGCCCGCGACCACGTCCTCGCCCTGCGCGTTCTGCAGGTAGTCGCCGTAGACGCCCTGGTGGCCGGAGGCGGGGTCACGGGTGAAGGCGACGCCGGTGCCGGAGTCGGGGCCGAGGTTGCCGAAGACCATGGAACAGACGTTGACGGCCGTGCCCAGGTCGTGCGGGATGCGCTCCTGGCGGCGGTACAGCTTCGCGCGGTCGCCGTTCCACGAGTCGAAGACCGCCTTGATGGCGAGGTCCATCTGCTCGCGCGGGTCCTGCGGGAAGTCCCGGCCGGCCTCCTTCTTGACGATCTTCTTGAAGGTGGTGACCAGCTTCTTCAGGTCGGCGGCCTCCAGGTCGGTGTCGACCGTGACCTTCTTGGCCTCCTTGGCCTTGTCGATGGCCTCCTCGAAGAGGTCGCCGTCGACGCCGAGGACGGTCTTGCCGAACATCTGGATGAGGCGGCGGTAGGAGTCCCAGGCGAACCGCTCGTCGCCGGCCTGCTTGGCCAGGCCCTGCACCGAGTTGTCGGAGAGGCCGATGTTCAGGACGGTGTCCATCATGCCCGGCATGGAGAACTTGGCACCGGAGCGGACCGAGACGAGGAGGGGGTTGTCGGCCTGGCCGAGCTTCTTGCCCATCTTCTGCTCGAGGGCGTCGAGGTGCGCACTCACCTCGTCACGCAGTGCCGCGGGCTCCTCACCGCTCTCCAGGTAGACCTTGCAGGCCTCGGTGGTGATGGTGAAGCCGGGAGGGACCGGAAGACCGAGGTTGGTCATCTCGGCGAGGTTGGCACCCTTGCCGCCGAGGAGGTCTTTGAGGTCCTTGTTGCCCTCGGTGAAGTCGTAAACGAACTTCGCTACGTGGGGTTCTTTGTTTTCCGACACGGGTCTCGACTCCTTGAGGCCGCGGTGGCTGCCCTGACGGCGAGGAACATACCCAGATCGAAGGTCCATGGGTACGTCTACTTGCGCGTCATACGCCTGTAACCACCCGTCCGCCAGCGGATCGAAAGTCAAAGCTTGGCAAGCCAAGCCGGGCTGATGTTTTCACTTCTTGAACACACAGGGCCCTGGAGGCGCCTTTTTCCGCTCACATGAGCGCACCTCGGCACGGCTGAGTTCGATCGATGAACGATCAAGGGGTGGCACCGAGTGCCACCCCTTGGAGAAGTGCAGCCGCGCTTGATCCGCTCATCTGAGCGCAACCCTTATCAAGGGTGGCGAGAATCACGCTGCCACAGCGGGCCGGATTTCACCATGCGGACGCGATCCGAGACGGAAACAGACGGCAAACACGCCTGTCACAGGGGGTGCGGCAGCGGCCGTCACACACCCATCGCCACGAGCCGCTCCTCCACCCGCGCCGGCGCGTACAGGTGGTCCACGACCAGCGCCCCCGCTCCGATGAGCGCGGCCCGCTCCCCCAGCCGGGACGTGACCACGTCCAGGTGGGCCGTGGAGCGGGGCAGCGCCCGCTGGTAGAGCAGTTCGCGCACGCCCGTGAGGAAGGGCGTGCCGGCGAGGTCGCCCGCGATCATCAGCACGCCGGGGTTGAGCAGGGTCACGACCGTCGCCAGCACGTCACCGACCCGGCGCCCGGCCTCCCGGGCGAGCGCGGCGGCCTCCGGGTGCCCGGCGGCCAGCAGGTCCCGGACGTCCGAGCCGGACGCGGCCGGCACCCCGGACTCGGCCAGCCGCCGGGCCACGGCACCTCCGCTCGCGACGGCGGCGAGGCAGCCGTACGAGCCGCACCGGCACAGCGCGTCCGCGCCGACCCGGATGTGTCCGAGGTCGCCCGCGCCGCCGTCGACGCCCCGGTAGATCGAGCCGTCGACCACGACCCCGGCGCCGATGCCGGTCGACACCTTGACCAGGACGAAGGCCGAGCAGTCCGGGTGTCCGGTGCGCTGTTCGCCGTAGGCCATGAGGTTGGCGTCGTTGTCCACGAGGACCGGCACTGCCGGGGCGCCGGTGTGCTCGGTGAAGGCGCGGGAGAGGCGGCCCGTTATGTCGTAGCCGTCCCAGCCCGGCATGATCGGGGGCTGCACCACCCGGCCGGTCTCGCTGTCCACCGGACCGGGCACCGCGATCCCCATCCCGCAGACCTCCGCCGCGAGATGCCCGGACTTCTCCAGCAACTCGGCGAACCAGTGCGCGAGTTCGCCGAGCACCGCCTCCGGCCCGTCCTCGACCACCAGCGTGCCGGAGTGCTCGGCCAGGATCTCCCCGGTCAGGGTGAGGACGGCCGCGCGCGCGTGCCGGGTGTCGAGGTCGGCGGCGAGGAGCACGGCGTGGGAGTCGTCGAACTCCAGTGTGATGGCGGGGCGTCCGCCGAGCGGCGAGTCGACCGGGCCGCCGACGCCCTCGCGCAGCCAGCCGGCCCGGAACAGCCGGTCCAGGCGCTGGCCGACGGTGGCCCGGGAGAGTCCGGTCGCCTGCTGGAGCGCACCCCGCGTCACGGCCCGCCCGCTGCGCACCAGTTGGAGCAGGTCCCCGGCGCCGGCCTGACTGCCGCCCTTCGACGTCTTCCCGGTTCTGCCCGGACGTCCGGTCATGCGCACCCCCTTGTGTTTCTCAAGCTTGCCTTACATATTGGGTTTTGCGTGTTAAATAGACGTAACCCTACGGTAGCCACGACCAAACCCGGCCGGCCGGACGTCTTTCGGGGAGCCCCGAGTGGATCGCACTGCCCAGCTCACTGTCCGTCCCTCGCAGTACGAGATCGCATACGATCCGCCGCCCTCCGGCACGTCCCTGCATGTCAGGGCGGCCCGGGTGCTCGACGCGAACTGGACGGGCGGCTCTACGGTCCCGTCCCGGAGCCTGTATCCCCACCAGTGGTCCTGGGACTCGGCGTTCATCGCGATCGGCCTGCGGCACGTCTCCCCGGCACGCGCCCAGAGCGAGCTGGAGACCCTGCTGACGGCCCAGTGGGCCGACGGACGGGTCCCGCACATCGTCTTCAACCCCTCCGTACCGCTCGACGCCTACTTCCCCAGCCCCGACTTCTGGCGCTCCTCCACCGCCGGCCACCGCGCGGGCGCCCCGCGCACCGTACAGACGTCCGGCATCGTGCAGCCACCGGTGCACGCGCTGGCGGCCTGGCTGGTACACCGCGCCGACCCCGTCCTGTCCCGGGCCCGCGGCTTCCTGCCCCGGGTGTACCCGCGGCTGGCCGCCTGGCACCGCTATCTGCTGCACCGGCGCGACCTGGGCGGCGGCGGGCTGGTGTCCGTGGTCCACCCCTGGGAGCAGGGCATGGACAACAGCCCCTGCTGGGACGCCCCGCTCTCCCGTGTCACCCCGGCCCCGGCCCGCTCCTTCCGCCGCGCCGACCTCGCACACGGCGCGCCCGAGGACCGGCCGACGGATCTGGACTACGGGCGGTACGTACGGCTGGCCGCCGACTACCGGGACCGCGGATATGCCGACGGCGGCGGGGAGTTCGCCGTGGAGGACGCGGCGTTCAACGCCCTCCTCATCGCCTCCGAGCACGCGCTGGCGCGGATCGCCGAGGAACTGGGCGCGGCCGGCACCGCCCGGCACGCGCGCGCCGAGCGGCTGACGGCGGCGCTGGTGGAGCGGCTGTGGGACCCGGCGGCCGGGATGTTCCTGTGCCGCGACCTGCGGGGCGCGGGGCTGATCGGCGAGCGCGGTGTCTCCGGGCTGGTGCCGCTGCTGCTGCCGGGCCTGCCCCGGGACATCGCCGCCACGCTCGTCGGCACCCTCCAGGGGCCCCACTTCTCGCTCGGCGAGCGCACCCGGCTCGTCCCGAGCTACGACCTGCTCGGCGAGGCCTTCGACCCCCACCGGTACTGGCGCGGCCCGGCCTGGTTCAACACGAGCTGGCTGCTGGAGCGCGGGCTGCGCACGCACGGCGAGCGGGACCTGGCCGACGCCCTGCGCGAGGCGGTGCTGCACCTCGCCGACACCACCGGCTTCGCCGAGTACGTCGACCCGTACACCGGCGAGGCCTGCGGCGCGACCGGCTTCAGCTGGACGGCCGCACTCGCGCTGGACCTGCACAAAGAGCTTCTCAAGCACCGCGGACAGGGCGTGTCCCCGACGGGCACCGGCACGTTCGACAGGAGTGACAAGGGAGGGGACCGGCGATGACGGACCGGCATCATCTGCTCGTGCACGGGGCGACGTTCGCCGCCGTGGGCGACCGGGGCGACATCAGCGGGGTGCGAGGCGGCAGCTCCCCGGACGGGTTGTTCGTACGGGACGCCCGGCACCTCAGCCGCTGGCAGCTCACCGTCGACGGCGCGGTGCCCGAGGTGCTCAGCCCGGTCGCGGACGGGGACGCGGCCCGCTGCGTCCTGGTGCCCCGCGGCGGCCGGCAGGAGCCGCCCGCGCACACGCTCTTCCGTGAGCAGGCCGTCGGGGACAGCTCGTTCGTCGAGTCGCTCCGGGTGACCAGCAACCGCCCGGTGCCGACGACGATCCGGCTCGCCCTCACCGTCGACGCCGACTTCACCGACCAGTTCGAACTCCGCTCCGACCACCGCACCTACGTCAAGGCCGGCGCCCAGCGCACCCGTGAAGTCCTGCCCGACGGCATCGAGTTCACCTACCGGCGCGCCGAATGGCGGTCCTGTACGGCCATCACGGCCGACCCGGCCCCCGACGCCGTGGAGGAGACGGGCACGGGCGCCCGGCGCCTGGTGTGGACCCTCGACCTGGCACCGCACGGCACGACCCGGCTGGTGGTGCGCGTGATCGCCCGCCCGCACGGCGAGAGGCGGGCCCTGCGCGTGCCGCGCGACCCGGCCGCCGTGCACGAGCAACTGGCGGCACAGGAGAGCGAGTTCATGGAGGGCGTGGCCTTCCCGACCGGCTGGCCGGAGCTGGCGGCGGCCTGTGCGCGGGGCCTCGCCGACCTGGCCGTGCTCCAGGTGCCGGCCACCGGACCGGACGGTGAGGAGCTGCGGGTACCGGCGGCGGGCGCCCCGTGGTTCCTCACGCTCCTCGGCCGGGACGCCCTGCTCACCTCCCTGTTCGCGCTGCCGTACCGCCCGCGGCTGGCCGCCGCCACGCTCCCCGCCCTCGCCGCGACCCAGGCGACCGGCACCGGCGTGTCCCCGGTCGTCCAGCCCGGCAAGATCGTGCACGAGGTGCGGTACGGCGAGCTGGCGCACTTCGGGCAGGTGCCGTTCGGGCGCTACTACGGCTCGGTCGACGCCACCCCGCTGTTCCTGATCCTGCTCGGGACCTACGTCGAGCGGACCTCGGACACGGCCCTGGCCCGCCGCCTGGAGCCGCACGCCCGGGCCGCCATCGGCTGGATGCTGGACCACGGCGGCCTCACCACGCGCGGCTACCTCGTCTACCGCGCCGACGAGGGCGGCCTCGCCAACCAGAACTGGAAGGACTCCCCCGGCGCGATCTGCTGCGCCGACGGCTCCCGGCCCACCGGGGCGGTGATGGCGGCGGGCGCCCAGGGCTACGCGTACGACGCGCTGCGCCGCACGGCGTGGCTGGCGCGCACGGTGTGGGCCGACGAGACCTACGCGGCCCTGCTGGAGCAGGCGGCCGCCGACCTCCGGGACCGTTTCCAGCGGGAGTTCTGGATGCGGGAGCACTCCTTCCCGGCGCTCGCCCTGGACGGAGAGGGCCGCCAGATCGACGCGCTCGCGTCCGACGCCGGGCATCTGCTGTGGTCGGGGCTGCTGGACAAGGAGTACGGCGAGGTGGTGGGGCGGCGGCTCCTCGAGCCGGACTTCTTCTCGGGCTGGGGCGTCCGCACGCTCGCCTCCGGGCAGCCCGCGTACCACCCGCTCTCCTACCACCGCGGCTCGGTCTGGCCGCACGACAACGCGCTGATCACCCTGGGCCTGGCCCGCTACGGCCTGCACGACGAGGCCCGTTCGGTCGCCCACGCGCTGGTCGACGCGGCGGCGGCGACCGGGCACCGGCTGCCGGAGGTGCTGGCGGGATACGACCGCGACACCCGTCCGGAGCCGGTACCGTACCCGCACGCGTGCGTGCGCGAGTCCCGCGCCGCCGCCGCGCCGCTGGCGCTGCTGACGGCGGTGGGGGGCGTGTAACCGGCCGCCGGCACCGTGGAGTCCCCGCGCCTGCCGGGGCGCGGGTTTGCCGGGTGTTTGCCGTGTGCTGTGAACAGGGACCGGGGAGCGGCCGTACGAGAGGGCGTCACAGGTCTCGCAGGGAAAGGCCTTCGGGTTGTCTCAGTACACGAGCACGCGCCGGCCGCCGGGTACGGCCGGGGAGGCCGCGGGTGCCGCGGAAGGCGCCGAGCCGTCGGCGTCCGAGGCTCCGGCGCCCGAGGCTACGGCGTCCGAGGCGCCGGAGACCGCCCCAGAGGAGACCCCCGCGGCCGCTGCCCGTTCCTTCCGCCGGCCGTGGACCGTCTGGTCCGCCTGGACGCGGCGCTGGCGGGAGCGGTACCCGTCGGCGGCACGGGCGCTGTCCGTCACGGTCACCGTGCTCGCCGCCGGGCTCGTCGTCGCCGCGCTCGTGCTGCCGAACAGCGTCGTGGGGCTCGGACCGGCCAAGTTCGCGCGCATACCGGGGGAAGCGGTCATCGGGGCCGCCGTGCTGCTCGCGCTGCCGCGCCGGCCCCGGGTGGTGCTGGCGGCGGTGTCCGGGGTGGCGCTCGGGGCCATGACGGTGCTGAACCTGCTCGACATGGGCTTCAACCAGTACCTCGGCCGCAACTTCAACGTCGTCCTCGACTGGAGTCTGTTCGGTGACGCCGAGTCGTACCTGGAGGACTCCCTCGGCCGCTCCGCCACCCTCGCCGCCGTGGCCGGCGTGATCGCCCTCGTCCTGCTCCTCTTCGTCCTGCTGGCGCTCTCCACGGTCCGGCTGAGCAATCTGCTCGCCCGGCACACCGGCACCGCGACCCGGGGCACGCTGATCGCCGGGGTCGTCTGGATCACCTGCTCCTCGCTCGGGCTGCAGATATCCGGCGTGCCGATCGCGTCCGACCGCACGGCCACCTCGGTGAAGGCGCAGGCCCGGCGGATCTCGGACACCCTCGCGGACGAGGCGGAGTTCCGTAAGGTGGCCCGGGTCGACGCGTTCGGGAACACCCCGGGCAGCCAGCTGGTCCCGGATCTGCGCGGCAAGGACATGATCTTCACGTTCATCGAGAGCTACGGCCGCAGCGCGATCGAGGACCCGATCATGGCGCCCGGCGTGGACCGGACGCTCGAGGTCCGCACCAAGGCGCTGGCCAAGGCCGGTTTCCACGCCAAGAGCGGCTGGCTGACCTCGGCGACCTACGGCGGCAGCAGCTGGCTCGGCCACTCCACCACGATGTCGGGCCTGTGGATCAGCAACCAGCAGCGCTACCGCACCGTCATGGCCAGCGACCACCTCAGTCTGACGGAGGCGTTCCAGAAGACCGGCGCGTTCGACACGGTCGGGGTCATGCCGGGCGTGCAGAAGGGGTGGCCGGAGCAGAAGTGGTACGGCCTCGACAAGGTCTACAACGCCTTCCAGCTCGGCTACCAGGGGCCGAAGTTCAGCTGGTCGACCATGCCGGACCAGTACGCGCTCCAGCAGTACCAGGAGCGGGTGCACAGCAAGCAGCCGGCCGCGGGCAAGTCGCGGATGTCGCTGCTCATCCTGACCTCCAGCCACCAGCCCTGGGCTCCGATCCCGAAGATGGTCGGCTGGGACGAACTGGGCGACGGCTCGGTCTTCAAGGACATCCAGGCGGCGGGCGACAAGCCGGCCGACGTCATCGCCGACACCAGCAGGTCCCGCCAGGAGTACGGCAAGTCGATCGAGTACTCGGTGACCGCGCTCACCCAGTGGCTGGAGCGCTACGGCGACGACGACACCGTCCTGGTGTTCCTGGGCGACCACCAGCCCATCGCCCGGGTCAGCGGCAACCACGCCAGCCGTGACGTCCCGGTCTCCGTCGTCGCGAAGGACCCCGAGGTCCTGGACAAGATCGCCGACTGGAACTGGACGGACGGCCTGCGCCCCGCGCACGACGCCCCGGTCTGGAAGATGAGTTCCTTCCGGGACCGCTTCCTGACGGCGTACGGCTCGACCCCCCACCCGAAGACGGGCTGAGGTCAGCCGCCGGAGGTGTCGAGTTCGGCGTCCTCGCCGACGCCCGCGCAGTCGTAGGGGTCCTTCAGCCAGCCGTCCGGCAGGACGACACGGTTGTTGCCGGACGTACGGCCCCGGGGCCCGTCCGCACCGGCCGGCCACGGCTGATCGAGGTCCAGCTCGTCGAGCCCGGCCCGCAGTTCCTCGAGCGAGGACGTGATCGCGAGGCGCTTGCGCATCTCGGAGCCGACCGCGAAGCCCTTCAGGTACCAGGCGACGTGCTTGCGGAAGTCGACGACGCCCTTGGACTCGTCGCCGATCCACTCCCCGAGCAGGGTGGCGTGCCGCACCATGACGTCGGCCACCTCGCGCAGGGGGGGACGGGCGACGTCGTCGGGGCGGCCCTCGAACGCCGCCACCAGGTCCGCGAACAGCCACGGCCGCCCCAGACACCCGCGCCCCACGACCACCCCGTCGCAGCCCGTCTCCCGCACCATCCGCAGCGCGTCCTGCGCGCACCAGATGTCGCCGTTGCCGAGGACGGGGATCTCCGGGACGTGCTCCTTCAGGCGCGCGATGGCGTCCCAGTCGGCGGTGCCGCCGTAGTGCTGGGCGGCCGTACGGCCGTGCAGCGCGATCGCGGTGACGCCCTCCTCGACGGCGATCCGGCCGGCGTCGAGGTAGGTGATGTGATCGTCGTCGATGCCCTTGCGCATCTTCATGGTCACCGGCAGGTCACCCGCGCCGGCCACCGCCTCGCGCAGGATCGCCCGCAGCAGGTTCCGCTTGAACGGGAGGGCGGAGCCGCCGCCCTTCCGCGTGACCTTCGGGACGGGGCAGCCGAAGTTCAGGTCGATGTGGTCGGCGAGGCCCTCCTCCGCGATCATGCGGACGGCCTTGCCGACGGTCGCCGGGTCGACGCCGTACAGCTGGATCGAGCGCGGCTTCTCGGACGCGTCGAAGCGGATCAGCTGCATGGTCTTCTCGTTGCGCTCGACCAGCGCCCGGGTCGTGATCATCTCGCTCACGAACAGGCCCTTGCCGCCGCTGAACTCCCTGCACAGGGTGCGGAAGGGCGCGTTGGTGATCCCCGCCATGGGTGCGAGCACGACGGGCGGCGCCACGGCGTGCGGGCCGATGGAGAGCGGGTGGGTCATCGCGGGACTCCGGGACGGATGTGCGGCACAGGGCAAGCACCCATTGTCCCTCACCCCGCGCCGCACTCGTCCGCCGGTTCCGCCGGCCCGGAAACGGACGCATCGGGCGGCTCGTCGCACCACAGAAGATGATGTATGGCTCATTAGTTAGCCGCACTATCGAAATGGGCGTACGATGCCCAGCATGCACGACTCGAGCCACCGTCGACGCCTGCTCGTGCTCGCGATCTGCTGCATGAGCCTGCTGATCGTGAGCCTCGACAACACCGTGCTGAACGTGGCGCTGCCCTCGCTGCAGCGCGACCTGCACGCCGACACCTCCGGCCTGCAGTGGACCATCGACGCCTACACGCTCGTCCTGGCCTCGCTGCTGATGCTCGCGGGCTCGACGGCCGACCGCCTCGGCCGCAGGAAGGTCTTCATGGCAGGCCTGGTGGTCTTCTCCATCGGCTCCCTGCTCTGCTCCCTGGCACCCAGCCTGGAACTGCTCATCGTGTTCCGCATGGTCCAGGCGGTGGGCGGCTCGATGCTCAACCCGGTCGCGATGTCGATCATCACCAACACCTTCACGGACTCCCGGGAGCGCGCCCGCGCGATCGGCGTGTGGGGTGCGGTGGTCGGCATCTCGATGGCGGCCGGACCGCTGGTCGGCGGCCTGCTCGTGCAGTCGGTCAGCTGGCGTTCGATCTTCTGGATCAACCTGCCGGTCGGCCTCGCCGCCCTCCTCCTCACCCTCCGCTTCGTCCCCGAGTCCCGCGCGCCCCGGGGCCGCCGCCCCGATCCGGTCGGCCAGCTCCTGGTGATCGTCCTGTTCGGCTCGCTGACCTACGCGATCATCGAGGCGCCGGACGCGGGCCTGGGCACGACGGCCCCCTTCGCCGCGATCGCTCTCGCGGCCCTGGCGGCCCTCCTGTGGTACGAGCCTCGCCGCGCCGAACCCCTCATCGACCTGCACTTCTTCCGCTCCGCGCCGTTCAGCGGGGCGACCGTGATCGCGGTCAGCGCCTTCGCCGCGCTGGGCGGCTTCCTCTTCCTGTCCACCCTGTACCTGCAGAACGTGCGCGGCCTCGACGCCCTGCACGCGGGCCTGTGGATGCTGCCGATGGCCGCCCCGACGTTCCTGTGCGCACCGCTGTCCGGCCGCCTGGTCGGCAGCCGGGGCCCGCGGCTGCCGCTCCTGGTGGCGGGTACGGCGATGACGGTGAGCGGCTTCCTGTTCGCGGTCTTCGAGGCGGAGACGGCGAACACCACCCTCCTCATCGGATACGTCCTTTTCGGCATCGGCTTCGGGTTCGTGAACGCGCCGATCACCAACACGGCGGTGTCGGGCATGCCGCGTGCCCAGGCCGGAGTCGCCGCCGCCGTCGCCTCCACCAGCAGGCAGCTGGGCCAGACGCTCGGTGTCGCGGTGGTCGGCGCCGTCCTGGCCTCCGGCGTCGGCTCGTCCTCCTACCGGCACCTGTTCGTCTCGGCGGCCCGCCCCGGCTGGTGGATCCTCACCGCCTGCGGCCTGGCGGTGCTCGTCCTCGGTCTGCTCACCACCGGCCGCTGGGCCCGCCGCACGGCCGAACGGACGGCCGAGCAGCTCCGGTCGCCCGAGGTGCGCCAGGTCGTGGGGGCGTCGGGCCGCACCTGACCGGGCAGGGGCCCCTACGCGGGAGCCGGTCGGTCCCCGCGTGCGATCTCGTGCAGCCTCTCCAGCCGCTCGCGGGTCTCCTCGTTGTGCGGGGTGTACGTCAGCATGCGGGCGCCCTGTTAGGGGCCGAGCCACAGGTCGGTGTGGACCAGGGTGAGGTGGCCGACGTAGGGGTTGAGGAACTCCTTGGTCTTGGAGCGGGTGCCGACCACCTCGTAGCGCTGCCAGTTCTCACGGAACACCGGGGACTCCTCCAGCCGCCCGAGGAGCATCTTCCAGGCGGGCTCGCCGAGATGACCGGCCAGGGAGGCACGCAGCCGCGCGGCCATCAGGCGCTGGGACTCCTCCAGGTGGACGACCGCCGCCCGCCACTCCTTGTTGGTGTGCACGAGGAAGATGCAGTTGCGGTCCTCGGGCGGGATGGCGTCCAGGTCGCCCAGCAGGCGGCCGTAGGTGCGGTTGTAGGCGAGGATGTCGTACCGGCTGCTCGTGATCGCGCTGGCCCTGCAGCGGGGCGCCGGGCTGGGTCCGGTGCCGGCCGGGCTCGCGCTCGCGCCGATGGCCGTGGCGTTCCTGTTCGTCTCCCTCGCCGGACCGCGGCTGATCGCGCGCTACGGCACCCAGGTGGTCACCGCGGGGGCCGTCGTGCAGGGCGTGGGCGTGCTGCTGCTCGTGCTCACCGCCTGGCGGGACTGGCCGCATCTGGGCTTCGGCTCGCTGCTGCCGGGCGCGACCGTGGCCGGTGCCGGACAGGCGCTGCAGCTGCCCAACGTGCTGCGGATCGTGATGTCCGAGGTGCCGCCCGCGCGGGCCGGTGTCGGCAGCGGTGTGATGGTCACCACCCAGCAGTCCGCGCTCGCCCTGGGCGTGGCCACGCTCGGCACCCTGTTCCTCACCCTCGTGCCCCATCTGGGCATGCGGAACGCCCTGATCACCACGTTGCTGGTGCAGTTGGCCGGGGTCGTGCTGGCCGGCCTGCTCAGCCTGCGCCTGCCCCGCGAGGTCGGCTGAGCCGAGGGCACGGCCCGGACGGCCCGGTGCTCGGGCCGCCCTGTCGATGCCGGTCCGGCGGCACCCTCCTTGCCGTCGGGTCGCCGGACGCGGGGAGGGGAGGCGTCGTGCCAGGGGGCGGCGCCGTCATCGTGCGGGCGAGCCGAGCCCGCGTATCAGGAGGTCCACGACGGCCGTGAACTCCTCCTCGACGCCGGGGGCGGTCCACTCGCGGGCGTAGCAGGGGTCGTGGAAGCGGCCGGTGGCCTGGAAGACGGCCCGGGCCGTGGCGGCCGGGTCGGGCACCGAGAAGGCGCCCGACTCGGCCCCGGCCGCGATGACGCGGGTCAGCTGTGCGGTCAGGTCGGCGATGTGCTCGCCGACGACCGTGCCGTTCTCGCCGGTCAGCACCGTGTAGGTGGCGAACAGTTCGGGGTCGTCGCCCGCCTTGTGCCGCTTGGCCTCGAACAGGGCCGCGAGCCAGGCCCGCAGCCGCTCCTCGGGGCTGCCGTCGTCGCCGGCGATCCCGGCGAGCCGCTCGGAGGTGCGGTCCAGCCAGCGCTTGGTGACGGCCTCCCGCAGCGCCGCCTTGGTCCGGAAGTGCCGGTAGACGCTGCCGTGGCTGACGCCGAGCGCGCGGGCCACGTCGACCACGGTGGCCTTGGCCGGGCCGTGGCGGCGCAGCACTTCCTCGGTCGCTTCGAGGATGCGCTCGGCGGTCAGGGTCTCGCTGGTCGGTGCCATGCTCTAGACCGTACCGGGCGGCGGGCTCAGCGCTCGCTGTCGAGGTGTGCCATCTGCGCGGTCGGGTAGCGGTCGCCGGCCGCGGCGTCCGCCGGGACGGCCTCCTCGATCGCCGCCAGGTCGGCCGCGTCCAGGGTCACTTCGAGCGCGCCCAGCGACTCGGCCAGCCGCTCGCGGGTGCGGGCGCCGACCAGCGGCACGATGTCCTCGCCGCGGGAGAGCACCCAGGCGATGGCGGTCTGGGCGACCGTCACGCCCTTCTGCTCGGCGATCTTGCGCAGGGCGTCGACGAGGTTCAGGTTGTGCTGGAGGTTGTCGCCCTGGAAGCGGGGCGAGTGGGCGCGGAAGTCGTTCGCGGTCAGCTGCCGGTCGCGGGAGAAGTGGCCGGAGATCAGCCCCCGGGAGAGCACGCCGTAGGCGGTGATGCCGATGCCCAGCTCGCGGGTGGTGGGCAGGATCTCCTGCTCGATGCCGCGCGAGATGAGCGAGTACTCGATCTGCAGGTCGGCGATCGGGGCGGTGGCGGCGGCCCGGCGGACGGTCTCGGCGCCGACCTCGCTGAGGCCGATGTGCCGGACGTGTCCCTTCTCGATCAGCTCGGCGATCGCGCCGACGGTCTCCTCGATCGGCACGTCCGGGTCGAGGCGGGCGATCCGGTAGACGTCGATGTGGTCGACGCCGAGCCGCTGCAGCGAGTAGGCGGCGAAGTTCTTCACGGCGGCGGGGCGGCCGTCGTAGCCGGTCCAGTTGCCGTCGGGGTCGCGCAGGGCGCCGAACTTCACGCTGAGCCGGGCCTGTTCGCGGCGGGCCGGCGGGGCGCTGCGCAGGGCCTCGCCGATGAGCATCTCGTTGTGCCCCATGGCGTAGAAGTCGCCGGTGTCCAGCAAGGTCACGCCCGCCTCCAGGGCGGCGTGGACGGTCGCGACGGACTCCGCGCGGTCGACGTCGCCGTACAGGGCGGACATGCCCATGCAGCCGAGGCCGAGGGCGGAGACCTGGGGGCCGGTGGTTCCGAGGGTTCGGGTTCGCATCGTCATGGCTCCACCCTGCCATGACAGCTGACAGATTTCAATATCTGTCATTCCATCTTTGTGACCCACCCGTGGAGATCTGGTCCAGACCTATTGACGAAAGGTCTGGACCACGCGCACTGTCATAGCGCCGAACTGTCATGCCTACGACACCTCACCGCACCCCCACCGGGAGGCCCCCGCATGCTCCGACGCACGCTGCGACTGCTCACCGCCGCCGTCACCACGGCCGTCCTCGCCCCGCTCGCGATCGCCACCGCGCCCACCGCGTCCGCCGCCGACACCTGCGCGGTGAAGTCGCGGCCGGCCGGCAAGGTGCTCCAGGGCTACTGGGAGAACTGGGACGGCGCCGCCAACGGCGTCCATCCGCCCTTCGGCTGGACCCCGATCACCGACTCCCGCATCCCCGCACACGGCTACAACGTGATCAACGCCGCCTTCCCGGTGATCCGTTCGGACGGCACGGCGCTGTGGGAGGACGGCATGGACTCCGGCGTGAAGGTGGCCACGCCCGCCGAGATGTGCCAGGCCAAGGCGTCCGGCCAGACGATCCTTCTCTCCATCGGCGGCGCGGCGGCGGGCATCGACCTGTCGTCCTCGGCCGTGGCCGACCGCTTCGTGGCGACGATCGTGCCGATCCTGAAGAAGTACAACTTCGACGGCATCGACATCGACATCGAGACGGGGCTGGTGGGCAGCGGGAACATCAACCAGCTCTCCGCCTCCCAGGCCAACCTGATCCGCATCATCGACGGGATCCTCGGGCAGATGCCGTCCAACTTCGGCCTGACGATGGCCCCCGAGACGGCCTACGTCACCGGCGGCAGCGTCACCTACGGCTCGATCTGGGGCGCGTACCTGCCGATCGTCAAGAAGTACGCCGACAACGGCCGCCTGTGGTGGCTGAACATGCAGTACTACAACGGCAGCATGTACGGCTGCTCCGGCGACTCCTACTCGGCGGGCACCGTGCAGGGCTTCACCGCCCAGACCGACTGCCTGAACAAGGGCCTGGTGGTGCAGGGCACCACGGTCAAGGTGCCGTACGACAAGCAGGTCCCGGGCCTGCCCGCCCAGCCGGGCGCGGGCGGCGGTTACATGTCACCCTCGCTGGTCTCCCAGGCCTGGAGGCACTACGGCACCTCACTGAAGGGCCTGATGACCTGGTCGGTCAACTGGGACGGCTCGAAGAACTGGACCTTCGGCGACAACGTGCGGACGCTGCAGGGCCGTTGAACCGACCGGGGTGAACGCAAAAGGCCCACCCGCCCGGCCGACACAGTCGGATGGGCGGGTGGGCGATCAGTGCGACGCCGGCCTCAGCAGCCCAGAAGGCGCTGGGCCAGGTAGCCCTCGATCTGGTCCAGCGACACGCGCTCCTGCTTCATCGAGTCACGCTCACGCACGGTGACGGCGTTGTCCTCGAGGGTGTCGAAGTCGACGGTCACGCAGTACGGCGTACCGATCTCGTCCTGGCGGCGGTAACGCCGGCCGATCGCGCCGGCGTCGTCGAACTCGATGTTCCAGTTCTGCCGCAGCGCCTGGGCCAGACCCTTCGCCTTCGGGGACAGCTCGGGGTTGCGCGACAGCGGAAGGACAGCCACCTTCACCGGGGCCAGACGGTGGTCCAGCCGCAGCACGGTCCGCTTCTCCATCTTGCCCTTGGCGTTCGGCGCCTCGTCCTCGACGTAGGCGTCGAGGAGGAAGGCCAGCATGGTGCGGCCGACACCGGCCGCGGGCTCGATGACGTACGGAGTCCAGCGCTCGCCGGCCTCCTGGTCGAAGTAGGACAGGTCCTGGCCGGAGGCCTTGGAGTGCGCGCCGAGGTCGTAGTCGGTGCGGTTGGCGACGCCCTCCAGCTCGCCCCACTCGCTGCCGCCGAACTGGAAGCGGTACTCGATGTCGGCGGTCCGCTTGGAGTAGTGGGAGAGCTTCTCCTTCGGGTGGTCGTACCAGCGCATGTTCTCAGTGCGCAGGCCCAGGCCGGTGTACCAGTTCCAGCGCTGCTCCATCCAGTACTCGTGCCACTGCTCGTCCTCGCCCGGCTTGACGAAGAACTCCATCTCCATCTGCTCGAACTCGCGGGTACGGAAGATGAAGTTGCCGGGCGTGATCTCGTTGCGGAACGACTTGCCCATCTGGGCGATGCCGAACGGCGGCTTGCGGCGCGAGGTGGTCTGCACCTGGGCGAAGTTGGTGAAGATGCCCTGGGCGGTCTCGGGGCGCAGGTAGGCGACGGAGCCGGAGTCCTGCGTGGGGCCGAGGTGGGTGGAGAGCAGACCGGAGAACTGCTTGGGCTCGGTGAACTGGCCCTTGTTGCCGCAGTTCGGGCAGTTGATGTCGGCCAGACCGTTCGCCGGGGCGTGGCCCTTCTTCTCCTCGTACGCCTCCTCGAGGTGGTCGGCGCGGAACCGCTTGTGACACGAGGTGCACTCGGTCAGCGGGTCCGTGAAGGTGGCGACGTGGCCGGATGCGACCCAGACCTCGGAGGCCAGGATGACGGACGAGTCGATACCGACCACGTCCTCGCGCGACGTCACCATGTAGCGCCACCACTGGCGCTTGATGTTCTCCTTGAGCTCGACACCCAGCGGTCCGTAGTCCCAGGCGGCACGCTGTCCGCCGTAGATCTCACTGCACGGGAAAACGAAGCCACGGCGCTTGCTCAGGCTGACGATGGTGTCGATCTTGTCGGCGGCCACGGTGCTCTCTTCATTACGACGACGGGCGTTGAAGCGAGATGCTTCCAGCGAATGATTCAGGTTACCGGCGCAGGCTCCCCCTCGGCCAAATCGGCCCCCCGTCTCCGGCCCCTCGACCAGGCTTGTTGACAACGGTTTCCATGTTTGTTGAAAATGACTGTCATGAACGTACGACGACGCCTCATACCCGTGGCCGCGGCGACCGCGGTCACCGCCCTCGGGCTCGGCTCCCTCACCGCCTGCTCCAGTGACTCCGCCGCAGCGGCCGCCACCGGCAAGTTCGACGTCGTCGCGTCGTTCTACCCGATGACCTTCCTGGCCGAGCAGATCGGCGGGGACCACGTCCACGTCACCACGCTCACCTCCCCCGGCCAGGAACCGCACGACCTGGAGATCAGCCCGCAGCAGATCGCCGGGCTCGAGCAGTCCGAGGCCGTCCTGTACCTGAAGAACCTCCAGCCCTCCGTCGACGACGCGGTGGCCCAGTCCCCGGTCAGGACCAAGATCGACGCGGCCTCCCTGACCACGCTGGAGGAGCACGGCAACGAGGTCGGCGGCCACGCGGCCGAGCACGACGCCCACGAGGGCGAGGAGTCCGGCGGCAAGGACCCGCACCTGTGGCTCGACCCGGTGCGCTACGCCCAGGTCGCCGAGGGCGTCGGCAAGGCCTTCGAGAAGGCCGACCCGGACCACGCGGCCGACTACAGGAAGAACACCGCCGCCCTGGTGAAGAAGCTGCACGGCCTGGACACGCGGTTCAAGGACGGGCTCGCGCACACTAGGACCAAGGTCTTCGTCACCACGCACGCCGCCTTCGGCTACCTGGCCGAGCGCTACGGCCTCACCGAGGAGGCCATCAGCGGCCTCGATCCCGAGTCCGAGCCCAGCGCCGCACGTGTGAAGGACCTGGAGAAGATGGCCGAGGCCGACGGAGTCAGCACCGTCTTCTACGAGACGCTCGTCAGCGACAAGACGGCGAAGACCATCGCGAACGACGCGGACCTGCGCACGGACGTCCTCGACCCGATCGAGGGCATCACGAAGAAGTCCCGGGGCACCGACTACTTCTCGGTCCAGGAAGCCAACCTCAAGGCGCTCCAGCAGGCCCTGGGCGCCAAGTGACCGGCACGGAGGACGACACCATGGACGAGCCCGTCATAGCGATGCGCGGGGTGCGGGCGGAACTGGGCTCGCGCCCGGTGCTGCGCGGCATCGACCTCACCGTGCGCGTCGGCGAGGTGGTCGCGCTGCTCGGCGCCAACGGCTCCGGCAAGTCGACGGCGGTACGCAGCGTCATCGGCCAGGTGCCGGTGAGCGCGGGCACGATCGAGCTGTTCGGCACCCCGCGCCGCGGCTTCCGGGACTGGGCGCGCGTGGGATACGTACCGCAGCGCACCACGGCGGCGGGCGGCGTCCCCGCCACGGTGACCGAGATCGTCTCCTCGGGCCGCCTGGCCCGCACCCGTTTCGGCGTCTTCCGCAAGGCGGACCGTGAGGCCGTCCACCGCGCCCTGGAGCTGGTCGGCATGGCGGACCGGGCCAAGGACTCGGTGACCGCGCTCTCCGGCGGCCAGCACCAGCGGGTGCTGATCGCCCGTGCCCTGGTCGCCGAGCCCGAGCTGCTGATCATGGACGAGCCGATGGCGGGCGTCGACCTGGCCAGCCAGGAGGTGCTCGCCCGCACGCTCCGGGAGCAGGTCGCGGCCGGTACGACGGTCCTGCTCGTCCTGCACGAACTGGGTCCGCTGGAGCCGCTGATCGACCGGGCCGTCGTCCTGCGCGACGGCTGCGTCGTGCACGACGGCCCGCCCCCCGAGGCCCTGGGCCAGCACGCCCTGCCCGGCCACGACCACGTACACCCGCACGCACCCGCGGGCGCCGAACCGATCCGCACGGGACTGCTGAGCTGATGGACTTCCTGAACTACGCCTTCATGCAGCGGGCGCTCGTCGCGGCCGTCCTGGTCGGCATCACCGCGCCCGCGATCGGCATCTACCTCGTCCAGCGCCGTCAGCCCCTGATGGGCGACGGCATCGGGCACGTGGCGATGACCGGCGTCGGCCTCGGCTTCCTGCTGAACGCCTCGCCGGTGTGGATGGCCACGGCCGTCTCCGCGCTCGGCTCGGTCCTGATGGAGCTGATCCGCTGGTACGGCAGGACACGCGGCGACATCGCCCTGGCGATGCTCTTCTACGGCGGCATGGCCGGCGGCGTGATGTTCGTCAACCTCGCGCCGGGCGGCTCCAACGCCAATCTGACGTCGTACCTGTTCGGCTCGCTGTCGACGGTCGCCCCCTCGGACGTGACCGCGATCGTGGTCCTCGCCGCGTTCGTGATGCTCGTGACCCTCGGGCTGCGCCGCCAGCTGTTCGCGGTCAGCCAGGACGAGGAGTTCGCGCGGGTCACCGGGCTGCCCGTACGCGCCCTGAACCTGCTCACCGCCGTCACGGCGGCGGTCACGGTGACCGTCGCCATGCGGGTGGTCGGCCTGATCCTGGTCTCCGCGCTCATGGTCGTACCGGTCGCCGCCGCGCAGCAGCTCACCCGCAGCTTCGCCGCGACCTTCGCGATCGCCGTCGCCCTCGGAGTGACCGTGTCGATCGGCGGCACGGTGACCTCGTTCTACCAGGACGTTCCGCCGGGCGCGACGATCGTGCTGCTGACCATCGGCGCGTTCGTCGCCCTCACCGCCCTGGCCACCCCGCTGGCCCGCCGACGCGCCCGTGCGGCAGCCGCGGCACAGCCCGCCGGGGACCCGGCGGAGTGCTCGATTCCGGCCACCCGGGCAGCGGGGGACGAGGTCGGCGTCTGACCGCGCCCTGCCCGGGCTGGCACAATGGCCCGGGCAGACGCCAGACGTGGGCCCGCGCGCCGAAGGGGCACCGGCACAGAGCCCCCCTGAGGCGAGCGAGCCACCAGAAGGAGGAACCGGTGACGACCGCTGGACCGCCCGTGAAGGGCCGCGCGACCCGACAGCGGGCAGCCGTGGCGGCGGCCCTGGACGAGGTCGACGAGTTCCGCAGCGCGCAGGAACTGCACGACATGCTCAAGCACAAGGGCGACTCGGTCGGCCTGACCACGGTCTACCGCACCCTCCAGTCCCTCGCCGACGCCGGCGAGGTCGACGTCCTGCGCACCTCCGACGGCGAGTCCGTCTACCGCCGCTGCTCCAGCGGCGAACACCACCACCACCTGGTCTGCCGCTCCTGCGGCAAGGCGGTCGAGGTCGAGGGCCCGGCCGTGGAGAAGTGGGCGGAGGCGATCGCCGCGGAGCACGGGTACGTGAACGTGGCGCACACGGTGGAGATCTTCGGCACGTGCGCGGAGTGCGCCGCGGCCTGAGCCGTCGCCCCCCGGGCCGTCGCCCCCGGCCCGCGACGCCGCTGCGGCCGCGGGCACCGGGGCGGCCGGCTCAGGCGTCCGGCCTGCCCTTCATGGCCGCTTCCATCGCGAGGAGTTCCTCGTTCGGGACGGCGCCGCCGAACCGGCGGTCGCGGGAGGCGAACTCCATGCAGGCCCGCCACAGGTCGCGCCGGTCGAAGTCGGGCCACAGCACGTCCTGGAAGACCATCTCGGCGTACGCGCTCTGCCACAGCAGGTAGTTGGAGGTGCGCTGCTCACCGCTCGGCCGCAGGAACAGGTCGACGTCCGGCATGTCCGGGTAGTACAGGTACTTCGCGAGGGTCTTCTCGTTGACCTTGGACGGGTCGAGACGGCCCGCCTTCACGTCCTCGGCGAGGGCCTGCGCCGCATCCGCGATCTCCGCCCGGCCGCCGTAGTTCATGCAGAAGTACAGCGTCAGCAGGTCGTTGCCCTTGGTCTGCTCCTGGGCGACCTGCAGTTCCTTGGCGACCGACTTCCACAGCTTGGGCATGCGGCCCACCCAGCGCACCCGGATGCCGAGTTCGTCGAGCTGGTCGCGGGTCTTGCGGATGAAGTCGCGGTTGAAGTTCATCAGGAAGCGGACCTCGTCGGGCGAACGCTTCCAGTTCTCGGTGGAGAAGGCGTACAGCGAGATGTTGCGCACGCCGACCTCGATGGAGCCCTGGAGGACGTCGAGCACCCGCTCGGCGCCCACCTTGTGCCCCTCGGTCCGGGGCAGTCCGCGCTCCTTGGCCCAGCGGCCGTTGCCGTCCATGACGATCGCCACGTGGTTCGGGACCAGCTCGCCGGGGAGCTTCGGCGCACGGGCACCCGACGGGTGCGGCTCCGGCGCCTTGTACTCGCGCCGCTGGCGCCCGAGGATCCCGCGTACCACCATGTGCTTCTCGTCTCCCTCTGCGATCTACGGGTTTCGCTACGACTTCTCGACGTACCGGAGCGAGCGCAGTCCGCGCTCCAGATGCCAGTGCAGGTAGGCGGACACCAGCCCGCTGCCCTCCCGGACGTACCGCGGCTCGCACGCGTCCGCCGTCCCCCAGTCTCCCGTAAGCAGCGCCCCGAGCAGTACCAGGGTCTGCGGGGACGGTACGACACTGCCGGGCACGCGGCAGTCGACGCAGACGGAGCCGCCGGAGGCGACCGAGAAGAAGCGGTTGGGGCCGGGCATGCCGCACTTCGCGCAGTCGCCGAAGCTGGGGGCGTAGCCGTTGACGGCGAGGGAGCGCAGCAGGAAGGCGTCGAGGACGAGGTGCGGCGCGTGCTCACCCCGGGCGAGCGTCCGCAGCGCTCCCACCAGCAGCAGGTACTGCTGCACGGCGGGCTCGCCCTCATGGTCGGTGAACCGCTCGGCGGTCTCCAGCATGGCCGTGCCGGCGGTGTAGCGGGCGTAGTCGGTGACGATCCCGCCACCGTAGGGAGCGATGGTCTCGCTCTGCGTGCACAGCGGGAGCCCGCGCCCGACCAGCTCGCTCCCCCGCGAGAAGAACTGCACGTCCACGTGGGAGAAGGGCTCCAGCCGGGCCCCGAACTTCGACTTGGTCCGCCGCACGCCCCGGGCCACGGCCCGCACCCGCCCGTGACCGCGCGTGAGCAGCGTGATGATCCGGTCCGCCTCGCCCAGCTTCTGGGTGCGCAGCACGATGCCGTCGTCGCGGAACAGAGTCATGGACCCATTCTCGCCCATGGCGGCAGCGTCCAGGGGCGAGAGCGCCCAGGGCGGGCCCGGCACGGTTTCAGGGCACCTCGCCCCGGCTGCGGGCGTTGGCGTACGCCGTCTCCGCGCTGAGCCGCTCGGCGGGGGTCGCCTTCCGCACGGCACCGGGCTCGGCGTCCCACTCCCTGCCTCCGCCGTACGGTCTCAGCTGGACGTAGGGACCCTCGTGCCCCATGACGATCCCGACCCGCCCGGTACCGGTGTCCACGACGTGAGTGCCGATGGGCGGCTTCATCGCGGCACCCCCGCCGGGGCCGCCGCGAGCCGCCGCGCGGTCTCCACGGAGCATCGCCGGATTCCGCTCTTTTCCAGAGCCGACCGCAATTCCTCCAACGTCTCCTCCGCCTCCTCGACCCACAACGCCGAATGTGTGGTCCGTCACGCCGTCACCGTGCTCCCCTTCCTTTTCGAGTTTCACGCTTCGCACACCCGGAGTGACGCTCCGCCTCTACACTCGGCAGGAGTCTGCGCCCTACAAGTACGAGGTATTCCAAGGGGGTTGACTATCGGGTCTTCGTTTCCGGTCCTTATATCGGACTGTTCGAGCAGGCCATTCAGGTGTCGCCCCTTGACCGCCCCCGGAGGCCCTCCTCACAGCGGCTGCCCGTTCCGCACCCGCTGCCGGAAGGCCGACGGGGTGTGCGCCGAGGCGATGCCGGACTTCTCGGCCGCGTCACTGCCCGGACACCGCTACCGCTGTCACCATCCTGTGGAGGAGGACCAGCCGACCCGCGACCCAGCACGCCAGGAGCCCTGAATGACCTTCCCCGCCCCGCTCTCCGGTGTCGTCCCGCCCGTCTGCACGCCCCTGACACCGGAGCGCGAGGTGGACGTGCGCTCGCTGCTCCGGCTGGTCGACCATCTGGTGGAGGCCGGGGTGCACGGGCTGTTCCTGCTCGGCTCGACCTCGGAGGCGGCGTTCCTGACGGACCGGCAGCGCAGGCAGGTGGTGGAGGCGGTGACGGCGCACGTGGGGGGTCAGTTGCCCGTCCTGGCGGGCGCCATCGACATGACCACCCCGCGCGTCCTGGAGCACGTCAGGTCCGTCACCGCGGCCGGCGCGCAGGCCGTCGTCGTCACCGCCCCCTTCTACGCCCGCACCCACCGCGCGGAGATCGTCCACCACTACCGCCGGACCGCGGCCGCGAGCCAGGTTCCGGTCATCGCCTACGACATCCCCGTGGCCGTGCACAGCAAGCTCCCCGCCGACCTGGTGCTGGGACTCGCCGGGGACGGCGTCCTGGCCGGGATCAAGGACTCCAGCGGCGACCTGGCGGCCTTCCGGGCGATCGTCACGGGCGCCCGCGCGCACCCCGGGTTCAGCGTCCTGACCGGCTCCGAACTGATCGCCGACTCCGCCCTGGCGCTGGGCGCCGACGGGGCGGTACCGGGCCTGGCCAATGTCGACCCGCACGGTTACGTCCGCCTCTACCGCCTGTGCCGGGCGGGCGACTGGGAGGGTGCACGGGCCGAACAGGACCGGCTGTGCGCCCTGTTCGCCATCACCGGTGTCGGCGACCCGGCCCGCATGGGCCACAGCTCCTCGGCGCTGGGCGCGTTCAAGGCGGGACTGCACCTGCGCGGCGTCATCGACTGCCCGGTCACGGCCGAGCCCCAGGTCCCGCTGTCCGGCGACGAGACCGAGAAGATCGCCAAGCACCTGGCGGCGGCCGGGTTGCTCTAGGGCCTGGCGTCGCATCAGGTCAGGCTCACCCTCCGGAACTCGATGGTGTCGTAGGTGCCGGTGGTGCCGGTCTCGTAGAGGACGCCGACGGTGCCGGAGCCGAGTTGGACGAGGTCGGAGTAGGCGGCGCGCCGGGTGGAGAGGGTGCGCAGTCTGGTGAAGGTGCGGCCGGTGTCCGTGCTGGACCAGATCGTCATGGCGCGGCGGGCGGTCGGCACGGACGGGGCGGAGAGGAGCAGAGGCGCTTCGGGGCCGTGGAGCTGGAGGAGGCCGGCCTGGACCACCGGGACGTCGTTCAGGGTGGGCTGGACGGCGTAGGGGCGGTCGAGGGTCCGGCCGCCGTCGCCGGAGTAGGTGTCGAGGCGGTTGCCGGGAGCCCGGCCGTCCTGGTCCCGGGAGCTGAGGTAGAGGCGCCCGTCGGGGAGTTGTGCGGCGCTGGTCTCGTTGGCGTTGATCGTGCCGTCGTAGTCGGCGTCCACGAAGCCGAGCCGCCAGGTGCGGCCGCCGTCGTCGCTGTGGAGGGCGTGGCCGCCGTAGTACCTGGGTTCCCGGCCGGTGTCGGAGGAGCCGGCGGGCGGGGCGGCGGAGTGGTCGGCGGGGACGAGGAGGCGGCCGGCGTGGGGGCCCCGGGTGAGGGCGACGGCGTGGCCGGGGCCGGTCGCGTACCAGCGCCAGCCCGGCGGCTTGACCTCGGCGGTGATGTCCCGCGGGGGCGTGAAGTGGCGGCCGTCGTCCCAGCTGCGCTGCACGAACACCCGGCGCCCCTCGGCGGGCGTGACCTCGCCGCGCATGATCTGCGCCTCCGTCACGGAGCCGCTGTTGGCGCAGGTCACCAGGACGATCGCACCGGTACGCGGGTCGACGACCGGTGCCGGATTGCCTCGTGTGTGCCCTTCCCCCGCGGCCACCACCGCCGTCGGGCCCCAGGTGCAGCCGCCGTCGGTGGAGCGGCGCAGCACGACGTCGATGTCACCGGTGTCGCCCGCGCCGTCGCGCCGGCCCTCGGCGAAGGCGAGGACCGTGCCGTGCGGGGACTTCACCGTGGCGGGGATGCGGTAGGTGGCGTAGCCGCCCCGCCCGGACTCGTAGGGCACGGAGGAGACGCAGCCGGACGTGGCGTGCGCGGGCAGGGGGGCGGTGAGCGGGGCGAGGAGCGCGAGGGCGGTGAGGAGGGAGCGGCTCAGCGGTGTCACGCACCCATGTTCCCCGGAATCACCAGCCCCGACTCGTAGCCGACGATGACGAGCTGGGCCCGGTCGCGGGCGCCGAGTTTGCCCATGATCCGGCTGACGTGGGTCTTCGCGGTGAGCGGGCTCAGCGCCAACGCCTCGGCGATCTCGGTGTTGTTGAGGCCCCGGGCGACCAGCGTCAGCACCTGCCGCTCCCGGTCCGACAGACACTCGGGGCCGCCCGTCGCCGGCGCCGAGGGGCTGCGCAGGAACCGCTCGATCAGCCGTGCCGTGGGGCCCGGCGAGAGCAGCGCCTCGCCGGCGGCGATCGTGCGGATGGCGTCGAGGAGGTCGGCCGGACGGGTGTCCTTCACCAGGAAGCCGGAGGCTCCGGCGCGCAGGGCGTCGACGATGTTCTCGTCGGTGTCGTAGGTGGTGAGCACCAGCACCCTCACCCCGGCCAGGTCCTCGTCGGCGGCGATGAGCCGGGTGGCCTCGATGCCGTCCAGGCCGGGCATGCGGATGTCCATCAGCACCAGGTCGGCGCGTTCGGCGCGGGCCAGGTCGACGGCTTCGCGGCCGGTGGCCGCCTGGCCCACGACCTCCATGTCCGGCGCGGACTCCACGAGCATCGCGAACGCGGCCCGCACGAGGGTCTGGTCGTCGGCGAGCAGGACCCTGATCATCGTTCGTCCCCCAGCGGCAGCACGGCACGTACCTCGAAGCCCGCGTCGTCCGCGCGCGGTCCGGCCTCGACCGTGCCGCCGACGCTGCGGGCCCGCTCCCGCATGCCGACGAGCCCGAAGCCGGGCGGCCCGTCGTCGCCGCCGGCACCGCCGGTGCCGTCGTCGGTGACCCGGACCCGCAGGGCGCCGTCCCCCTCGTCCACACGCACCCGCACGGTGAGGTCGTCCCGGCCGCCGTGCCGGACGGCGTTGGTGAGCGCCTCCTGGACGATCCGGTAGGCGGCCGCGCCCACGGCGGGCGGTACCGCGGCGGCCTCCACCGTCAGGTCGACCTCGACGCCCGCCGTCTTCGCCAGGTCGGCGAGGCCGTGCAGGCCGGGCAGCGGGCCCCGGGCGTCCGGGGTTCCGGGGGCACGCAGCACCTCCAGGGTCGTACGCAGTTCCCCGCGGGCCGTGCGGCAGGTCTCGGCGATGTCGTCGAGGGAGCGGGCGACGGCCGCCCGGTCGAGACGGTCGGGGTCGGCGGCCAGGACGTGCGCGGCGACCGAGGTCTGCACGCCGATGAGGGTGATGCTGTGGGCGAGCAGGTCGTGCAGGTCGCGGGCGATGCGCAGGCGTTCCTCGGCGACCCGGCGGCGGGCCTCCTCCTCCCGGGTGCGCTCGGCGCGTTCGGCCCGCTCCAGTGCGGCGGCCGCGTTCTCGCGGTGGGCGCGGAGGTAGCCGCCGAGGACGAGCATGGAGACGATCCAGCCGGTGATCTGGAAGGTCACCGTCAGCCCGGCCATCCCGTGGTCGATCTTCAGGACGGCCATGAGCGCGACGACGGCACAGCCGATGAGGGCGGTGCGCCGGGGGCTGCCGCTGACCGCCACCGTGTAGAGGATCACCATGGAGGCGGCGGTCGGCGCGGAGTGGTTGTAGTCCAGCTGGTGGTAGGTGGCGATCAGCCCGATCATGATCGCCAGCACGGTCACCGGCGCCCGCCGGCGCCAGGCCAGCGGCACGTGCAGGCCTAGCAGGAGGACCCAGCCGAGGGCGTCCGGATGCCGGCCGCTGCCCACGGTGACGGCGACGAGGGAGGCCAGCGCGCCGAGTCCGGCGGCGAGGCACACGTCCTGCCGCAGGGAATCCAGGGGCACGAAGCCCCGCCGGGGCCGGACAGCGGTGATGGTTGCCTGCACGCTCTTCATCTTCCGGTAGACGGCCGCCCCCGCCCAGGGCGGGTCCGGACAGGGGGACCGGGCCGGAGAGTCCGGAGCCGGAGAGCGGCCCACAGGGCCAGGACACGGAGCCGGGGGCCACGGAGCGGAGGGCCACGGAGCCGGGGGCGCGGAGCCGGGGGCGGGCCGCAGGGCCGGGACACCGAGACCGGACCACGGGCCGGAGCCGGAGGCCGGGTCACCGAAGATCAAGCCACGGAGCCGGGGGCGGGTCGCCGGCGGCCGGGACGCGGAGCCGGAACCCGGGGCGCGGGTCGGCGTTCGCGGGGCCGTGGTCGGGGGTCAGGGCAGTGGTTCGGCGGGGAGTGGGTGGGTGGTGGGTTCCTCGGCTCGGTCGTGAGGGGGCCTGGACAGTCGTCCCGGCCACCACACGCGACGGCCCAGTGCCACGCTCGCGCTGGTCACCAGGTAGGTGCGGACGAGGAAGGTGTCGAGGAGGACGCCGACGGCGATGACGAAGCCCAGTTCGACCAGCTGGACGAGGCCCATGTTGGTCAGGACGGCGAAGGTGGCGGCGAGCACCAGTCCGGCGGAGGCGATGACCCCGCCGGTCGTGCGCAGCGCGGTCAGCACGGCCTGCGCCGGCTCGGTCCCCTTGAGGGACTCCTCCCGCATCCGGTGCATCAGGAAGATGCCGTAGTCGACGCCGAGGGCGACCAGGAACACGAAGGACAGCAGGCCGAGTCCGGGGTCGGTGCCGTGGAAGCCGAACAGCGGCCCGAAGACCAGCCCGCCCAGCCCCAGGGCCGCGCCCCACACGGCGACCACGGCGGCCACCAGGATCAGCGGGGCGACCAGGGAGCGCAGCAGGGCGACCAGGATCAGCAGCACGGAGACCAGGACGATGGGGACGACGACCAGCCGGTCACGGGCGTTGGTGTCGCGCAGGTCGAGCTGCTGGGCGCTGGGCCCGCCGACGTGGGAGCCGGGCAACCGGTGCCGCAGCGCCTCGATGGTGGCGGTCTCGGCGGCGGACTGCGGCGGCGCGGAAGCGGTCACCGTGATCTCGGTCCAGCCTCCGCCGGTACGGCCCTGCCGCGCGTCCGCCACTCCCCGGGTGTCCTTGACCGCGGCCAGGGCCGCGTCGGCACGCCCGGCCGGGGTGAGGATCTCGATGGGCTGCGCGGACCGCTCCGGGTATGCCTGGGCCACGGTCTCCATCGCGGTCACGGACTCGGGCCGGTCCACGAAGGCGTCCAGCTGCTTGAGGGGGCCGGGCAGGTTCAGCGCGCCCAGCGCGAGGGCGCCGAGCAGGGCGGCGCCGGAGGCGAGCACGGTCAGCGGGCGGCGCCCGGCCGAGGTGCCCATCGCCGCGAACAGGGAGCGGCGGGCCTGGGGCGTGCTGCCGTAGGCGGGTACGAGCGGCCAGAACACGCGGCGGCCGAGCAGGACCAGGACGGCCGGGAGCAGCGTCAGCATCGCGGCCAGCGCGCACAGCACGCCGACGGTGCCGAGCGGGCCCATGCCACGGCTGGAGTTGAGGTCGGCGGCGAGCAGGCAGAGCAGGCCCGCGGCGACCGTGCCGGAGGAGGCGAGGACGGCGGGCCCGCAGCCGCGCAGCGCGGCCCGCATGGCGTCGTACGGCCGCTCGTGGCGGCGGAGTTCCTCGCGGTGGCGGGAGACGAGGAGCAGGGCGTAGTCGGTGCCGGCGCCGAAGACGAGGATGGTCATGATGCCGGCGCTCTGGCCGGAGACGGTGGTGCCGAAGGCCTGGTTGAGGCCGTAGGCGGCCGCCCGGGCGAGGAAGTCGGAGAGGCCGGCGACGAGGAGCGGGACCAGCCACAGCAGCGGGCTGCGGTAGATGAGGATCAGCAGGACGGCGACCACGCCGACCGTGGTGTAGAGCAGGGGGCCGCCGAGGGAGGAGTAGACGCCGGAGGCGTCGGTGGCGAGGGCGGCCGGACCGCCGACCCGCACCGTCAACCCGCCCTCGGTGTGGGCGACTTCGCGGACGTCGTCCACGAACGCGTCGCGTTTCTCCTCGTCCGCGCCGGGCTCGTTGCTGGTGACCGGGTACATGAGGGTGGTGCCGTCGGCGGAGGGGACGCCCCGCGGGGTGCCGGTCAGGGCGTGCCGGTCGGCGACGGCCGCCACCTGTCCGGCCGCCGTGGCCCGGTCGGCCGCGGTGAGCCCGCCAGCGCGCCGGTAGACGAGGATCAGCTCGGTGGTCTCGCCGCCCGGCAGGCGGTCCTGCAACGCGGCGACCTGGGTGGAGTCGGCGGATGCCGGCAGGTAGTCGGTGGCTCGGTCGTGCTGGACGTCGGCGAGCCTGGCGGCGAACGGTGCCGCTCCTGCCAGCAGGACCACCCACAGTCCCACCACCAGCCACGGCAGCCCTCGCCGCCCCTGTGACGCCCGTGTTGTCGCGGCCCCCATGGAAACGGGCCTCCCCTCCGGAACGGTTGTCTGGATACGGCTTCCAGACTTCCGCCGGAAAGGGATGCGTTCGTCGGGCTCGGGGGCGAGTTCACGGGTACTGCCACGGGTGTCCGGGGTCCGCCGTTACTCCCCGGGGAGTAACGGGCGGGCGTACCGCGGGCGGGCGTGGGTCAGGACGGCGTGCGCGCCGCGGCCAGCAGCCGGGTCACGTCGTCGGCGCAGATGGTCAGGGCCGCGCCGATCGTGGTGAGGGCGTCGCGTTCGGCGGGGGTGTAGGGGCCGTCGGCGAGGGCGATGCGGGCGGCCTGCAGGAGCAGGGACTCGCGGCCGGCCGGGGCCAGGTGCGGGGCCAGCGGGTCCAGGGCCTCGTGCAGCTCTATGGTCAGGCTCGCGCCGCACGGCTGCTCGAAGACCCGGCCGGTGTCGGCGACGAGGGCCTCGACCAGGGCGGCCAGCTGGTCCTCGGTGCAGTCGTCGTAGCCGGCCCCGCGGACCGCGCCGGCGGCCGTCTCCAGGGCCGTACGGGAGCAGGTGCCGCCCGCGGCGAGCACGGCGAGGGCGACGGTGTGCACGGCGTCGCGGAGCAGCGCCGAGAAGCGGCGGGTGGTGGGGTGGTCGAGGGCCTCGGTGCCGAAGTGGTGGCGGCAGGACGCGCACTCCACGACCGGTCCGGTCACCCCGCGCGGCAGCAGGGGCACGCCGAGCAGGGTGAGGCGGCGGCGCCCGGTCAGCCGCTGGTAGTTGCGGTCGCCTCCGCAGCCGGGGCAGAAGAACTCGCCGTCTCCCGCGGGTGTCCAGGCGATGCGGGTGCCCAGGATGCGCGCAGCCCTGGCGGCACGGCCGTCTCGTCCCCGTACTGGCAGCACGTCGCACCTCCGTAACCACGCGGCAGCATCGCCGCGCTGGCGTGATGTTAGCCACATCCTGGACGCTGAGTCAGTACCTCGTACGAGACCTTTCCGTGACCTCGGAGGCACGATGGCTGATACACGACGGGGCCCTGACCGTCGTGGACAACGGTCAGGGCCTCGAAATCGCCGGTCAGAGGCGTCAGCGGGCGGCGCGGTTCACCGCGGAGACGACCGCCTTCAGCGACGCACGCGTCGTGTTCGCGTCGATGCCGATCCCCCAGAGAACCTTGCCGTCGATCGCGCATTCGATGTAGGAGGCGGCCTGCGCGGAGGCGCCCTCGCTCATCGTGTGCTCCTGGTAGTCCAGCAGGCGTACGTCGATGCCGATGGACTGCAGGGCGTCGAAGAAGGCCGAGATCGGACCGTTGCCGGAACCGGACAGGATCCGGTCCTCGCCGTCGACCGTGGCCTCGACGGTGAGGACGTCCACGCCGTCGGTGTCGGTGGTCGACTGCCCGGTCCTGACCTGGATGCGGCCCCAGGGGTTGTCGGGGTTGGGCAGGTACTCGTCCTGGAAGACCGACCAGATGGCGCCGCCGGTGACCTCGCCGCCCTCGGCGTCCGTCTTCGCCTGGATGATCTTCGAGAACTCGATCTGCATCCGGCGGGGCAGGTCCAGCTTGTGGTCGTTCTTCAGGACGTACGCGACACCGCCCTTGCCGGACTGCGAGTTGACCCGGATGACCGCCTCGTAGGAGCGGCCGACGTCCTTCGGGTCGATCGGCAGGTACGGGACCGCCCACTCGATGTCGTCGACGGTGACGCCCTTGGCCTTGGCGTCGGCCTCCATGGCGTCGAAGCCCTTCTTGATGGCGTCCTGGTGGGAGCCGGAGAAGGACGTGTAGACCAGGTCGCCCACGTACGGGTGGCGCGGGTGGACCTCCATCTGGTTGCAGTACTCCCACGTACGACGGATCTCGTCGATGTCGGAGAAGTCGATCTGCGGGTCGACGCCCTGGGAGAACAGGTTCATGCCCAGGGTGACCAGGTCGACGTTGCCGGTGCGCTCGCCCTGCCCGAACAGGCAGCCCTCGACGCGGTCGGCTCCGGCCATCAGCGCCAGCTCGGCGGCGGCGACGGCCGTACCGCGGTCGTTGTGCGGGTGGACGGAGATGCAGACGTGCTCACGGCGGGAGATGTTGCGGCTCATCCACTCGAAGCGGTCCGCGTGCGTCGACGGGGTCGAACGCTCCACCGTGGCGGGCAGGTTGAGGATGATCTCGCGACCCGGGCCCGGCTGGTAGACGTCCATGACCGCCTCGCAGACCTCCAGCGCGAAGTCCAGCTCGGTGTCGGTGAAGATCTCCGGGCTGTACTGGTAGCCGAACTCGGTCTCCGGGCCCAGCAGCTTCTCGGCGTACTCCATCACCAGGCGGGTGCCGTCGACGGCGATCTGCTTGATGTCGTCCTTGGAGCCGCGGAAGACGACCCGGCGGAAGACCGGGGCGGTGGCGTTGTACAGGTGGACGGTGGCCCGGCGGGCGCCCTTCAGGGACTCCACGGTCCGCTCGATCAGGTCCTCGCGGGCCTGGGTCAGGACGGAGATCGTCACGTCCTCGGGGATCGCGCCCTCTTCCTCGATGATCGAGCGCACGAAGTCGAAGTCGGTCTGGCCGGAGGCGGGGAAGCCGACCTCGATCTCCTTGTAGCCCATCTTGACCAGCTGGTCGAACATCCGGCGCTTGCGCTCGGGCGACATCGGGTCGATCAGGGCCTGGTTGCCGTCACGCAGGTCGGTGGAGAGCCAGCGGGGGGCGACGGTGATGCGCTGCTCCGGCCAGGTGCGGTCCGGGATGTCGACCTGCTCGTAGCGGCCGTACTTGTGGATCGGCATGGAACTGGGCTGCTGGCGGTTCGCCATGATTGCGTGGGCTCCTCGAGAAGGTCCGCAGGTCCGCGGGTCCGGTGGACGGCCGACGACGCAACGCCAAAGCTCCGCGGGGAGGGAGTCGGCCTCTGACTACAGGCCCTCGCCGCGGCAGCTAAGAAGAAGCAGCCCGAAACGCATGATGCTCCGCAGCCTAGCCGAGCCGCGCCGGGTGCGCGGGCCTGTATCAGTATGCGAAACCGAGACCGCAAATGGGACAAAAAGTGCGCTACGCCACTCCCCTGCACACAGCCATACCATCGAGTGACACAGAGCGATGACGAATGTCCGCGTATTTCACCAATCATGGTTGCTGCTAGTGACATCTCCGTCACACAGTGCAAGGGTGCCGGGCATGACGACCAACGGGGGCTCTGTGCCCGTCTTCTGCACGATCGTGCCGCCCCACGTCCTCGACAAGCTCGCCCGCTCCGAGGACTCCGCGCTCTCCGCACCGGCTCGCCGGTCGCTGGAACACGACGCCTACCAGCGCACCAAGCGCCGCCTGACCACGGTGATCGGCGCGCCCTCCGTCGCCGCGCCCGCCGGTGCCGCCGCCGACCAGCCGCACCGCACCATCTACGACGCCGGGCACACCCAGGACCTGCCCGGCACCGAGGTCCGCACGGAGGGCTCCGAGCCCGGCTCCGACGCCACCGTCAACCGCGCCTACGCGGGCCTGGGCGCCACCTTCGAGCTGTATCTGAAGGCGTACGGCCGGCACTCGATCGACGACAACGGCCTCCCGCTGGACGCCACCGTGCACTTCGGCGAGGGCTACGACAACGCCTTCTGGAACGGCGAGCAGATGGTGTTCGGCGACGGTGACAACGAGATCTTCCTCGACTTCACCATCCCGGTCGACGTCATCGGTCACGAGCTGACCCACGGCGTCACCCAGCACACCGCCAACCTGGCCTACTTCGGCCAGTCCGGCGCGCTGAACGAGTCGGTCTCCGACGTCTTCGGCTCGCTGATCAAGCAGTACACGCTCGGCCAGACCGCCGCCGAGGCCGACTGGCTGATCGGCGCGGGTCTCCTCGCCCCGCGCGTCACCGGCACCGCCCTGCGGTCGATGAAGGCGCCGGGCACGGCGTACGACGACGACGTCCTCGGCAAGGACCCGCAGCCGGCCCGGATGGAGGACTACGTCCACACGGGCCGCGACAACGGCGGTGTGCACATCAACTCCGGCATCCCCAACCACGCCTTCTACCTGCTCGCCACGGCCCTCGGCGGCCACTCCTGGGAGAAGGCCGGCCAGATCTGGTACGACGTGCTGACCGGCGGCAAGCTGAAGGAGGACGCCCTGTTCACCGACTTCGCCACGCTGACGGTGAAGGCGGCCCGGAAGCGGTACGGCGCCGGGGACGAACTCCAGGCCGTGCAGAAGGCGTGGGAACAGGTCGGGGTGCGGACGCTGTAGTTCCGTACTACACAGTGACCCATGCGTATTCGAGTACGGCGCACGGGCGGTTTCGCGGGCATCGAGCGCCGGGCCGAGGTGGACACCTCGGGCCGGCCCGACGCCCATGAGTTGCAGGCCCTGGCCGAACGCGTCCTCGCGTCCGGCCGGGGCAGCACGCCCACCGGCGTCCCGGACGGCTTCCACTACGAGATCACGGTCGACGGCCGTACGGTCCACGCGGCCGACCCCCGGCTCACCGAGGACGAACGTCGCCTGGTGTCCCGGGTGCTGAAGGAGGGCGCCTAGGGGGCTTCGTCCGGATCAGCCCGGGTCCGCGACGCCCCCTAGGGCCTGGCCGCCTCCCACTCCTCGCGGAGCATGCCGAACTCCACGGAGTCGTACCACTCCTCCCCCACCCGTACGGCGGCCCGGCGACGCCCCTCCTCGACGAACCCCAGGCGGCGGAAGGCCCGGACGGCGCGCTCGTTCCCGCTCCAGGTGTCCAGCTCGACCCGGTGCAGCCGGCAGGCGCCGAAGAGATGGCCGAGCAGCAGCCGCAGCGCCTCGGTGCCGTAGCCGCCGCCCCAGCGGTCGCGTTCGCCGATGGTGATGCCGGCGGTCGCCCGCCCGGCGAACGGGTCGAGCCCGCGGTAGTCGGCCATGCCGATCGGACGTCCGCCGTCCCGTTCCTCGACGGTGAACGTGGCGCCCTCCCGCGGGTCCTCGCGGAGCCGGGCCTCATGGAAGTGCTCCAGGGCCTCCCGGGTGACCGGGCCGAAGCCGGGATGGTCCGCGCTGGCCCAGCGCACCACCTCCGGGTCGTTGCGCCACCGCAGATGGAACTCCAGGTCATCGGCGCGCAGGGCGCGCAGCCTCACCAGCTTGCCTTCGATCATCCGATGATCCTATGTGCCCGTCACAACCGCCGTTTCGGGCCCGGGCGTTGACTTGCGTTACCCGGGGTAAGGATGATCCGGCCATGGCGACTGACGCGCGCGATCCGCTGCCCCGTTTCCCGGACGGCTTCCTGTGGGGTGTCTCGACCTCGGCCCATCAGATCGAGGGGGCGGCCGAGGAGCGCGAGCGTTCCGTGTGGGACGAGTTCACGGCCGAGCCGGGGCGGGTGAAGGACGGCTCGACGGCGGCGGTGGCCTGCGACCACTACCACCGCTACCCGCAGGACGTGGCCCTCCTCGCCGGCCTCGGCGTGGACGCGTACCGCTTCTCGGTCTCCTGGCCCCGGGTGAACTCCCCCGGCGGCCTGGACTTCTACGACCGTCTGGTGGACGAGCTGTGCGCGGCGGGCGTGCGCCCCGTACCCACCCTCTTCCACTGGGACCTGCCCGCCTCGCTGGACTGGCTCCGGCGGGACACGGCGGCCCGGTTCGCCGACCACGTGGCCGTGGTGGCCGAGCGCCTCGGCGACCGGGTCACGAAGTGGATCACCCTCAACGAACCCGCCGAGCACACCCTCCTCGGTCACGCGCTCGGCGCCCACGCCCCCGGCAGGCGGCTGCTCTTCGACGCCCTCCCGGTCGCCCACCACCAGCTCCTCGCCCACGGACTCGCGGTCCGGGCCCTGCGGGCGGCCGGGGCGGGGGACATCGGCATCGCGAACTCCCACGGCCCGACCTGGCCCGCCTCCGCCGAGCCGGCCGACGTGGAGGCGGCGGGCTTCTACGACCTCCTGCTCAACCGCCTGTTCGCCGAGCCCGTCATCCTGGGGCGGTACCCCGACGGCATGGGCGAGCTGATGCCCGGGGACGTGGAGTCCGACCTGTTGGTCATCGCCGAGCCGGTCGACTGGTACGGCGTCAACTACTACGCCCCGACCAGGGTCGGGGCCCCCGGGGGCGGCGAAGCCGAGTACGGCGGTCTGACACTGCCCGCCGAACTGCCCTTCTCGGTACGGGAGATCGAAGGGCGGCCGAAGACCGACTTCGGCTGGCCGGTCGTCCCGGAAGGCCTCACCGAGCTGCTGTGCGGGTTCCGTGAGCGCTACGGCGACCGGCTGCCGCCGATCGTCATCACCGAGAACGGCTGCTCCTACGACGGCATCGACGACCCGGACCGCATCGCCTACCTGGACGCCCATCTGCGCGCCCTGCACGCGGCGCTGGAGGCCGGGGTGGACGTACGCGGCTACTTCGTGTGGTCCCTGATGGACAACTTCGAGTGGGCGGAGGGCTACGCGCGCCGCTTCGGCCTGGTCCACATCGACTACGCCACCCAGCAGCGCACCCCGAAGGCGTCCTACCGCTGGTTCCGGGATGTGCTGCGGGCACAGAGATGACCGCCGGCGGCGCCTCGGCCGCCCTGGCCGAGCCCGCGGACCGGGTCGGCCGGGGCTGGACGGCCGCGCTGGCCCTGGCCAACGGGGCGATCTGGGTGGGCTGGTTCGGCCCGCTGCAGATCCTGCTCGCCTCCCAGGCGGAGGACTTCGCGCCCGGCACCGGGATGTCGAAGGAGGCGCTGCTGGCGTGGGTGACGGGTGCGGGCGCGGTGGTCTCCCTGCTCGCCAACCCCTTCTTCGGCGCCCTGTCGGACCGTACGACGGCCCGCCGGGGCCGCCGGACGCCGTGGATCGTGGCCGGGGCGGCGGGTGGCGCGCTGGCGCTGCTGCTGCTCGCGGGCGCGGGCGGGCCGTGGACGATGACGCTGGGCTGGTGTCTGGTGCAGCTCACGCTGAACGCGGCGTTCGCGGCGGTGACCGCGGCCGTGCCGGACCGGGTGCCGCGGCTCCAGCGGGGGTCGGTGGGCGGCTGGCTGGGCGCGGCGCAGATCCTGGGCGTGGTCGGCGGGACGGGCCTCGCCACGGCGGCGGGCGGGACCGGCGCCGGGTACGCGGCCTGTGCGGTGTTCACGGTGGTGGGCGTGGTGCCGTACGTCGTGCGGTACGAGGATCTGCGGCTCGCGGTGGAGGACCGGCCGCGATGGTCCTGGCGGGCCTTCCTGGCGGGCTTCCGGCTGAGCCCGCGCCGGTACCCGGACCTGGGCTGGGCGTGGCTGACCCGCTTCCTGATCAACCTCAGCAACTCTCTGGTGCTGCTGTACCTCCTCTACTACCTGCGGGACCGCCTGCACCGCTCCGACCCCGACCAGGGCGTCCTGGTCCTGACGGCGGTCAACAGCCTGACCCTGCTGGCGACGGTCGTGGCGGGCGGAGCCTGGTCCGACCGGGTGGGCCGGCGCAAGCCGTTCGTGGTGTGGTCGGGGGTGCTGATGGCGGTGGCGACGGCGGCCCTGTCCGGCTGGCAGACCTGGCCGGGCGCGATCGTGGCGGCGGCGGTCCTGGGGATCGGCTTCGGCGTGTTCACCTCGGTCGACTTCGCGCTGATGACCGACGTCCTGCCCAAGGCGCTGGACCGGGGAAAGGACCTCGGCGTGATCAACGTGGCGAACGCCCTGCCGCAGGTGGCGGCTCCGGCACTCGCCGCGCCGATCGTGACGTATCTCGGCGGCTACCGGGTGCTGTACCTGGTGGCGGCGGCGCTCGGGCTGGCGGGGGCGGTGCTGGTGGGCCGGATCCGCGGGGTGGACTGACCGGTCCGCCGCGGCCCGCTAGAAGCCGAGCCTGCGCAGCTGCTTCGGGTCCCGCTGCCAGTCCTTGGCGACCTTGACGTGCAGGTCCAGGAAGACCGGCGTGCCGAGCAGTGCCTCGATGTGCTTGCGGGACTTGATGCCGACCTCTTTGAGGCGCTTGCCCTTGGGGCCGATGATGATGCCCTTCTGGCTGGGGCGTTCGATGTAGACGTTGGCGTGGATGTCGAGGAGGGGCCGGTCCGCGGGGCGGTCCTCGCGCGGGAGCATCTCCTCCACCACCACGGCGATGGAGTGCGGCAGCTCGTCGCGGACGCCCTCCAGCGCCGCCTCGCGGATCAGTTCCGCGATCATGACCTGCTCGGGCTCGTCCGTGAGGTCGCCCTCGGGGTAGAGCGCCGGGCCCTCCGGCAGCAGCGGAACGAGCAGGTCGGCCAGCAGGCCCACCTGCTTGTCGCCGACCGCCGACACGGGCACGATCTCCGCCCACTCGAAGCCCAGTTCCTTGCCCAGCTGGTCGATGGCGATCAGCTGCTCGGCGAGGGTCTTGGAGTCGACCAGGTCGGTCTTGGTGACGACGGCGATCTTCGGGGTCTTCCGGATCCCGGCCAGCTCCTTGGCGATGAAGCGGTCTCCGGGGCCGATCTTCTCGTTCGCCGGGAGGCAGAAGCCGATCACGTCGACCTCGGCCCACGTCGTCCGTACGACGTCGTTGAGCCGCTCGCCGAGCAGCGTGCGCGGCTTGTGGAGGCCCGGGGTGTCCACCAGGATGAGCTGGGCGTCGGGACGGTGCACGATGCCGCGCACCGTGTGCCGCGTGGTCTGCGGCTGGTTCGCGGTGATCGCGACCTTCTGCCCGACCAGAGCGTTCGTGAGGGTGGACTTGCCCGCGTTGGGGCGGCCCACGAAGCAGGCGAAGCCGGCGCGGTGGACGGACTCGGCCGGCTGCTCGGATGACTGGGTACGAACGCTCATGGCGACCATTCTCCCTGATCCACGAACCCGTGCCGTACCAGCCGCGGCCACCACGTCCCCACGTGAGCCTTCGGAAACCCCCACGCAACGAAACGTCACGGAAACAACGCCGTACGCAACCGGAAACGCACACCGGTGACCCTCTGACGAGCCCCCACACCGTTGGAGACGCCCGTGACCCTCGCCGCCGCGCACGTGAACACCGGCGACACCGCCTGGCTGCTCGCCGCCACCGCCCTCGTCCTGCTGATGACCCCGGGCCTGGCCCTGTTCTACGGCGGCATGGTCCGCACGAAGAGCGTCCTCAACATGCTGATGATGAGCTTCGTCGCGATCGCACTGGTCACGGTGGTGTGGCTGGCCGCCGGCTACTCGCTGGCCTTCGGGGACGACGCCTTCGGCGGCCTCATCGGCGGCCTGGACCACGCCGGCATGAGCGGCCTCGGCCCGGACAGCGTCCACGGCTCGGTCCCGGCCCTCCTCTTCGCGACCTTCCAGCTGACCTTCGCGATCATCACGGCCGCGCTGATCAGCGGCGCGGTGGCCGACCGGACGAAATTCTCGGCCTGGCTGGTCTTCGTCCCGGTCTGGACGCTGCTCGTATACGTTCCCGTGACGCACTGGGTGTGGGGCCCGGGCGGCTGGATCCTGGACAGGCTCGGCGCCCTGGACTTCGCGGGCGGTCTCCCGGTCGAGATCACCTCCGGCGCCTCCGGCCTCGCCCTGTGCCTGGTCCTCGGGCCGCGGCTCGGCTTCAAGAAGGACGCCATGCGGCCGCACAACCTGCCCATGGTGATCCTCGGCGCCGGTCTGCTCTGGTTCGGCTGGTTCGGCTTCAACGCGGGCAGCGCGCTCGGCGCGAACGGCCTCGCCGCGGCCGCCTTCCTCAACACTCTCGCCGCCGGCTGCACCGGCCTGCTCGGCTGGCTCTTCGTCGAGCACAAGCGCGACGGCCACCCGACCACCCTGGGTGCGGTCTCCGGCGCCGTGGCCGGCCTGGTCGCGATCACCCCGTCCTGCGGCACGGTCTCCCTGCTCGGCGCCCTGGTCGTGGGCCTCGCCGCCGGTGTCGTCTGCTCCTACGCGGTGAGCTGGAAGTTCCGGCTGAACTACGACGACTCCCTCGACGTCGTCGGCGTCCACCTGGTCGGCGGCATCATCGGCACCCTGCTGATCGGCCTGTTCGCCGAGAAGGCGATGACCGGCGGCACGGAGGGCCTCTTCTACGGCGGCGGACTCGCCCCGCTGGGCAAGCAGCTCCTCGCCGTGGTGGTCGTGGCGGCGTACGCCTTCACGGTGACGTACGGCCTCGGCAAGCTGATCGACAAGGCCATGGGCTTCCGGGCGAGCGAGGAGCAGGAACACACCGGTCTGGACCTTACGGTGCACGCCGAGACGGCCTACGATCACGGAGTCCTGGGCCATGGCGCCCCGGTCTCCCACTCCGTCCTCTCCCCCGCCCAGAAGGTCAAGTCCCAGGCATGAAGCTCATCACCGCGATCGTCAAGCCGTACCGTCTGGACGAGGTCAAGACCGCCCTGCAGGAGCTGGGCGTGCACGGCCTGACCGTGACCGAGGCGAGTGGCTACGGCCGGCAGCGCGGCCACACCGAGGTGTACCGGGGCGCCGAGTACCGGGTCGACCTGGTGCCGAAGGCGCGCATCGAGGTCGTGGTGGAGGACGCGGTGGCGGAGGACGTGATCGAGGCGATCGTCAGGGCCGCGCAGACGGGGAAGATCGGGGACGGGAAGGTGTGGGCCGTTCCGGTGGAGACGGTCGTGCGGGTGCGGACCGGCGAGCGCGGCCCCGACGCGCTCTGACCAGCAGGACCCCGCTCACCAGGCCCGCGAGGGACACCAGCGCCGCGAGCAGCCAGGGCAGTGCGAGGAAGGAGGCGCTCGCCGACTCCCGGGTGCCCGTCGCGCGCACGCTCAGCGTCACGTCGGCCCGGTCCAGCTGGGGCGCCCCGCGCCAGTCCTCGGTGAGCCGCACCCGCTGTCCGGGCAGCAGCTCGGAGGGGACCCCGGTCAGGTCGCGGTCGAGCAGCGTACGCCCGAACAGCCCGCGCGCCGTCAGCCGGACCTTGGGGTCGAGGGTGACGTTCCCGGTGTTGCGCAGGGTGTAGGAGATGGTCGCCGTGCTGTCGCCGAGGCCCGGCATCGGGGGCTGGTGGTGGCTGATGCGCACGTGTTCGACGGAGAGCGCGGGGAGCGTGGGCCCGCCGACCCGCAGGTAGACCCGGGCTCCGACGGCCCGCCGCACACCGAGCGCCAGGGTGCCGCCGCCGGGATCGGTGCGCTCGTCCAGCGCGACGATCGCGCCCGGATGGTCGCCCGGCTCGGCCCCGTCGGGGACGCGCAGGGTGAAGGGCACGGTGACGGTCCTGTGGCCGGGCACGGTGACCCGTGACGTGGCGGGCTTCGCCCAGGCGCCCACCCCGCGCATCTTCTCCCCGGCCGTCCGCACGGCGAACCCGCCGTCGCGGGCGGTGTTGTAGGCGTCGGCCGCATACAGCCGGAAGGTGAGCGGTCCGCCGGTCTTGTTCTGGACGGCGACCTTGTCGGTGACCGTCTCGCCGGGGTCTGCGGAGAGGTAGAAGTAGGGGCGCGCGGCGACCTTGGAGGCGACCGGGTAGACGGACCAGCTGCCGTTGTCGGCGGCCCGCGCGGGCGTGCCGAGCACGCCGAGGAGGAGCGGGAGCAGGCTCAGGAGGAGGACGTACGGCTTGCGCATGGGTGCGGACCCCCCATGGGCTCGGGGTGGTGGCGGTCGGGCGGGTGCGGACCCCGTCCGTACGGCGCGGGCGCCCGGCCACCGGAGTGGGAGTCGGGATCAGGTGAGGGTGAGGGTCAGGACGCCGGAGTAGGAGCCGGGAGGCGTGAACGCCGGTACGTCCAGGGAGAGTCCGGCGTCGACGGTGAACTCGCCGCCGGTGACGGTGCCGTCGGGGGTCGACGCGAGGGTCGCTCCCGAGGTGCCCACGGCGCCCGCCGAACCGGCCTTGCAGGTGCTGGGGCTGCCCGGCTTGGTCACGCAGGCGGGGGTCCAGCCCAGCCTGCCCGCGTCGATCTTGGCGCCGGGACCGGTGAAGTCGGTGACCTTGCCGGTCAGGGACCAGCCCGCGGGCCCACCGCGGAAGTCCTTGACGGTCACCGTCTGCAGGGATCCGGTCGAGGCCCCGCCCTTGCCGAAGTCGACCGCCGACAACGCGACGGAGTCACCGGCCTGGGACATGGACAGCGTGCCCGCCTTGACGGTGGACGTCAGCTTCTGGCTGCCGGCCGGGACGGGCGTGGTGTCGTTGACGACGTAGGCCGCGGGGCCCGCGCCCTTGTCCGCGCTCCAGGAGCCGCCCTCGTAGGCCACGATCCCGGTCGTCGTCCTGTCGTTGACGACGAGGGAAGCGCTGAAGGCGCCCTGGGCGTTCGCGGTCACCGTGGCGGTGTCCGCGGTCTGGGTGGCCCCGGCCCGCCCGGCCAGGGTGACCGTCGCGCCCGGCGTGAAGTGGCTGCCGCTGACGGTGACCCCGGCGCCGGGGTCACCCGAGGCCGAACTCAGCGAGACGGCCCGGGTGTTGGCGGGAGTGCCGTCGGTGGCCTTGACGGTCCCCGACACCGGGGCGGGCGGGTCGGTGACCGTGCACGGGGTGTCCAGTTCCAGGATGTAGCTGGTGTGGATGTTGTAGTCGCCGGGCGAGAGGCTGATCTCGCCGGCCTTGGTGACGGTGAACGTCCCCGTCATGGAGAAGGACGGGAAGGCGGCCTTCCCCGGCACCGGCGGGTTCTTCTTCGGCCCGGCGACGGTGACGGCACCGGTCTGGGCGCCACCGAGGGTGACCTTGCCGGTCGGGGTCATGATGTCGGCCGGCAGGGCCAGGTCGGTGGGATTGCTCGCGGCGGCCGTGACCACGGTGTACGTGACGGTGACCGTGTCTCCGACCTTGGGGGTGGCGTTGTCCACCGACACGCTCGCGGTGGTGGTGCCGTCGATCGGCGGAAGACCCGAGACGGCGGGCGGGATGCAGTGCGTGGCGAAGTCCACGTTCGTACCGGCGGCACCGGCCGGGCAGGCCAGCGCGCCGCCCGCGGTGACCGCGAGAGCGGTCGCCCCGAACAGTGACGCCCAGCGCCACCGTCGGGATCTTCGGGGTGTCGAACCCATGGGGCCCCCTCCTGAGGGTTGCGGGCGCAGCGGCTCATCTGCGCCGACAGGGGGCATTGATGTGGAGCGGGGGTGAGAAGTCAATGGAGATGCCGCAGAAATCTGACGGATCATCAGTTTCTGCGGCATCCGGAACAGATCGCTCAGTTCAGTCAGTCGAAGACGAACGGGCCGGGGGACTGCGGACCGCTCGCCGTACAGGTCACGATGACCCCGAAGATCACCATCTTCAGCGAGCCGCCGTAGGCGTCCAGGCGGTCCCCGGAGGCGACGGTGCCGCTGAGCGGGCCGACGCTGACCGGGTCACCGGTGTTCATGGCCGGGTTCTTCGTCCCGCTGAACACGACGGAGCCGCCGCCCGCCTTCGCCATGGTGAGCGTGGAGGAGATCGAGTCCTTGGCCACCGCGAGCGGCGCCTTGATCGCGGAGGAGGTGAGGGTGATGGTGGCCGAGGTGCCGCTCTGGGTGGCGGTGAGCGTGGCCGCACCACCGCCGAAGATGCCGCAGCTCGCGGTGATGGTCGCCGACTGGGGAGTGACGGCGGCCGCGGTGGGCGCGAAGGCGAGTCCGGTGACCGCGAGGGCCCCGGCGATCACCGCCGCACCCGTTGCCGTGCGCTTGCCTCTCATGGGGATCCGCTTCCCTTCCCTGTGGGGGAGTGCCATGTGGGGGACGCCGACGGACGGGGAGGCCCGGACAGGCGGGTGCGGCGCGCTGCGGGCGGTGCGGATCTGACGGTCCGTCGGAACGCTGGCTCCATTGATGCGCGGGAGCACACGCCCAACAAGGTTGAATTCCAGCCGACCTTCTGTTCGGTCGGCTGCTTCCCGGCCGGACGACACGGGTGGGCGTGGTGGGCAGGCGGGGGCCGGGGGTCCAGGGGGCGGAGCCCCCTGGTGGCTCAGCCGGCGGAGACGGTGACCCGCACCGTGCCGTCCGGCGAGGCCAGCAGTACAGGCGTCCCCGCGCCCCCGAGATCGGCAACGGCCGCCAGGTCCTCGGCCGCCACCGACTCCACCTCGCTCACCACCGCCGCCGCCTCCAGGGACTTCGCCCCCGACGCCACCGCCATGGCGACCGCGGTCCGCAGAGCGCTCAGCTTCAGCGAAGCGAGTTCCACCGTCCCGGCGACATAGGTACGCCCGGTCTCGTCCCGTACGGCAGCCCCCTCGGGCACACCGTTACGGGCCCGCGCGGAACGGGCCAGGGTGACGATCTTGCGGTCCTCGGGGTCAAGCGCGTTGCTCTCGGTCATGCTCAGAGCATACGAAGCCGCGGCGGGTTCACCCCGCCACGGGGTACATGGCGCCCCGCCGCCCCTCCGGAGAGGCCAGCCACTCCAGCTTCGCCGCGGTGTTCGCCTCGTCCAGCGGCGCATGCAGCACGATCATCAGATCGGGCCGGACCGGCACCTTCATCACCGTCGACTCCACCACCAGCAGCCCGACCAGCGGATGGTCCAGCTCCTTGCGGACCTGCCCCTGGTCCTCGATGTCCCGCTCGGCCCACAGCGCCACGAACTCGGGGCTGCGCTCCGTCACCTCGGCGAGCACCGCCTGGAACCCCTCGTCGTCCGGCCGTGCCGCGCACGCGGCCCGGAACTGCGCCACGACCGTCCGCGCGTTCCGCTCCCAGCTGTTGCTGCGCGACCGGTACAGCGGGTCGACGAAGAAGTCGATGAGGCAGTTCTGGGTGATGTCCGGCCGCATACCGAGGACCAGCGCCGCCGCGTCGTTGTACAGCACGCAGTTGTAGTACAGGTCCATGATGTGCGCCGGATACGGCATCCAGGTGTCGATCAGCCGCCGCAGCCCGTCGCACATGTCCCGCCGCTCCGGCGCCACTTCGGGCGCCGGGGGGTTCAGCCCGGCCAGCAGGTACAGGTGCCGGCGTTCGGCGTCGCTGAGCCGGAGCACCCGGGCGACGGCGTCCAGGACCTGCGGGGAGACCGAGATGTCCCGTCCCTGCTCCAGCCACTGGTACCAGGAGGCGCCCACACCGGCGAGCACGGCGACCTCCTCCCGGCGCAGTCCGGGCGTACGGCGCCGGCCGCCACCGCCCGGCAGCCCGGCCTCCCCGGGGCTGACCCGGGCCCGCCGGCTCATCAGGAACTCGCGCAGCTCGTTCCGCCGATGACTCCTCGTCGCCTCCGCAGCAGGCACGTACCGCTCCTCCCCCGTCGTGTCTGGTGGTGCCACCACCACCATAAGTTCCGACTCCCCAGCATTGTTCCGGCCGCCGCAAGCTCTTGGCATGGCGATCGACACCACCACCCAACCCGCCGCCCCCGCGGGCGGACCACTCGACAACCCCCGGCTGTCGACGCGAGACAAGCTCGTCCTCTTCGTCCTGTGCGCGGCCCAGTTCATGGTCGCGCTGGACTTCTCCGTCCTGAACGTGGCCCTGCCCGAACTCGGCGACGACCTCGGCATGAGCCGGTCCGCCCTGCAGTGGGCGGTCACCGCGTTCGCGCTGCCCTCCGGCGGCTTCCTGCTCCTCTTCGGCCGCATCGGCGACCTGTACGGCCGCCGCAGGCTGTTCCTGAGCGGTCTGGCCCTGTTCGGCGTGGCCTCGCTGCTCGCGACCCTGGCCTGGGACCCGGCGTCCTTCCTCGCCGGGCGCGCCCTGCAGGGCCTCGGCGCGGCGGCGATCGTCCCGACCGGCATGTCCCTGCTGACCACCACCTTCCCGGAGGGCCCGGCCCGGGACCGCGCCCTCGGCATCTCCGGCACGCTGCTGTCGCTGGGCTTCACGGTCGGCATGGTCGCGGGCGGTGTGCTGACCGACGCGCTGGGCTGGCGCTCCACGATGGCGCTGCTCACGGTGTTCGCGCTGATCGTGCTGCCGCTGGCACCGGGCCTGCTGCCGGAGTCCCGCACCCCGGACCGCCCGCGCCTGGACGTGCCCGGCGCGGTCACCGTCACCACCGGTCTGCTCTCGCTGATCTACGCCCTCTCCACGGCGGCCGACCATGGCTTCGGCCGCACCGACGTCATCACCGCACTGATCGCCGGCCTCCTGCTGCTGACCGCGTTCACGGTCGTGGAGTCCCGCTCGGCGGCTCCCCTGGTCTCCCTGCCCATGCTGCGCCGCCGCACGGTGGCGTGGGGCAACGTGGGCGGCCTGGTCACCTTCTCGATGATGTCGACGGTCGTCTTCGTCCTGACCCTGTACCTGCAGGAGATACTGGGCCTGTCGGCCTTCGAGACCGGTCTGGTCTTCGGCTTCCAGGGCGTGCTGTCGGCCGTCGCCGGCACCCTCGCCCCGAAGGTCATCGGCCGCTTCGGTGCCCGCCGCACCCTGGTCGGCTCGCTGGCCGGCCAGGGGGCGCTGGTGGCGGCCCTGCTCCCGCTGAACGCCCACACCTGGTCGGTCTGGCTCGCCACGGCGGCCGTGTCGCTGGCGAGCATGTGCCACCTGGGCGCGATCATCTCGTACGGCCTCACCGTCACCTCCGGCGTCCCGGACGAGGAGCAGGGCCTGGCCACCGGCCTGGTGACCTCCACCCAGCAGGTCGGCATCACGGTCGGCATCCCGCTGCTGGGCGTGCTGGCCACCACCTCCGGCGACCTGCTGGCGGGCGTGCACACGGTCCTCGCCCTGGACGCGGCGATCGTCCTGGCCGCCGCCGTCCTGGTCGGCCTGGGGCTGCGCCGGAGTCAGTCCAGGGTCTGAACGATCTCGCTCCGCGGGGGGGGGGGGGAGGGACGGGGGGGGGGGGGGGTGGGGGGGGGGGGGGGGGGGGGGGGGGGGCCTCGACCCGCGACCGTTGAAAGTGGGACCCCCAACGGGACGAGT
>NZ_JBVIIT010000011.1:0-82857 GCF_055569615.1 Streptomyces sp. NPDC031379 | reverse complement strand
CCACTCCCCCCTCTTCTTCTGCTCTTTCTCCCTACCCCCCCCCTCCCCCCCCCCCCCCCCCCCCCCCCCCCCCCCCCCCCCCCCCCCCCCCCCCCCCCCCGCGCCGTTCACCAGCGGAAGGTGGGGCGCGACGTGCCCGCACTCGACGTCGGCGACGATCGGCACGCCCAGCGGGCCGAGCGCGTCGAGGACGGCCTCGTACTGGGTGAGGGTGCGGCCTGCGGGGGCGTGGGTGCGGCCCACGAGGACGGCGGCCGCTCGCTCGAAAAATCCGGCGAGGCGCATGCCGTGCAGATGGCGGCAGATGGTGAAGGCGTTGTCCTCGCAGGCCTCGACGTAGACGAGCAGCGGCTCGTCCCCGGCGAGGCGGGAGGTGTCCAGGTACGGCGTGCCCGCGAGGGGGCCGAGGGTCTCGATGCAGCCGCCGATCAGCCGCCCCTCGACGTCCACGTCACCGGTGCCGTCGAGCCGGGTCCAGGCCCCCTCGGCGTCCAGTGTGAGATCGCGGATCCCGGGGTGCCCGGCCCAGTCGTCCCAGCCGCCGGACCGGTGCCGGCCGGGCGGGATCTGCGTGAACGTCTCCCCCCGGGGCGCGGCCACGACGTCCAGCCAGGACGTGAGTCCCCGGGGCGTTCGGTACGGGGTGTCCATGAGGTTGTTGCCGTGGACGGTCGCGACTCCGGTGAGCAGGGTCAGCGGGGTGATGAGCGTGGAGATGTCGGACCAGCCGACCATCCACGTCGGCTCGGCCCGCCCGATCCGTTCGAAGTCCAGCAGCGGCAGCAGGTCGATCGCGGTCTCCCCGCCCCACGGCGGCACCACGGCCCGGATCGCGGGGTCGGTCAGCATGTCGGTGAGTTCGGCGGCGCGTTCGGCTGCCGGGGCGCTGACGTGCGTCGAGCCGTCCATGCACCGGCCGACGACCACCTCGTATCCGCGTGTCTCGAGGTCGCGCACCGCCACCTCGAGACGCCCGCGCAGCGGCTCGGCCACCCCGCTGGACGGGGAGGTCACACCTATACGGTCACCGGGGCGCAGGGGGCGCGGGTATCGGACAGCCATGCGCGCGATTCTGACATGGGGTCAGTGCGCCCCGGCAAGGAGATCACGGCCGGTCCAGCCGCAGTCGCTCCGCCCTCGGCAGTCCCGCGACGACCAGGTCGTAGGAATCCTCGACCAGTTCCCTCACGAGCCGGGCGGGCAGAGCGCCGTCGACGGTCACGGTGTTCCAGTGCCGCTTGTTCATGTGCCAGCCCGGGACGATCAGTCCCTCGTGCTCGCCGCGCAGCCGGAGCGCGTCCTCCGGGTCGCACTTGAGGTTGACGGTCAGGGGCCGCGCGTCCAGGTTCGTCAGGGCGAACATCTTGCCCAGCACCTTGAAGACGGACGTCTCCGGGTTGAACGGGAAGTCCTCCACAGCCGCGTTGAAGGACAGGCACAGGGCGCGCAGCTCCTGGGGCGTCACTCGGGCTTCTCCTCCTCGACGGGCGCGGGGACCGGTTCCACCAGGACCGTGACGATCTTGTTCCGGCGTCCGGCCGCGGCCTCCGCCGTCAGCTTCAGGCTGCGCCCGTCGGGCAGTTCGACCCGGGCGGACGCGCCGGCGATGGGAACCCGGCCCAGGGCCTTGGCGAGCAGTCCGCCGACGGTCTCCACGTCCTCGTCGTCGTACTCCTCCAGGCCGTACAGCTCGCCGAGGTCGGTGATGTCGAGGCGGGCGGTGACCCGGTAGCGGTCGTCGCCGAGGTCCTCGACGGGCGGGAGTTCCCGGTCGTACTCGTCGGTGATCTCGCCGACGATCTCCTCCAGGATGTCCTCGATGGTGACGATCCCCGCGGTGCCGCCGTACTCGTCGATGACGACGGCGACGTGGTTGCGGTCCTTCTGCATCTCGCGCAGCAGGTCGCCGGCGTTCTTGGTGTCGGGCACGAAGACGGCCGGGCGCATGGCCGTGGACACCAGGTCGCCCTCCGCGTCGCGGCTGATGTGCGTCTTGCGGACCAGGTCCTTCAGATACACGATCCCGACGATGTCGTCCTCGCTCTCCCCGGTGACCGGGATCCGGGAGAACCCGGAGCGCAGGGCGAGGGTGAGGGCCTGCCGGATGGTCTTGTACCGCTCGATGACGACCAGGTCGGTGCGCGGCACCATGACCTCGCGGACGAGGGTGTCGCCCAGCTCGAAGACCGAGTGCACCATCCGGCGCTCGTCGTCCTCGATCAGGGACTCCTTCTCGGCGAGGTCGACCAGGGCGCGCAGTTCCGCCTCGGAGGCGAAGGGTCCGCGCCGGAAGCCCTTGCCGGGGGTGAGGGCGTTGCCGATCAGGATGAGCAGGGAGGGGATCGGGCCCATGATCCGGGCGAGCGGCAGCAGCACGTACGCCGCCGCGGTCGCGGTGTTCAGCGGGTGCTGGCGGCCGATGGTGCGCGGGGAGACGCCGACGGCGACGTACGACACCAGGACCATCACGCCGATGGCGACGAGCAGGGCCTGCCAGGTCTTGTCGAACTCTTGCAGGCACGCGTAGGTGACCAGGGCCGCAGCCGCCATCTCGCAGGCGACACGGACCAGCAGGGCCACGTTGAGGTAGCGGGTGGGGTCGGCGGCGATCTGGGCGAGCTTGGCGCTGCCGCGCCGGCCGGACTTGACGGCCTCCTCGGCGCGGAAGCTGGAGACCCGCGCCAGGCCCGCCTCCGCGCAGGCGGCGAGCCAGGCCACGACGACCAGCGCGATCGCCCCGATCACGATCTGCGGAGACATACGGCCCGCTTACGAGACCGTCGGCGCCGGGGACGGCCCGGTCAGGCCGCGCTCGGCCCGCCACCCGTCCACGATGGCGGCCTGGAGCCCGAACATCTCGGCCTTCTCGTCGGGCTCCTCGTGGTCGTACCCGAGCAGGTGCAGCACGCCATGGACGGTGAGCAGCTGCAGCTCCTCGTCCATGGAGTGCTGCGTGGGCGCCTCCGCCCCCTGCTTGGCGGCGACCTCCGGGCACAGCACGATGTCGCCGAGCAGCCCCTGCGGCGGCTCGTCGTCGTCCTTCGTGGGCGGCCGCAGCTCGTCCATCGGGAACGACATGACATCGGTCGGCCCGGGCAGGTCCATCCACTGGATGTGCAGCTGCTCCATGGCGTCGGCGTCCACGACGATCACCGAGAGTTCGGAGAGCGGGTGGATGCGCATCCGCGCGAGCGCGTAGCGGGCGATGTCGAGGACCGCCTGCTCGTCTACCTCGGTGCCGGACTCGTTGTTGACGTCGATCGACATGGTCGTGCTGTTCTACTTCCCCTTGGGAGCCTTGGCACCGGTCCTGCCACGACCGCTCTTGTGGCCGCCGTTCTCCGTGCCGTGCTGGCTGTCGTACATCTCGTACGCGTCGACGATACGGCCCACCAGCTTGTGCCGTACGACATCGTGGGACGACAACCGGGAGAAGTGGACGTCCTCGACGCCCTCCAGGATCTCCTGCACCTGCCGCAGCCCGGACTTGGTGCCGCCCGGCAGGTCGACCTGGGTCACGTCACCCGTGATCACGATCTTCGAGTCGAAGCCGAGGCGGGTGAGGAACATCTTCATCTGTTCGGGGCTCGTGTTCTGGGCCTCGTCCAGGATGATGAAGGCGTCGTTGAGGGTACGGCCGCGCATGTACGCGAGCGGCGCGACCTCGATCGTGCCCGCGGCCATCAGCCGGGGGATCGAGTCCGGGTCGAGCATGTCGTGCAGCGCGTCGTACAGCGGGCGCAGATAGGGGTCGATCTTCTCGTAGAGCGTGCCGGGCAGGAAGCCGAGCCGCTCGCCGGCCTCGACCGCCGGACGGGTCAGGATGATCCGGTTGACCTGCTTGGACTGCAGGGCCTGGACGGCCTTGGCCATGGCCAGGTAGGTCTTGCCGGTACCGGCCGGGCCGATGCCGAAGACGATCGTGTGCTTGTCGATCGCGTCGACGTACCGCTTCTGGTTGAGCGTCTTGGGGCGGATCGTGCGGCCACGCGAGGACAGGATGTTCTGCGTCAGCACCTCGGCCGGGGTCTCCGGGCCGTCGCTCGTCCCGTTCTCGCTCGCCTTGAGCATGGCGATCGAGCGTTCCACTGCGTCCTCCGTCATCGGCTGCCCGGTGCGGAGCACCAGCATCATCTCGTCGAACACGCGCGAAATGAGGGCGACGTCCGCAGGGTCGCCGACCGCGCTGATCTCATTGCCCCGGACATGGATGTCGGCTGCCGGGAAGGCCTTCTCGATCACGCGCAGGAGGGAGTCTCCGGAACCCAGCACGGTCACCATGGGGTGCTGGGCGGGGACGGTCAGTTGCGCTCTCGCCTGCTCCTGCGCGGGGGTGTGAGCTGTGGGTGTCTGAGTCATGGGCCGGCGCGTAGGCCTGCGGTTCCTCCTCGTCACGGCCGCATAGCTGAGGGCGGCCTCGCGATTCCAGGGTACGACGGGGGGCCGACAAGCCTGTAGGACTTTTCCGCGGGCCGCTGCCCGGGCACTTCGCCGCCGCCCGGGACGCGGCCCCGGGGCCGTGTGCCTCAGCCGGACCGGCGGAACCCGATGGTGGGCACGGCCCGCCGCAACGGCCACGGCCGGTCCAGCTCCTCCGGCACCAGCCCCTCGAGGAACGCGTACCTCCGCAGGGCCCGCGGCTCCTGCCCCGGAAGGGACTGCACCTGCCGCCACCACGCCCCGATCTCCGACCACCCGGGCGCGGAGAGCGAGCCGCCGAACTCCTGCACGGACAGCGCCGCGGTGAGTCCCGCGAAGGCCAGCCGGTCGGCCAGCGGCCACCCCGCCAGGGAACCGGTCACGAACCCGGCGACGAACACGTCCCCCGCTCCCGTCGGGTCCAACGCCTCCACGGCGATCGCCGGCACCTCCGCGGCCTCCCCGGTGCGCCGGTCCACCGCATAGGCCCCCTCGGAGCCGAGGGTCACCACGGCCACCGGTACGTACTCGGTCAGGGCGTGGGCGGCCAGCCGCGGGCAGTCGGCGCCGGTGTACCGCTTCGCCTCCTCCGCGTTCGGCAGGAACGCCTCGCAGTGCTCCAGGTCGGCGAGCCCGGACAGATCCCACGCGCCGGTCTCGTCCCAGCCGACGTCGGCGAAGATCCGGGTGCCCGCGCGGGCGGCCTGCGCGATCCACGGTGCCCTGCGCCCCGGCGTGAGGGAGGCGACGGCCGCGCGTGCCCGGGGCGGGAAGTCCGGCGCCGGCTCCTCCGGGGGCGGCTCGTGCCCGTGGGACACCATGGTGCGCTCGCCCTCGTACGCCATGGAGACGGTCACCGGGGAGTGCCAGCCGGGCACCGTCCGCGAGGGCGCGAGGTCGATGCCCTCGCCCTGTTCGAGCGCGTCCCAGCAGTACTCGCCGTAGTGGTCGTCGCCGAAGGCCGCGGCGAGGGACGTCCGCAGGCCGAGGCGGGCCAGGGCGGCGGCCATGTTGGCGACGCCGCCGGGGCTGGAGCCCATGCCCCGGGCCCAGGACTCGGTGCCGCGCACGGGCGCCGAGTCCAGGCCGGTGAAGATGATGTCGAGGAAGACCGTGCCCGTGAGGTAGACGTCCCAGGGCGGGTCGCCGGGGGTGCGCAGCGCGGCGAGCGGGTCGACCTGTGCCTGACAGCGCGCGGCCTGCGTGAGGTGTTCCGGTTCCTCTCCGGCGAGGGTGTGCGACGGCGTCACGGTGCGCTCCCTGTGGTGCGGTTCTGGCCAGTGTGCACCAGGTCACCCATGGGAATCGCCCGTGCCGCACGTCACCAGCGGGGCATCACCGGTGTCCGCCAGCCCGGTTCGCCCGCCCGCATCGCCGCCGCGTCGTCGCGGTCCCGCAGCGAGCCGTCGTCCTCGGCCCACCGCCGGTGCAGCCGGGCCAGTTCGTCCCGGTCGAGTGAGACGCCGAGGCCGGGGGCGTCGAGGACCGCGACCCGGCCCTCGGTGAAGGTGAGCCGCTCGGTGAGGACGTCCTCCGACTGCCAGGGGTAGTGGGAGTCGCAGGCGTGGTGGAGGTTCGGCACGGTCGACGCCACGTGGGTCATGGCGGCGAGGCTGATGCCGAGGTGGGTGTTGGAGTGCATGGACACCCCGACGCCGAAGGCGGCGCAGAGCGCGGCGAGGTGCTGGGTGTTGCGCAGCCCGCCCCAGTAGTGGTGGTCGGAGAGCACGACCTGGACGGCGTCCTCGGTGAACGCCTCCTGGATCTCGCCGAAGGTGGTCACGCACATGTTGGTGGCGAGGGGGACGTGCGTGCCCGCGGACACCTCGGCCATGGCGGGCGTGCCCAGCGTCGGGTCCTCCAGGTACTCCAGGACGTCGCCGAGTTCCTTCGCCACCTTCAGCGAGGTGGCGACCGACCAGGCGCCGTTGGGGTCGAGCCGCAGCGGGTGCCCGGGGAAGGCCTCGGCGAGGGCGCGTACGGCCGCGATCTCCTCGTCGGGCGGGAAGACACCGCCCTTGAGCTTGAACGAGCCGAACCCGTGCCGCCGCTGCAACTCCCGTGCCTGCGCGACGACTCCCGCCGGGTCGAGGGCGGCGCCCCACTCGTCCGGCTCGGCCGGGACGCCCTCCGGGTGCCGGGCCCACTTGTAGAAGAGGTAGGCGCTGTACTCGACGGCGTCGCGGACCTTGCCGCCGAGCAGCGCGTGCACCGGCAGCCCGAGCGCCTTGCCCTGGGCGTCCAGGCAGGCGACCTCGAAGGCGGACAGCACCGACAGCCGCAGCTTGTCGGCGCTCTGCACCCCGCGCAGCCCGCCGGCGTCCACGGCGCCCCTGACCCGCGACTCGTCCACGGCGAGGTCGAGCGCGAACAGCGCGTTCACATCCATGACCGACCGGCCCGGGAGTCGCTCGGCGAGCGGGCGGGCCAGCTCCAGGTACTTGGTGTCGCCGTACGTCTCGCCGAGCCCGGTGACCCCGTCGGCCGTGACGATCTCCACGATCAGCCGGGGGGTGTACGGCTGGTGCACGCCCTGGGTGTTGAGCAGTGGCGGGTCGGCGACCAGGATCGGGGTCAGCCGCACCTCGGTGATGGTCAGGTCGCGGGTCACAGGGAGGCTCCTACGAGGTCGAGTCCGGCGGTGAGGAGGGCCTTGAGGGCGGCGAGGTCGGCGGGCGAGGGCTCGGTGAGCGGGGCGCGTACGGGGCCGACGCGCTGTCCCCGCAGCCGGGCCGCCGCCTTCACCAGGGACACGGCGTAACCGGGCACGCGGTCGCGGAGTTCGACGAAGGGGACGTAGAACGCGCGCAGCAGTTTGTCGGTGGTCCCGTGGTCGCCGTCCCGGAGCGCGGCGAAGAAGGCGCCGGCGATCTCGGGCGCGAAGGCGTGCACGGCGGAGGAGTAGGCGGGGACGCCGACGGTGGCGTAGGCGCGGGCCTGGATCTCGGCGGTGGCGGCGCCGTTGAAGAAGAGGAAGCCGTCGGGTGCGGCGAGGGTGAGGCGCTGGAGCCGGTCGAGGTCACTGTGGCCGTCCTTGAGGCCGATGACGTTCGGGATGCGCGCGATGCGCCGCAACGAACCCACCGTATAGGCGACCTGGCCGCGCTGGTAGGCGATCAGCGGCAGCCGGGTGCGGGCGGCGAGCCGCTCCAGCTGGGCGGCGAGGCCGTCCTGCGGGGCCTCGACGAGATAGTGCGGCAGGACGAGCAGGGCGTCGGCGCCGGCCTCCTCGGCGATCCGCGCGAACCGGGCGGCCTGCGCCCAGCCGTACCCGGTGCCGGCCACGACCGGCACCCGCCCGGCCGCCTCCTCGACGGTGATGCCGACGACCCTGCGGTACTCGTCCTCGTCCAGCGAGAAGAACTCGCCGGTGCCGCACGCCGGGAAGAGGGCACCGGGTCCGGCCGCGAGCCGGTCGGCCACATGGGCGCGGAAGCCGTCGGGATCGAGGGAGCCGTCGTCATGGAAGGCGGTGAGCGGGAAGGACAGCACGCCCCGCGCCATCCCCTCCCGCAGTCGCCGCGCCACGTTCTGCGGAGCCGGGTCGCCGCCCACCTGACCATCTCCCCTTATGAATGTTGTCCATGTATGAGAACAGAGGCTAGATACATGGATGAGCGGTCGTCAATGGGAGGGCATACGAAAAAGCCCCATCCCGTACAGAACGGGATGGGGCTCATCTGGAGCGCCGGGCAGGCCTTGCACCTGCATTTCCCCGCAGGAAGCGGGGCGTCTTTCCTTGGACCACCAACGCACTGTCCGGCACCGGGAGTTCCGGCGACCGCGACGTGATCAACTATAGCCCATCCGGGGGGTCCCCGCTGACGACGGGCAAGAGCCGCTACTTCTACCCCCGCCGATCACCCGCAAACCGAAGGTGATTCGGATCACAGCCCCCGATCTTCTGCCGGAACCGCGTGCTTGATACAACTTGCTCGCGCGTTCCTGTCCGTCGACGGTCGTCGCCCCTCCCCTCCTTCCGGCTCTCCGCGAGCCTCCTTCCGCCTGCCCTGGGAACGCCCGTGTCCGCCCCCCGCACCCTGCCCTGGCCCCTCGTCGCCCTTTTCACGGCCGGGTATCTCGCCCCCTATCTGCTGCCGACCACCGTCGGCAGACTCGACAGCGGGCTGCCGCTCACCGCCACCGAGGCCGGGGCCACCGGCAGTGCCCTGCTGCTGAGTTCGGCCACGGCCGGCTTCCTGCTCGCGTCCCGGGTGGACCGGATCGGCCCCCGTACGCTCGCCCGCGCGGGTCTCGCGCTCGCCTTCCTCGGCTACGGCGGTGCCGCCCTCACCGGGTCCGTACCGGCCGTCGTCGCGGGCGCGCTCGTCGGCGGGTTCGGGTCCGGCACGGTCACGGCGGTCGCCGCGAGCGGCATCGCGGCCCAGCGGGATCCGCACCGCGTGACCACCCTCGGCCTGCTCGGCGTCTCGGCGCTCGCCGGCGCCCTCTATCTGACGATCCCGCACCTCGGGCCGGGCCACGGCCTGCCCCTGGCCGCCATCGCCCTGACCGCACTCGCCGTCTGGCCCCTCACCGGCCGCCTGACCACCCGCACGATCCCGGCCCCCCGCTCCGCCGGTTCCGGTGGCCGCCTCCCCCATCTCCGCGCCGGGCTGCTGCTGGCCGCCGCCATGCCCTGCTGGTCCCTCGCCCAGAACTCCCTGTGGGGTGTCAGCGGCCGGATCGGTCTGGCCCAGGCCCATCTCACCGAGGTCGGCGTCGGCGCGGTCTTCGCGGTCGCGCTCGGCGCCGGGCTGCTCGGGGTGCTGGGCGCGGGCGCGCTCGGCCCGCGGCTGGGCCGGGCGGTGCCCATCGGCGCCGGTACCGCCCTCATCGCGGCCTGTATCGCGCTCAGCGCGTCGGCGACGGACCTGCCGGCCTTCGCCGCGGGCGAGATCTCCTGGAACCTGCTCTACCCGGTCGTGCTGTCGTACGTCATCGGCCTGGCCGCCGCCCTGGACCCGCGGGGCCGCTGGGCGGTCCTGGTCGGCTCGGCGTCGTCCCTGGGCACGGCGGCGGGGCCCCTGACGGGGAGCGTGCTGGCGGCGTGGGCCGGATTCCCGGCGATGGGCCTGCTCCTCGGCGCCGGACTGCTCCTGATCGCCGTGCCGATGACCGTGGTGGCGGTGCGCACGGGCAGGCGCCCCCTGCCGGTCGTGGAACTCGCGGTGCAGACGCCCGCCGTGCCCGAGCGGCAGGCCTACGACACCGCTTCGCCGAACTCGTACGCCTCGACCTCGGCGAGGTAGCGGGACCTGCGCTCCTCGTCGTCCTCCAGGAAGGAGGCGAGGAAGGAGTTGCGGGCCAGCTCGCGCAGCCGCTCCTCGGTGGGCCCCAGGGACTGCCGTACGGCCGCGAAGTTGTCGCCGACGTACCCGCCGAAGTACGCCGGGTCGTCGGAGTTGACCGTGCACAGCAGCCCGGCGTCGAGCATGGCCGGCAGCGGGTGGTCGGCCAGCGTGTCCACGGTGCGCAGGCGGACGTTGGACAGCGGGCACAGCGTGAGCGGGACGCGGTCCCGGACCAGCCGCTCGACCAGCGCCGGGTCCTCCATGCAGCGCAGGCCGTGGTCGACGCGCTCCACGCCGAGCACGTCCAGCGCCTCGGTGATGTACTCCGGGGGCCCCTCCTCCCCGGCGTGCGCCACACGGCGCAGCCCGAGCGCGGCGGCGGCCTCGTACACCTGGCGGAACTTCACCGGCGGATGCCCGACCTCGGCGGAGTCCAGGCCGACCCCGGTGATCCGGTCCAGGTACGGCCTGGCCGCCTCGAGGGTCTGCAGTGCCGACTCGGCGGACTCGTCACGCAGGAAGCAGAGGATGAGCCTGGTGGAGATCCCGTGGTTCTCCTCGCTGCGGCCGAGCGCCCGCCACAGCCCCTCCACGACCGTGCCCATGGACACGCCCCGGGCGAGGTGCGCCTGCGGGTCGAAGAAGATCTCCGCGTGCCGCACGCCCTGCGCGGCGGCCCGCGCGAGATAGGCGTTCGCCAGGTCGGCGAAGTCCCGCTCGGTGCGCAGGACGGCCATCAGCTCGTAGTACAGGTTCAGGAAGGACTGGAGGTCCTCGAACTGGTACGCCTTGCGCAGCGCGTCCGTGTCGGCGTAGGGCAGCTCGACGCCGTTGCGGGCGGCCAGCTCGAACGCCAGCTCCGGCTCCAGGGTGCCTTCGATGTGGAGGTGCAGTTCTGCTTTCGGGAGGGGCATCGAAGCATCGTACGGGTGTTTTACCGCCGTTTCGGAACCGGCACCCGAAGCAGGTCGTACGCCACGGTCAGCTCCCCCTCGAACCCGGCGGCCCGTGCCTGCCGCTCGAACTCCTCCGGGTCGGAGTAGCGCTGGCTGAAGTGGGTGAGGACGAGATGCCGCACCCCCGCTTCCCGCGCCACGGCGGCGGCCTGCCCGGCCGTCAGATGACCGTGGTCGACGGCCAGTTCGACGTCCTCGTCGAGGAAGGTGGACTCGATGACGAGCAGGTCGCAGTCCTCGGCGAGCGCGTGCACCCCGTCACAGAGCCGGGTGTCCATGACGAACGCGAACCGCTGCCCGCGCCGCACCTCGCTCACGTCCTCCAGCGTCACGTCCCCGAGCCGGCCCGCGCGCTGGAGGAGACCCACGTCCGGGCCCTTGATCCCGTGCGCGGCGAGGCGGTCGGGCAGCATGCGGCGGCCGTCGGGTTCGGTCAGCCGGTAGCCGTAGGACTCGACCGGGTGGGACAGCTTGCGGGCTTCCAGGGTGTACGACGGCGTCACCGCGAGGGTGCCGTCGGCGGCGACCGGGGCCTCGGTGAGGCGGACCGTCTCCCGGTAGGCGGTGGCATAGCGCAGCCGGTCGAAGAAGCGTTGCCCGGAGCGCGGGTAGTGCGCGGTGACCTCGTGCGGAACCTGGTCGAGGTTGATCCGCTGGATGACCCCGGCGAGGCCGAGGGAGTGGTCGCCGTGGAAGTGCGTGACGCAGAGCCGGTTCAGGTCGTGCGCGGCGACCCCGGCGCGCAGCATCTGCCGCTGCGTGCCCTCGCCGGGGTCGAACAGGATGCCCTCGCCGTCCCACCTGAGCAGGTAGCCGTTGTGGTTGCGGTGCCGGGTCGGGACCTGGCTGGCGGTGCCGAGGACCACCAGTTCACGGACGGACATCGCGCCCTATCCGGGAGGCCATTCCAGGCCACGGCCGCCGAGCACGTGCGCGTGGGCGTGCCAGACGGTCTGGCCGGCGCCGGGGCCGGTGTTGAAGACGATGCGGTAGCTGTCCAGTTTTTCCTCGTCCGCCACGGCCTGGGTCTCCCGCAGGACGTCGGCGGCGAGTTCGGGAGCACCGGCCGCCAGGGCGCCGGCGTTCTCGTAGTGCGCCTTGGGGATCACCAGAATGTGGGTGGGCGCCTGGGGGTTTATGTCCCGGAAGGCAACGGTGGTGTCGGTCTCGCGGACGATCGTCGCCGGGATGTGGCCCTCGACGATCTTGCAGAACAGGCAGTCGTCCTGCGGTTCCCCTGCCATACGCTGCGCTCGCTTTCGGCGGTGATCGGTTACGGGGGGCATGGTAGTCGGTCGGGTGCGGGTGGATGGGGGTTGCCCGCGCAGTTCCCCGCGCCCCTAGGTGGGCATGGCTGGAGGTGTCTTCGCGGGCCGTTGCTCCAGTGCCTCCAGGGCGAGGGCGATGGCCGCGTCCAGTTGGGCGTCCGTGCCCGCCGCCCAGTCCTGGGGGCGCTGGACGACCTCCACGTCCGGGTCGACGCCGTGGTTCTCGACGTCCCAGCCGTGGCCCTCCAGCCAGATCGCGTACTTGGGCTGGGTGACGGAGGTGCCGTCGACCAGGTGGTAGCGGCTGTCGATGCCGATGACGCCGCCCCAGGTGCGGGTGCCGACGACCGGGCCGATGCCGAGGGCCTTGATGGCCGCGTTGACGATGTCGCCGTCGGAGCCGGAGAACTCGTTGGCGACGGCGACGACGGGGCCGCGGGGCGCGTCGAGCGGGTAGCTGGTGGGGCGCATGCCGCGGGCCAGGTCCCAGCCGATGATCCGGCGGGCCAGCTTCTCGACCACGAGCTGGGAGGTGTGGCCGCCGCGGTTCTCGCGGACGTCGACCACGAGCCCCTCGCGGGCGACCTCCACCCGCAGGTCGCGGTGGATCTGCGCCCAGCCGGGGGCCTGCATGTCGGGGACGTGGAGGTAGCCGAGCCGGCCGCCGGAGGCCGTGTGGACGTGGGCGCGGCGGTCGGCGACCCAGGCGTGGTAGCGCAGCGGTTCCTCGTCGGCGACCGGGACGACGACCGTGTGGCGCGGTTCGCCGCCGCCCGCCGGGGACACGGTCAGCTCTACGGGGTGGCCGGCCGTGCCGACGAGGAGCGGGCCAGGGCCGGTCACCGGGTCCACGGCGTGTCCGGCGACGGCGATGATCGCGTCGCCGGGGCGCACGGCGACGCCGGGCGCGGCCAGCGGGGAGCGGGCGTCCGGGTCGGAGGTCTCCGAGGGCAGGATGCGGTCGATGCGCCAGCTCCCGTCCTCGTGGCGGGAGATGTCGGCGCCGAGCAGTCCGTGCCGGGCGCCGCCGCCGCGGCGGCCGCCGCGCGGGCTGACGTAGGCGTGCGAGGTGCCGAGTTCGCCCTGCACCTCCCACAGCAGGTCGACCAGGTCGCTGTGGGTGGCGAGCCGGGCCAGCAGCGGCCGGTAGCGGCCGAGGACGCCGTCCCAGTCGACGCCGCCGAGGTCGGGCCGCCAGAAGTGGTCGCGCATGAGGCGGCCGGTCTCGTCGTACATCTGCCGCCATTCGGCGGCCGGGTCGACGGTCTGCCGGACCCGGGCGAGGTCGACGGTGACGCTGGTGTCGCCGTCGTCGTCGCTGCCGGTGCGTCGGTCGCTGGGGACGACCCGGAGCCGGCCGTCGCTCCACAGCAGGACGCGTTTGCCGTCGCCGCTGACCTCGAAGTGGTCGGCGGCGGAGGCGAGATGCTCCAGGCGGCGCTGGGCCAGGTCGTAGCGTTCCAGCTCGGTGTGCGGGTCGGGGTCCTCGGGGTGGGCGCGGGAGGCGCCGAGGACGCCGTGCACGGGGTGGCGCAGCCACAGCACGCCGTCCTTGGCGGCGCGCAGGGTGGAGTAGCGGCCGGCCTCGACCGGGAAGGGCACGATCCGGTCGGCGAGGCCTTCGAGGTCGATGCGGGTGGCGGGGGTGCCCTCGCCGTCGGGGGTCTCGTCCTTGTCGGGCGTCTCGAAGGGGCGGCCGTGCCGCTGCGGGCCGAACGGCGACGGGGTGACGGCGGCCAGCGTGATCAGGTGCGGCCGGGCGCCGACCACGAACGCGAGGTCGAAGACGTGCTCGTCGTAGACCGGGTCGAAGGCGCGGTTGGAGAGGAAGGCGAGGTGCTTGCCGTCGAGGGTGAAGGCGGGCGCGTAGTCCTGGAAGCGCAGCGGGGTCGCCTCGGTGACCGACAGGTCGGTGGTGTGGGCGATGCGCAGCTGGGACAGCGGGAGGGGGCCGGGGTGGGCCCAGGCCAGCCAGGCGGAGTCGGGGGAGAAGGCGAGCCCGGACACCTCGCCGTCGTCGCTGCGGTCGACCTCGCGGACCTCGCCGGTCTCCCGCTCCACCAGCAGCAGCCGCCCGTCGTGCGCGGCGACGGCCGCCCGGCTGCCGTCGGGTGACACGGCCAGCTCCAGGACCCGGCCGAGCTGCCCGGCGGCGAGCCGGCGGGGCGGGGCGCCGGGCACGGTGCCGGTCGCGGGGGCGAACTCCAGGGCGTCGTCCCCCTCCGCGTCCGTCACCCACACCGCCCACTCCTCGCCCTCGGCGCGGAAGGCGCGGGGCAGCCGGGCCCGGACGCCGGGGGCGGCGGCGAGGGCACGGGCGGGACCGGAGCGGTGGGTGACCCAGTGGACGCCGCCGCGCACGCAGACGGCGCTGCCCCGGGCGGTGTGGTCGGGAGAGGCCTCCCCGAACCAGCGGGAGGCGTTCAGCGGATACGGCCGCAGGTCCACGCGGGGGCCGCCGAGCCGGACCTCCAGCCGGCGCGGCTCGGCGCCCTCCAGGTCGTCCAGCAGCCAGAGTTCACCGGCACAGCTGTAGACGACCCGGCTGCCGTCTCCGGCCGCGTGCCGGGCGTAGAAGCCGTCCAGAGGTGTGTGCCGGCGCAGGTCGGAGCCGTCGGGGAGGGAGGAGTACAGCGCTCCGGTGCCCTCGTGGTCGGAGAGGAAGGCGATCCGGTCCCCCGCCCACACCGGGCACTCGATGTTCCCGTCGATCTCCTCGTGCAGCCGGACGAACTCGCCGGCGCCCTCGGCCCCCTCGGCGGCGCGGTCGATCCACAGCTTGCCCGCCGTGCCGCCCCGGTAGCGCTTCCAGTAGGCGGCCTCGCGGCCCATCGGCGCGGACAGCAGCACGGTGGCCGGCCCCGGCGCCACGTCGCCGACCGGCCCGTACGGCAGGGTCTCGGCCGGTCCGCCGTCCAGCGGCACGGCGTGCGCCCAGCTGTGGCGGAAGCTGTGCCGGCCCTGCGCGCCGAGCGCGAGCACCCGCCCGTCCGCCGTCCAGCCACGCACCTCGGTACGGATGTTCCCCCAGTACGTCAGCCGCTCGGCGGGGCCGCCGTCGACGGGGGCGACATGCACCTCGGGAGCGCCGTCCCGGGTGGAGGTCCAGGCCAGGAACCGCCCGTCCGGCGACACCCGGGGCAGGGTCACCGGCATGTTGTCGGCGCTGACCCGCCAGGCGCGGCCGCCGTCGAGGGGCGCGAGCCAGACGTCGTCCTCGGCGACGAACGTCACCAAGTCGCCGTGCAGATGGGGAAATCGGAGATAGGCGGAAGATTCCGTGGTTCCCGTCGTAGCACCCAGAGTCACCCCGTCACTGTACGCAGCGGCCGGTGTGCCCCGCTCCCGGTTCCGATCACTTGCCCTCGACGGGCCGGCAGCTGGGGTAGCGCTCGCACCAGATGGTCTGGGTGACGGTGACCGTGACGGTGGGCCGCGGCTGCCCTCCGGTGGGCGGGCGGTACGTCGGCCCGGGTGTGGCGTCGCAGTCGCCGAGCCCGCGCACGTGGAACACCCGTCTGCCGCCGACCTCGGCGGTCAGGTCTCCGCGCACACAGGCACCGTCGACGGCCTTGGTCACCGTCCCGGCGACGACGATCTTCCGCCCGTCCCTGGTCTCGCCCTGGCAGTCGACGGACACGACGGTGGACTCGCTCGGCGAGGGCGACCGGTCCGCCGTGCCGCCGCCGTCGCCCTGGCGGCCGGTGCAGGAGAGCCAGGCGACGTCCACATGCTGCCGTTCGAGCCGGGCGGTCGCCGTCGTGTCCGTCGTGTAGGCGACGGTCCCGGCGCCCAGTCCCCCCGGCTCACAGGCCACTACGGCACCACCGGCCACCAGCACGAGTCCCGCCGCGCCCAGAGCCCGCTTCCCGCGCTTCTTCCGTCTCCATGCCCCCATGGAGGGCAGCGTGCCACCGGCATGGTCGGGGCGGAAGGGCGCATACGGCCACTCACCCGTTCGTGGCCCCCGCGCCGGCTCGCCACCGTCACCCGAGCAGCAGCAGCCACTCCTGCAGCTCGACCAGGTTGCCCTCGGGGTCCTTGAGATGGGCCACGCGCATGCGGTCGGTCATGGGGGCGGGTCCGTGCAGCAGGGTGGCGCCCCGGGAGGTGATCTCCGCGCAGTAGGCGTCGAGGTCGTCCACGCGCAGCACGACCAGGGAGCGGTGGCCGGTGGCGGCCTCGCCCAGTTCGTCGAGGACCTCGGCCATCATCGCCCGGTCCTGCAGCGCGATCCCGGCGGAGCCCGCGTGCGGGCTGAACTTCTCGTAGGGGCCCTCGGTCGCGCCGGACTGCGGCTTGAGGCCGAGGACGTCGGTGTAGAAGCGGTAGCAGGCGGCGAAGTCGGTGACCAGCAGCCGGACTTGGACGAGTTCCACGGTGTCCCCCAGGTGGTGTCAGGACCAGCGGCCGGTGCGGCCCAGCAGAAGAGCCGCCGCGGCGGTGCCGGCGGTGGATGTGCGCAACACGGTAGGACCGAGGACGTACGGCTTCGCACCCGCCTGCGCGAACAGCGCCAGCTCCTCCGGGGAGACGCCGCCTTCCGGACCGACGACCAGCACGATCTCGCCGTGGTCGGGCAGGTCGGCGGTGGCGAGCCGCTCCTCGCCGCTCTCGTGGAGCACGGCGGCGAAGTCCGCCCCGGCGAGCAGCGCGCCGACCTGTCGGGTCGTCGCCGCGTCCGCGACCTCGGGGAAGCGGACCCGGCGGGACTGCTTGCCGGCCTCACGTGCGGTGGCCCGCCACTTGCCGAGGGACTTCAGCCCGCGGTCGCCCTTCCACTGGGTGATGCAGCGGGACGCCTGCCAGGGCACGATGGCGTCGACGCCGACCTCGGTCATGGTCTCGACGGCCAGTTCGCCGCGGTCGCCCTTGGGCAGGGCCTGCACGACGGTGATCCGCGGGGTGGCCGGGGGCTCCTCGTGGACGGCCTCCAGGTCCGTGACCACCAGCCGGTCCTTGCCCTCGGCCGCCTTGACGACGCCCTCGGCCCAGCGGCCGCGTCCGTCGGTGAGGACCAGGTCCTCGCCCGGCCGCAGCCGCTTCACGGACACGGCGTGCCGCCCTTCGGGGCCGTCGAGCACGAACTCCGGCCCGATGCGGTCGAGTCGGTCCACGACGAAGACGGGCTTGGTCATCGGCGGTCACCCCCGGTCGCGGGAAGCTCCGACAACGCTGTCCCGGCCTCGGCGAGTTCGGCCACCAGCACCTCCACCAGCCGACCGGCCGGCAGTTCCCGGGCCAGCCGGTGGCCCTGGCCCGCCCACAGCGCCATGCCCTGCGCGTCCCCGGCCTTGGCGGCGGCCTTGCGCAGCGGGGAGGTGAGGTGGTGGATCTCCGGGTAGGCGGCGGGGGCGTACGGGCCGTGCTCGCGCAGGAAGCGGTTGACCAGCCCGCGCGCCGGACGGCCGGAGAAGGCGCGGGTCAGCTCGGTGCGCGCGAACAGGGGGTCGGTCAGCGCCTGCTTGTGCAGGGCGGGGGCGCCGGACTCGGGGGTGGCGAGGAAGGCGGTGCCCAGCTGGGCCGCGCTCGCGCCCGCCGCGAGGACGGCGGCGATGTGGGCGCCGCGCATGATGCCGCCGGCGGCGACGACCGGGATGCTCACGGCCTCGCGGATCTGCGCGATCAGCGACAGCAGTCCGAGGCCGGAGCGGTCGTTCTCGGGGATGTCCCGGTGGGTTCCCTGGTGGCCGCCGGCCTCCACGCCCTGCGCGATCACCGCGTCCGCCCCGGCCCGCTCGACCGCGCGGGCCTCCTCGGCGGTGGTGGCGGTGACCAGCGTGACGGTTCCGGCGCGGCGCAGCGAGTCCAGCACGTCCCGGCTCGGCACGCCGAAGTGGAAGGAGACCACCGGCACCGGGTTGTCGAGGAGGACGGCGAGCTTGGCGTCGTAGCCGTCGTCCCGGCCGCTGTCCGGGTCGCCCAGCTCGGTCTCGTACCAGGCGGCCTCGCCGGCCAGCTGGTGGGCGTAGACCTCGACCGCGCCCGACTCGGGGTACTCCGGCTGCGGCATGAACACGTTCACGCCGAAGGGGCGGCTCGTGAGCCCCCGCAGCTGCTTGATCTCCTGGTACATGCCGTCGGCCGTCTTGTATCCGGCGGCGAGGAACCCGAGTCCGCCGGCCTCGGAGACGGCGGCGGCGAGCTGCGGAAGCGAGACGCCGCCCGCCATGGGAGCCTGCACGATCGGGTGGGGGAAGAGATCGGTCAGTGCGGTGGACATGACCGCATGTTGTCACGTCCTTTGGACAAGTCCGAATCCGGGCTTCCCGCGGCATAGGACAGCGGCATACGGGGTGCCGGAGCACCCCGTGGACGATGCCTCAGCGCCCGTTGAACGCGTCCTTCAACCGCGAGAACAGACCCTGCTGCCCCGGCTGGAACTGTCCCTGCGGACGCTCCTCGCCCCGCAGCTTCGCCAGCTCGCGCAGCAACCGCTCCTGCTCGGGATCCAGCTTCGTCGGCGTCTGCACCTCGACATGGACGATCAGGTCACCCCGGCCGCCGCCCCGCAGATGCGTGACGCCGCGGTTGTGCAGCGGGATCGACTGGCCGGACTGGGTACCGGGCCGGATGTCGACCTCCTCCATCCCGTCCAGGGTCTCCAGCGGCACCTTCGTACCGAGCGACGCCGCGGTCATCGGGATCGTGACCGTGCAGTGCAGGTCGTCGCCGCGCCGCTGGAAGGTCGGGTGCGGCAGCTCGTGGATCTCGACGTACAGGTCGCCGGCCGGACCGCCGCCCGGGCCGACCTCGCCCTCACCGGCGAGCTGGATCCGGGTGCCGTTGTCGACACCGGCCGGGATCTTCACCGTCAGCGTGCGACGCGAGCGGACCCGGCCGTCGCCGGCGCACTCCGGGCACGGCGTCGGCACCACGGTGCCGAAGCCCTGGCACTGCGGGCAGGGCCGCGAGGTCATGACCTGGCCCAGGAAGGACCGGGTGACCTGGGAGACCTCACCCCGGCCGCGGCACATGTCACACGTCTGGGCGGACGTGCCCGGAGCCGCGCCCTCACCGTTGCAGGTGTTGCAGACGACCGCGGTGTCGACCTGGATGTCCTTGGTCGTGCCGAAGGCGGCCTCGTCCAGCTCGACCTCGATCCGGATCATCGCGTCCTGGCCACGCCGGGTGCGCGAACGCGGCCCGCGCTGCGACGCCGTACCGAAGAACGCGTCCATGATGTCGGAGAAGTTACCGAAGCCACCGGCCCCGAAGCCGCCCGCGCCCGCGCCGCCCGACTGGGAGAGCGGGTCGCCGCCGAGGTCGTAGACCTGCTTCTTCTGCGGGTCCGACAACACCTCGTAAGCGGCGTTGATCTCCTTGAACCGCTCCTGGGTCTTCGGATCGGGGTTGACGTCCGGGTGCAGCTCGCGCGCGAGCCGACGGAACGCCTTCTTGATCTCATCCTGCGACGCGTCGCGGCGCACGCCGAGAACGGCGTAATAGTCGGTGGCCACTTACGACTCCGCCAGGATCTGTCCGACGTACCGTGCCACTGCGCGTACCGCTCCCATCGTTCCCGGATAGTCCATGCGGGTCGGTCCGACCACGCCGAGCTTGGCAACCGCCTCGCCGCCCGAACCGTAGCCGACCGACACCACGGAGGTGGAGTTGAGTCCTTCATAGGCGTTCTCGTGGCCGATGCGCACGGTCACGCCCGGGTCCTTCGCCTCGCCGAGGAGCTTGAGGAGCACGACGTGCTCCTCCAGTGCCTCCAGGACGGGCCGGATCATGAGGGGGAAGTCGTGCCCGAAGCGGGTGAGATTGGCGGTGCCGCCGATCATCAGCCGCTCCTCGTTCTCCTCGACGAGTGTCTCCAGAAGGGTGGAGAGCACCGTGGAGACCGTACCGCGGTCCTCCGGCTCGAAGGCGTCCGGCAGGTCCTCGACCAGCCTCGGCACGTCCGTGAACCGGCGGCCCGCGACCCGGCTGTTCAGCCGGGCCCGCAGATCCGCCAGCGAGGCCTCGCCGAACGGCGCCGGGCAGTCGACCATCCGCTGCTCGACCCGGCCGGTGTCCGTGATCAGCACGAGCATCACGCGCGCGGGAGCGAGCGAGAGCAGCTCCACGTGCCGGACGGTGGACCGGGTCAGCGACGGATACTGCACGACGGCGACCTGCCGGGTCAGCTGCGCGAGCAGCCGCACCGTGCGCGCCACGACGTCGTCGAGGTCGACGGCGCCCTCCAGGAAGTTCTGGATCGCCCGCCGCTCGGGCGCGGTCATCGGCTTGACGCCCGCGAGCTTGTCCACGAACAGCCGGTAGCCCTTGTCGGTGGGGATGCGCCCGGCACTGGTGTGCGGCTGGGCGATGAACCCCTCGTCCTCCAGGGCGGCCATGTCGTTGCGGACGGTCGCCGGGGAGACGCCGAGGTTGTGCCGCTCGGTGAGCGCCTTGGAACCCACCGGCTCCTCGGTGCCCACATAGTCCTGGACGATCGCGCGCAGCACCTGAAGCCTGCGTTCACTCAGCATCCGCGCGCACCTCCAGCACGTCAGTCCCCTCGTCCCATCGGGTCGTCCGCCTGGCACTCTTCCCATGCGAGTGCCAGAGTTCCCCGGCCCAGTGTACGGCTGTCAGGTACGCACTGGGCAAGGTCGGTGCTGTCCGTACCGGCTCGTGACGGCTCGTACCGCTAGCGTCGCGGTATGACGGTGACTTGGGAAGAGCTGGGGTGGGAGCGGCTGGCCGCCGGCGTCGGGCGGTGCCGGCTGCCCGGCTGGGACTGCACGGTGGGCCTCATCCTCGGCGAGGGTACGGCACTGTTGGTGGACGCCGGCTCGAGCCTGGCCGAAGGGGCGCGGCTGCGGGCCCGGGCCCAGGAGCTGTCCGGCGGCCGTGTGACCCATCTCGCGCTCACCCATCCCCACTTCGACCACGTCTTCGGGATGGCGGCGTTCGCCGGGACCGAGGTGTACGCGGCGGTGGGCACCGACGCGGTGTTCGCCCACGAACGCGCGGAGCTGCGCCTGGACGCGGTCCGGGGCGGGCTGCCGCCGGCCGACGCGGACGAGGCGGTCGACGCGCTCAGCCCGCCCCGGCACCTGGTCTCCGGCGAGTGGACCCTCGACCTCGGCGACGGCCGGCAGGCGCTGCTGGCCAACGTGGGCCCGGGGCACACCGCCCACGACCTGGCGGTCCTGGTCCCCGGCTCGGCCTCTGGGGAGCCGGAGGTGGTCTTCTGCGGCGACCTGGTCGAGGAGTCCGGCGAGCCCCAGGCCGGCCCGGACGCGGTCCCGTCCCGCTGGCCGGACGCGCTGGACCGGCTGCTGGCACTGGGCGGCGAGGACGCGCTGTACGTGCCCGGCCACGGTGCGGTGGTGGACGCGGGGTTCGTACGACGTCAACGCGACGAGCTGGCCTCGCGTTTCGGCGTGTCGTGAACCTGGCCGTGCCGCTTCTCCTATCGTCATCCGAATGCGCCAGTACACCTCCGACCTGACCCCGCCGTGGAAGAAGCCGAAGCCGGTCCCCGAGGTACCGGCCGAGCCGGGGCTCGTGGTGGAGGAGCCGGGCACCGGGTTCTGCGGGGCGGTGATCCGCTGCGAGGCGGGCACGGTGACCCTGGAGGACCGCTTCGGCAAGCACCGGGTGTTCCCGCTGGAGCCGCGCGGCTTCCTGCTCGAGGGCAGGGTGGTCACCCTGGTGAAGCCGGCCTCGGGCCCGGTACGGCCCAGCCGCACGGCCTCCGGCTCCCTCGCCGTCCCCGGCGCACGCGCGCGCGTGGCCCGCGCCGGGCGCATCTACGTCGAGGGCCGGCACGACGCCGAGCTGGTCGAGAAGGTGTGGGGCGACGACCTGCGCATCGAGGGCGTGGTCGTGGAGTACCTGGAGGGCGTGGACGACCTGCCGGCGATCGTGGCGGAGTTCGGGCCGGGTCCGGACGCGCGGCTCGGCGTACTGGTGGACCACCTGGTCCCGGGCACGAAGGAATCGCGGATCGCCGAGTCGGTGACGAGTGAGCACGCGCTCGTCGTCGGCCACCCCTACATCGACATCTGGGAGGCCGTGAAGCCCTCGTCCCTGGGCATTCCCGGCTGGCCCCGGGTGCCACGCGGCCAGGACTGGAAGACGGGGGTGTGCCGGGCGCTGGGCTGGCCGGAGAACACGGGGGCGGCCTGGCAGGGGATCCTGGGCCGGGTGCGGTCGTACAGGGATCTGGAGCCGGAGCTGCTGGGCCGGGTGGAGGAACTGATCGACTTCGTGACCGCCCCCTAGAAGCGGGCGGTCACCCAGCCGCGGGCAGGCGACAGGGGCCCCTGCGCGACACCGGGCGCCTTCGGCGACGGCCCTAGTCCACCAGGTCCCGCACCACCGCGTCCGCCAGCAGCCGCCCGCGCAGCGTCAGCACCGCACGCCCCTCGTCGTACGGGCCGGTCTCCAGGAGGCCTTCGCCCAGCGCCCGCCGGGACGCCGCGAGCCCCTCCTCCTTGAGCAGGGACAGCGGCACCCCCTCCCGCAGCCGCAGCTCCAGCAGGATGCGCTCCACCCTGCGGTCCTCGTCCGGCAGGACCTCACGCCCGGCCCCCGGCGACCGCCCCGACGCCAGCGCCGCCGCGTACGCCCCCGGGTGCTTGACGTTCCACCAGCGCACCCCGCCCACATGGCTGTGCGCGCCCGGTCCGGCGCCCCACCAGTCGGCACCCCGCCAGTACAGCTCGTTGTGCAGGCAGCGGCCCGCCTCCGAGGTGGCCCAGTTGGAGACCTCGTACCAGTCGAAACCCGCCGCGGACAACGTCTCCTCGGCGATCAGGTAGCGATCGGCGTGGGCGTCGTCGTCGGTCATCGGGACCTCGCCCCGGCGGATGCGGCGGGCGAGCTGGGTGCCCTCCTCGACGATCAGGGCGTAGGCGCTGATGTGGTCGGGCCCGGCACCGATGGCCGCGTCCAGGGACGCCCGCCAGTCGTCGTCGCTCTCCCCCGGTGTGCCGTAGATCAGGTCGAGGTTGACGTGCTCGAAGCCCGCCGTCCTCGCCTCCGCCACACACGCCTCGGGGCGGCCCGGGGTGTGCGTGCGGTCCAGGATCCTCAGCACGTGCTGCTTGGCGCTCTGCATGCCGAAGGAGATCCGGTTGAAGCCGCCTTCCCGGAGGGTGGTGAGATACGCCGGGTCCACCGACTCCGGGTTCGCCTCCGTGGTGATCTCCGCGTCCGGTGCCAGGCCGAACTCGTCACGGATCGCGCCCAGCATCCGTACGAGGTCGCCGGCGGCCAGCAGCGTCGGCGTACCGCCCCCGACGAAGACCGTCCGGACCGCGCGCGGGTCGTCGCCGAGCACCTTCCGGGCCAGGCGGACCTCGTCGATCAGCGTGTCCGCGTAGTTGTCCCGGGAGGCGAGCACGCCGCCCGTGCCGCGCAGCTCGGTCGCGGTGTAGGTGTTGAAGTCGCAGTAGCCGCAGCGGGTCGCGCAGTACGGCACGTGCAGGTAGAACCCGAGGGGGCGGTCGGCGGCCCCGGCGAGCGCTGCGGCGGGCAGCGCGCCGTCTGCGGGGACGGGCTCGCCGTCGGGGAGTGCGGAAGGCATGTCCCCCATTGTCCCGTACGCCGACGGTCACTCGGCCTGGAGCACCAGCAGGGCCAGGTCGTCCTCCGGGAGACCGCCGCCGAAGTCGTGCACCAGGCACCGGATCCGTTCGGCGATCAGCTCGGCGCTCAGGCCCGCGCAGCTGGACAGGGCCCGCGCGAGCCCGTCGCCGTCGTCGAACTGGCGGGAGCCGGAGCGGCGCTCGGTCACTCCGTCGGTGACGCACAGCAGGCTGTCGCCGGGCCGCAGGTCGAGGGTCTCGCTGGTGTAGGTCTCGTCCTCGACCACGCCGAGCAGGGTCTGCGGGCGGGCGGCGGTGCGCACGCCGCCGTCGGGGCCGAGGACGAGCGGCAGCGGGTGCCCGGCGGAGGCGAGGGTGCAGCGGACACCGTCGTCGTGCGGGACCAGTTCGCCGTAGAGCAGGGACAGGAAGCGGGTCTGCGGGCCGTCCCCGGACACCACGGGCCGGCCGCCGGCGGCGACCAGGGCGCGCGCGGCGGCGTCGGCCGCCTCCGTCGCGTCGTCCAGGAGGAGCTGGTTGAGGCGGTCGAGGACATCGGCGACGCGGTAGCCCTCCCGGGCGAGGAGCCGCAGCCAGGGGCGGGCCAGGCCGATCACGACCGCCGCCTCGGGGCCCTTGCCCTGGACGTCGCCGACCGCGAAGCACCAGCGGCCGTCGCCGGCCGGGAACAGGTCGTAGAAGTCGCCGCTGGGGCCGCCCTTGTCGCAGGGCTCGTAGACGAGTGCGCTGCTCACCCCGGGGATCTCGGCGACCGCGCCGGGCAGCAGGCCGCGCTGCAGGACGGCGCTGATGGTCGCCTGGCGGGCGTACTGGCGGGCCGCGCCGATGGCGAGGGCGACCCGCCGGCCGAGGTCCTCCACCAGCCCGGTGACCTCGTCGGGGAATCGGGCCGGCCCGCACCGGCCGATGACCAGCGTGCCGAGCGGCCGGCCGCCCGCGATCAGCCGGTACGCCAGCGCCGCGCCGTGGACGCCCTGGGGCCCCAGCGCGTCGCCGGGCCAGGGATACGGCTCCGGACCCGAGCGCAGCCCCTCCCGCGGGCACGGCGGCTCCTTCTGCAGGGCGCACCGCAGTTCCTCGATGCGGGCCTCGCTGGCGTGCCAGACCCGGACCGGGCCGCCGCCCGTGCCGCCGCGCACGGTCGCCTCGTCCTCCAGCCACACCGCGCACCAGTCGGCGAGCCGGGGCACGATCAGCTGGCCGGTGAGGGCGGCGACCAGGTTCTCGTCCAGCTGTCCGGCGAGCAGGTCGGAGGCCTCGGCGAGGAAGGACAGCGCGCCCCGGCCCAGCCAGTCCCGGTCGCCGTCGGCACGGTGCGGCTGCGGGGCGAGGTCCTCGGCGATCTCCAGGCCCGGGACCGGCGCGGGCCCGTCCGCGGCCTCGCTGCCGCCCGGGGGCAGCCGCGCCCACACCGTCTTGGCGCCGGTGCGGTAGGTGACGCCCCAGGACTCCGCGAGGGTGGCGACCAGCCGCAGCCCGCGCCCGTACTCGGCCGCGTCGTACGGCGCCTCGCCGCCGACGGGGTCGCGCGGGGCGCGGGAGGGATGCTGGTCGCACACCTCCACGACGAACGCGCCGGTCTCCTCCAGGCGCCAGTCGACCTCCAGGTCCGTACCGGCGTGCACGACGGCGTTGGTGACCAGTTCGCTGACGACGGCCATGGCGTCGTCGGCGAGCCGGGCGGACACCCTGGGCGCCTCGGCCAGCGCGGCCCGCACCAGCGCGCGGGCCGACCCCGGCGCGAGAGGACTTCCGGGCAGCGTCGCCCGGCCCCGCACCTCACGGTCCGGGGCCTGGGTCTCCCGCTGCGTCGGTATGGCCGCCATGTCCATGCGGCCAGCGTGACAGAAAGGGGGCGCGCATAAGCGTGCAGTCACCGAACCGGCCAGTGATGGACGAGAACTGTGCTACGGGAGTGCTCCCAGTCGGACACTTTCGGGCGGGGCCGGGCCGAAGCCGGCCAAAGGGGTGCGGGGAACCGCGCGGGCGGCCATCGACGCCCCGCGGTCCCCGGCGCCCCGCGTCAGGGAGCTAGGCCTCCCGCGTACCGGAGTACATCTCCTCGATGAGGTCCTTGTACTCGCGCTCCACCACCGGCCGCTTCAGCTTCAGGCTCGGCGTGATCTCTCCGTGCTCCACGTCGAGGTCACGCGGCAGCAGCCGGAACTTCTTGATCGTCTGCCAGCGCTGGAGCCCGGCGTTGAGCTGCCGGACGTACCCGTCGACCAGCTCCACCGTCTGCGGCGCCGCGACGATCTCGGCGTACGACTTGCCGGCCAGGCCGTTCTCCTTCGCCCAGTCCTGGATCGCGAGTTCGTCCAGGGCGATGAGGGCGGTGCAGTAGTTCCGGTCGGCGCCGTGCACGAGGATGTTGGAGACGTACGGGCACACCGCCTTGAACTGTCCCTCGACCTCGGCGGGGGCGACGTACTTGCCGCCGGAGGTCTTGATGAGGTCCTTCTTGCGGTCGGTGATGCGCAGATACCCGTCGGGCGACAGCTCCCCGATGTCGCCGGTGTGGAACCAGCCGTCGGACTCCAGCACCTCGGCGGTCTTCTCGGGCAGCCGGTGGTAGCCCTCCATGATGCCGGGGCCGCGCAGCAGGATCTCGCCGTCGTCGGCGATGCGGACCTCGGTGCCGGGCAGCGGCTTGCCGACCGTGCCGGTGCGGTAGGCCTCGCCGGGGTTGACGAAGGAGGCCGCGGAGGATTCGGTGAGGCCGTAGCCCTCCAGGACGTGGATGCCGGCGCCCGCGAAGAAGTAGCCGATCTCCGGGGAGAGCGCGGAGGCGCCCGAGACGCAGGCACGCAGCCGGCCGCCGAAGGCCTCGCGGAGCTTGGCGTAGACGAGGGTGTCGGCGACCTTGTGCTTGGCGGCCAGTCCGAAGGGCGCCGAGGCGGTGCCGGTGCGCCGGAAGTTGTCCTGGGTGACCTTGGCGTACTCGCGGGCGACCTCGGCGGCCCACTGGAAGATCTTGTACTTCGCGGCGCCGCCCTCACGGGCCTTGGCCGCGACGCCGTTGTAGACCTTCTCGAAGATCCGCGGCACGGCCGCCATGTACGTCGGCTGCACCACCGGAAGGTTCTCGATGATCTTGTCGACGCGTCCGTCGACGGCGGTGACGTGCCCGACCTCGATCTGGCCGGAGGTGAGCACCTTGCCGAAGACGTGGGCGAGCGGCAGCCACAGGTACTGCACGTCCTCGACGGTGACCAGGCCGGTCGCCGCGATCGCCCTCGCCATGTACGCCCAGTTGTCGTGCGGCAGGCGCACGCCCTTGGGCCGGCCGGTGGTGCCGGAGGTGTAGATGAGGGTGGCGAGCTGGTCCCTGGTGATCGCGCCGACCCGCTCCTTGATCAGCTGCGGGTGCTTCTCCAGGTAGGCGGCGCCGCGCTGCTCCAGCTCGGCGAGGGTGGTCACCCACTCGTCCGTCTCGACGCCGGCCGGGTCGATGACGACGACCTTGGTCAGGTCGGGCAGCTCGGCGCGCTTCTCCAGGGCCTTGGCGACCTGGGCCGCGTCCTCGGCGATCAGCACCCGGCTCTCGGAGTCGGAGAGGATGAAGGCCGACTCGTCGGCGTTGGTCTGCGGGTAGATGGTGGTCGTGGCGCCGCCGGCACACATGATGCCGAGGTCGGCAAGGATCCACTCGACGCGGGTCGAGGCGGCGAGCGCCACCCGCTGCTCCGGCTGGACGCCCAGCTCGATGAGCCCGGCCGCGATCGCGTACACCCGGTCGGCCGCCTGCGCCCAGCTGAGCGACTTCCATTCGTCGGGGGCCTGGCCCCCCGTGGGGGTACCGCCCGCGCCTTCGGCGGCGGGGGAGGGCGGCACCGGGTAGCGGTAGGCCTCGGCGTCCGGTGTCGCCGCCACGCGCTCCAGGAAGAGGGCCGCCACGGACGGCGGACGGTTCTCGATCAAGGTCTGTGTGTCGCTCACGACATCCTCCGGGGCCCGCGACAGTGCGGCTGACTCGGTGCGGCTGGGTTAACTCACGGTGGGGATTCAGCTGTTGTTTAACTCGCGAGTAACTATCGAGCAGGGTTCAGAGTAAGGGGCGACCGGCCGCTGCGTAAGGGGCTGCGGCCTGTCACTTTCCACGCAGAGCGACGCTACGCACGCGTAGGGCCCGCCGCACTTTCGCACGACGGGCCCCGGTCTGCCCGATTTGCGGGCGTCACCCTTTGTTACCAGCGGTTACTTCTTGCCCTTGCCCGATCCCGCGCTGTCATCGCTGGACAGGACGGCGATGAAGGCCTCCTGCGGAACCTCCACGGAACCCACCATCTTCATCCGCTTCTTGCCTTCCTTCTGCTTCTCCAGCAGCTTGCGCTTACGCGAGATGTCACCGCCGTAGCACTTGGCGAGGACGTCCTTGCGAATGGCGCGGATGGTCTCACGGGCGATGACCCGCGAACCGATGGCGGCCTGGATGGGCACCTCGAAGGCCTGCCGCGGGATGAGTTCGCGCAGCTTGGCGACGAGCCGCACGCCGTAGGCGTAGGCCGCGTCCTTGTGGGTGATCGCCGAGAAGGCGTCCACCTTGTCGCCGTGCAGCAGGATGTCGACCTTGACCAGGCTCGACGTCTGCTCGCCGGTGGGCTCGTAGTCGAGGGAGGCGTAGCCGCGGGTCTTGGACTTCAGCTGGTCGAAGAAGTCGAAGACGATCTCCGCGAGCGGGAGGGTGTAGCGGATCTCGACCCGGTCCTCGGAGAGGTAGTCCATGCCGAGCAGGGTGCCGCGCCTGGTCTGGCACAGCTCCATGATCGAGCCGATGAACTCGGTCGGCGCCAGGATGGTGGCGCGCACGACCGGCTCGTACACCTCGTTGATCTTGCCCTCGGGGAACTCGCTGGGGTTGGTGACCGTGTGCTCGGTCCCGTCCTCCATGACCACGCGGTAGACCACGTTCGGCGCCGTGGCGATCAGGTCGAGGCCGAACTCGCGCTCCAGCCGCTCCCGGATCACGTCCAGGTGCAGCAGACCGAGGAAGCCTACGCGGAAACCGAAGCCGAGGGCGGCGGAGGTCTCCGGCTCGTAGACCAGGGCGGCGTCGTTGAGCTGGAGCTTGTCGAGGGCCTCGCGCAGCTCCGGGTAGTCGGAGCCGTCCAGCGGATACAGACCCGAGAAGACCATCGGCTTCGGGTCCTTGTAGCCGCCGAGCGCCTCGGTCGCGCCCTTGCTCTGACTGGTGACGGTGTCACCGACCTTGGACTGGCGGACGTCCTTCACACCGGTGATCAGGTAGCCCACCTCGCCGACGCCGAGGCCGTCGGCCGCGAGCATCTCGGGCGAGTTGACGCCGATCTCCAGCAGCTCGTGGGTGGCGCCGGTCGACATCATCTTGATGCGCTCGCGCTTGTTGAGCTGGCCGTCGATGACACGGACGTACGTCACCACACCGCGGTAGGAGTCGTAGACCGAGTCGAAGATCATCGCGCGGGCGGGCGCGTCGGCGACCCCGACCGGCGCCGGGATCTCCTTGACGACCTTGTTCAGCAGCGCGTCCACGCCGAGACCGGTCTTGGCGGAGACCTTGAGCACGTCCTCCGGGTCGCAGCCGACCAGGTTCGCCAGCTCCTCGGCGAACTTCTCCGGCTGCGCGGCCGGCAGGTCGATCTTGTTCAGCACCGGGATGATCGTGAGGTCGTTCTCCATCGCCAGGTACAGGTTGGCGAGGGTCTGCGCCTCGATGCCCTGAGCGGCGTCGACGAGGAGGATGGTCCCCTCGCAGGCGGCCAGCGACCGCGAGACCTCGTAGGTGAAGTCGACGTGCCCCGGGGTGTCGATCATGTTGAGGATGTGGGTCGTGCCCTGGTCGGGGCCCTCGGACGGGGCCCAGGGCAGACGCACCGCCTGGGACTTGATCGTGATGCCGCGCTCGCGCTCGATGTCCATCCGGTCGAGGTACTGAGCACGCATCTGCCGCTGCTCGACCACACCGGTCAGCTGGAGCATCCGGTCGGCGAGCGTGGACTTGCCGTGGTCGATGTGCGCGATGATGCAGAAGTTGCGGATCAGCGCCGGGTCGGTACGGCTCGGCTCGGGCACATGGTTAGGGGTCGCGGGCACGCAGGGTCCTGTCTCTTGAGGCGCCTTATGCCTCGGGTCGGATCGATACGTAGTCTCCATGGTCCCACGGCCGGGGACCGGAAGCCGTTTTGGGCCGTCCGGAGGGCCACTGGTACTGTAGATGGCTGTGCCTCATGCCCTCTCAGCACGAGGCGCGACAGAAAATTTTTGGATCACCGGTACGGGACCCGAGCGGCCCCGCGCCTGAACCTGAAAAGGCTCCTTCGTGGCGAACATCAAGTCCCAGATCAAGCGGATCAAGACCAACGAGAAGGCTCGGCTGCGCAACAAGGCCGTCAAGTCCTCCCTGAAGACCGCGATCCGCAAGGCCCGTGAGGCCGCTGCCGCGGGTGACGTCGAGAAGGCCACCGAGCTGCAGCGCGCTGCCGCGCGTGCGCTCGACAAGGCCGTCTCGAAGGGCGTCATCCACAAGAACCAGGCCGCCAACAAGAAGTCGGCGCTTGCTTCCAAGGTCACGTCCCTCAAGGGCTGAGAATCCCTTTTGATCTGACCGCCGGAAGGACCCAGAGCGGGCCCTCTCTCATCCGCTCCCGACCGGCACCCCGTGATCCGCGCGCGGCCTGCGTTCGCCACGCGGGCGCGGATCCAACAGCTTGATCCGAAGGCCCCGGTGCCCTCCCTTCCCCAGGGCGGGTGACGGGGCCTTCGGCATGCACCGGACCACATGCACCGGACCAAGGCCCCGGAAGTCGTCCCCCTCGTCGAGGTCCGCGACGGCCTCGGGTCCGCGACGGCCTCGTCGAGGTCCGCGACGGCCGCCGGGCGACCGGATCAGCCGCGGCCTCTGGACCGCGCGGCCCGGGCGATCGTCACGACCGCCTTCTCCAGGGCGTACCCGGGGTCGTCACCGCCGCCCTTCACGCCCGCGTCGGCCTCGGCGACCGCGCGCATCGCCATCGCCACGCCGTCGGGCGTCCAGCCCCGCATCTGCTGCCGCACCCGGTCGATCTTCCACGGCGGCATGCCCAGCTCCCGCGCCAGATCGGCCGGGCGCCCCCCGCGCGCGGAGGACAGCTTCCCGATCGCCCGCACACCCTGCGCGAGCGCACTGGTGATCATCACCGGTGCCACCCCCGTCGCCAGCGACCACCTGAGCGCCTCCAGGGCCTCCGCCGTACGCCCCTCCACCGCCCGGTCGGCGACCGTGAAGCTGGAGGCCTCGGCCCGGCCGGTGTAGTACCGCCCGACGACCGCCTCGTCGACCGTCCCCTCCACGTCGGCGACCAGCTGCGAGGCCGCCGAGGCCAGCTCCCGCAGGTCACTGCCGATCGCGTCGCAGAGCGCCTGGCACGCCTCGGGCGTGGCCGACCGCCCGAGCGAGCGGAACTCCCCCCGCACGAAGGCCAGCCGGTCCGCCGGCTTGGTCATCTTCGGGCAGGCCACCTCCCGCGCCCCCGCCTTGCGCGCGGCGTCCAGCAGCCCCTTGCCCTTGGCGCCGCCGGCATGCAGCAGCACGAGCGTGATCTCCTCGGCGGGCGCTCCGAGGTACGCCTTCACGTCCTTGACCGTGTCGGCGGACAGGTCCTGCGCGTTGCGTACGACCACCACCTTGCGCTCGGCGAAGAGCGAGGGACTGGTCAGCTCGGCGAGCGTGCCGGGCTGCAACTGGTCCGCGGTGAGGTCCCGTACGTCCGTGTCGGCGTCGGCGGCCTTGGCGGCGGCCACCACCTCCCGCACGGCACGGTCGAGCAGGAGGTCCTCCTGGCCCACGGCAAGGGTCACCGGGGCGAGAGGGTCGTCATTCGCAGTCTTCCTGGCCATCGCGTACAGCATCCCACGCGGTACCGACAACGAAGCGGCCCGCGCACCCCGGCCGGTCCCCGACCGTGCCCGGAGTGCATCTCAGGGTCAGGGCTCCTCGCGCCAGCCGTCCCACTCCCCCGCGAACGCGTCCAGCTGCGCCGGGTCCAGCCGCTCCTTCTCGTCGCGCAGGACCACCAGCCACTGGGCGTCCTCGGCGTCGTCCTCACCGGCCAGCGCGTCCCGCACGAGCCGGGGCTCCTCGTCGGTCCCGAAGCGCTCCCCGAGCACCTCGGCCGCCTCCTCGGCGGCCTCGCGGTCGGGCAGCACCAGCACATGTCTCACATCGCTCACGAGCCCATTCTCCGGCACCGGCCGGAGGCCGGGCGGCGAGGTCGGCCGGCGGGGTCGGCCGGCGGGGGACCCGACGCCGAGCCCTCGGCCGACACCGCGAACCGGTACTCCCCCGCCGGCACCGTCGTCAGGAACGACCCGTGGGGGTCCGTACCGTGCGCCGGAACTGAGCGAATCAGTAAGTATCGTTCCGATTTCGCACAGTCGGCACCTGGTCCAGCTCGATCCCGAACCGCTCCCCGTACACCGCCAGCACCTCCTCGTCCGTCTCCAACTCCCGCTTCTCGCGCGCGCCGTCGGGGGCCGTCGTCGTCAGCGTGCGCCCGCCGAGCGTGATCCTCCCTCCGTCCTCGGTGATCCGCGAGCAGACCAGCGAGCGGGTGAAGTGCGACGACGGAGAGGTGCTGTGCCACCAGGCCCCGGAGGCGAAGTCCCCGAGCGCCCGGGGCCGCGTCTCCAGCCGGTACTGCGGTCTGCCGTCCCGCAGGACGTCCAGGTCCCCGGCGCCCGCCCCGTCGCCCCCGCCCCTCACTCCCGCCGCGTCGGGCCCGGCCTCCACCAGGCGGAACCTGCCACCCGGGTCGTCCTGCTCCCCGCGCTCCGCGAACACCAGCGGATAGTGGCTGTGCGCCCCGAACCCGACATCGGCGAGCCAGGTGTCCCCCTCCGCCGTCCGCACCCGCAGCGCGAGATGGTCGTAGGGGATCCCGGGCCGCCCCCCGTCGTCGTACACGCGAGCCGCGAGCAGTTCCACCTCGTAGCCGAGAGCGGCGAGCAACGCGGCGAACGCGCCGTTGAGTTCGTAGCAGAAGCCGCCCCTCCGGCTCCCCGTCACCTTGTCCAGCAGCCGCTTCTCCTCCAGCACGATCTCCTCGCCGAGGTGGACGGAGAGGTTCTCGAAGGGAACGGTCCGCAGATGGCGCAGGTGCAGCTCGCGCAGGGCCTCGCTGGTGGGCCGGTGCGGGCGCGCCGCCCCGAGCCGGGAGAGATAGGCATCGACCAGTGCTGTATTCATGGCTCCAGTCTGAGCGAGCGACCGCCCGGGACGCCGCGAGGGGGCTCGCCCTGCACGGCGGCGGCTCGCGCACCCTCGCTCACTCTCTCGTCACCCGCACCTCCCCGCCCGCCCCTCCGGTGCCCCCGACCGCGAGCGCTCCGTCCCGGTCGGTGCGCAGCACCACCGCGCCACCGGCCCGCAGCGCGGCCACGGTCGACGGTGCCGGGTGACCGTACGGGTTGCCGGCGCCGGCGCTGACGAGGGCCACCCGGGGAGCGGTGAGCCGTATCAGCTCCGGGTCCTGGTAGGCCGAGCCGTGGTGGGCCACTTTCAGGACGTCCACACCGGCCAGCCCGGACGCCGCCGGAGATCTCAGCAACGCCTGCTGAGCCGGTGGTTCGAGGTCGCCGAGCAGCAGCATCCGCAATCCGCCCGTGCGGACCAGCAGCGCGACACTGGCGTCGTTCGGCCCGTCCGGCTCCGGCAGGGCGCCCGGCCATGGCGGGGGTGCCTGGGCGCCCGGGAGCGGCCGCCCGCTCGGCGGGGGCCACAGGACCCGCCAGGCCAGCGGTCCGGTGCGCCGCTCCTCCCCCGCGACGGCCCGCCTGAGCGGGATGTGCCGTTCGGCCGCCTCCTTTCTGACGAACGCGGCCTGTTCGGCGGGTTCCTCGAAGCCCGTCGTCTCGATCTCGGCCACCGAGCGGCCCCGCAGAACACCGGGCAGGCCCGCCACATGGTCGGCGTGGAAGTGGGTGAGGACGAGGAGGGGGATACGCGTGACACCCAGCCGCCGCAGGCAGTGGTCGACCGGCGCCGGATCGGGCCCGGCGTCCACGACCACCGCGGCTCCCTCCCCGGCCGCCAGCACGGTCGCGTCGCCCTGCCCGACGTCGCACATCGCGAACCGCCAGCCCGGTGGCGGCCATCCCGTGATCACCCGGGTCAGGGGCGCCGGCCGGACGACCACCAGCAGGAGCAGCGCCCCGAGCAGTCCGCACCACCACCGGTGCCGCAGCAGCCTCCGTCCGGCCAGGACGACGGCCACCGTGAGCACCGCGAGCGACAGCGCTCCCGCCCAGTTCCCCGGCCAGTCCACCCCCGCGCCGGGCAGCGCCGCCCCGGTCCGGGCGACCCCGGCGATCCACCCCGCCGGCCAACTCGCGCACCAGGCCAGCGCCTCGGCCACCGGCATCGCCAGCGGGGCCGTCGCGAGCGCCGCGAACCCCAGTACCGTGGCCGGCGCCACCGCCGCCTCGGCCAGCAGGTTGCACGGCACCGCCACCAGGCTCACCCGGGCCGACAGCACCGCCACCACCGGCGCGCACACGGCCTGCGCCGCGGCGGCCGCTCCCAGTGCCTCGGCGAGCCGCGGGGGCACCCGGCGCCGCCGCAGCGCCTCGCTCCAGCCGGGTGCGAGGACGAGGAGGGCGCCGGTGGCCAGCACGGACAGCAGGAAGCCGTAACCGCGGGCCAGCCACGGGTCGTACAGCACCAGCAGCAGTACGGCCGTGGCCAGGGCGGGGACCAGGGATCTGCGGCGCCCGGTGGCCAGGGCGAGCAGGGCGACCGCACCGCAGGCGGCGGCCCGCAGCACGCTGGGGTCGGGTCGGCACACCACCACGAATCCCAGCGTCAGCGCGGCCGCGGACAGCGCGGTCGCCCGCAGCGAGAGCCCGAGGCGTGGGGCGAGGCCGCGACGCTCGGCCCGCTGGGCCAGGCCGGGTGGCCCGATGAGCAGGGCGAGCAGGACGGTGAGGTTGCTGCCGGAGACGGCGAGCGTGTGCGCCAGGTCCGTCTCCTTGAATGCCTCGTCAAGCTCGGGCGTGATCCGGGAGGTGTCCCCGACGACCAGTCCCGGAAGCAGCGCCCGCGCGTCCCCCCGCAGAGCGTCCGTCGCCTCTCGCAGCCCTGCTCTGAGCCGCCCCGCCAGCCGTTGAGCGCCGCTCGGCCCCGACACGATCCGCGGCCCCGGCCGGCCGCGCACCCGCAGCACCGCCACGGTACGGTCACCGCCGGTCAGAGCCGGCGCCAGCCGCCCGCCCACCAGCATCCGCGTTGACGGCAGCAGCCCGAGCCAGGCACCGCGCCCGCCCGGCGCCCCACGGGCGGCACCCGCCGGGACTTCCTCCAAGTCCCCGCTCGGCGTCCCATGCCCGCCCGGCGCTCCACGGACGCCCGTGACCGGCGGCTCCACGGCACTCCCGTTCCGCACGGCACTCCCCTTCGGCGCCGGCACGTCCGCGTCGACGACCAGCAACACGGGGGTGCGCGTCCGCACACTCGTACCGTCGCTCTTCTCGACCCGCCGTACCTCCGCTCTGGCCAGCACCGCCACGGGCGCCGTGTGATCCCCGCGCACCCGTGGCCGGCTCAGCCAGGGGTCGCCGCTCAGCTCGACCTCGGCGGTCACGGTCGCGAACCGCCGGGCCAGTTCGGGCACCGGACCGCGCCGCACGTCCGCGCCGTGCAGCCCGGCGGAGGCGGCGGCCGCGGCGACGCAGAGCAGTACCGCGGCGACCGACGCGCGAGCCCATGCGAACCGGCCGTGGCCGATCTCCGGCCCCGCGGTCCGCGAGCGGCGTCCGCCCCCTCGCGGAACCGGCCCCACCCGCTCGGCCTGCCTCGCCCGTCCGCCCCGCGCCGCCCGTACAGCCCCTCCCGACCGCCCCGCCGCCAGCAGGAAGACCCCACTGATCGAGCAGACGACCGCGATCCCGGCGGTCCAGCGCGCCGGGGCGTCCAGCGTCAGGGCCGCCGTAGCCCAGGCCGCGAGGGCGGGCGGCACCAGGCGCAGGTCCATGGGGCCGGGCCGGTCGGCCTGCCCGACCCCGCGCTCACGCGGCCCCGAGTCGGGGGCGACATCGTCGAGCACACGGCTCATGGCCGTACCAGGTCACGAAGATCGGTGAAACGGCGGTCGCCGATGCCGTTCACCTCGCGCAGCTCGTCCACCGAGCGGAACCCGCCCTGCCGGGTGCGGTAGTCGATGATGTGCTGGGCCAGTACCGGGCCGACTCCGGGCAGGGTGTCGAGCTGTTCAGCGGTGGCCGTGTTGAGGGAGACCGGGGCCGTGGGGCCCGGGCCGGCCGGTCCGGAGACCGCACCGCCCACCGGGCCGGGCGCAGCCGGCGCCCCCGCGGACGCGCCGACGACGACCTGTTCGCCGTCGACCAGGAAGCGGGCCCGGTTGAGGCCCTCGGTGCGCACGCCCGGACGGACGCCGCCCGCCGCCCGCAGCGCGTCCGCCACCCGGGAACCGGCCGGCAGCCGCAGGATGCCCGGTTTCCGGACCTTGCCGCCGATGTCCACGACGATCTCCCCGCTCGGAGCCGCCGAGCCGCCCACGGCTGCGACGCGCGTCGCGTCTTCGTGCCGCTGGGTGGAGGACGCCTCGGCACGCACCACTCGAGGGGCGCTCACGGACTGGGTGCGGCCCGTCCAGAAGTGCTGTACGGCGAACACGGCGGCGGCCACGAGCACCACGGCGAGCGCCACGACTCCCCGCCGCTGCAGCCCGCACCGCGCCTGCAACCACACCGGCAGCCGCTCGCGCAGTGCCAGCCCGGCCCGCTCCCGCCAGTCCGGCGCAACGGGCGCATTCGGTTCCGGCCAGGCCGCGTGCCCGGCCGGTTCGGGCTCCGGCGTCAGCACCGGTCCTGCCGCAGCCGGAGCTGTGGTCGCGACCGCGGTCCGCGCCGGACTCGGACCGGGCGCCGTACCCGCAACCGTCGCCGCCGCTGCCGTGCGCGCGGGCGTGTCCCCGCCCGGCGCCCCGTCCCCGTCCCCGTCCGGCGGTCCGTTCCCCGACTCCCGTCGGCGTACGGCGCGTTCACCGAAGAGAAGTTCCGCCCGGCGGCGCAGTTCCTCTGCCGGTGCGGGCGGGCGATGACGGGCGCGGCGGTGCTCGGTGTCCCGGCGGTGGTCCGTGCGGCCGTGGTCCGTGCCGTGTCGTTGGTCCGTGCCGTGTCGTTGGTCCGTGCCGTGTCGTTGGTCCGTGCCCCGGCGGTGGTCCGGGCCGCGGCGGTGGTCCGGGCCGCGGCGGTGGTCCGGGCCGCGGCGATTGCGGATGCGGCCGTCGGAGGCGGGACCGCGGCCGGGGCCGCTGGTCGCAGTGGCTGTGCGTGAACGTGATCGAAGTGCCATGCGACGAGGATGGAGCATCCCGCCGAATCACGATGATCTTGGTCAATTCCCGGGGAAAACAGCCCGGTTGTGGAAAACTCCGCCACTCGCACGAGTGAAACCGGACGAAAGAATCCGGGCGAAGGAATCCGGCTGTCGTCAGCGGGGCGAGACGACCGCTCCCAGCAGCCCGGGCCCCGTGTGCGCCCCGATCACCGCTCCGACCTCGCTGACATGAAGGTCGGCCAGGCCCGGCACCCGTACCCGCAGCCGGTCGGCGAGGGCGGCGGCTCGGTCGGGCGCGGCGAGGTGGTGGACGGCGATGTCGACCTCCGCGCCGCCCGCCCGCTCGGCGGCGATCTCCTCCAGCCGGGCGATCGCCCTGGACGCCGTACGGACCTTCTCGAGCAGTTCGATGCGGCCGCCGTCCAGCTGGAGCAGGGGCTTGACGGCGAGTGCGGAGCCGAGGAGAGCCTGCGCGGCCCCGATGCGGCCGCCGCGGCGCAGATAGTCGAGGGTGTCGACGTAGAAATAGGCGGATGTGCCCGCCGCGCGCTTCTCGGCGGCCGTGACGGCCTCGTCCGCCGTACCGCCGGCCTCCGCCGCCTCGGCCGCGGCGAGCGCGCAGAAGCCGAGGGCCATCGCGACCATCCCGGTGTCCACCACCCGCACGGGCACCGGTGCCTCGCGCGCCGCGAGGACCGCCGCGTCGTAGGTGCCGGACAGCTCGGCGGACAGGTGCAGGGAGACGATGCCGGTCGCGCCGGACTCGGCGACCCTGCGGTAGGTCTTCGCGAAGTCCTCGGGGCTGGGGCGGGAGGTGGTGACGGACCGCCGCTTCTGGAGCGCCTGGGCCAGGGAACGCGTCGAGATCTCGGTGCCCTCTTCGAGCGCCTGGTCGCCGAGGACCACGGTCAGGGGCACCGCTGTGATGCCGTGACGCTCCATCGTCCGCGGCGGCAGGTAGGCCGTTGAATCGGTGACGATCGCGACATGGCGGGACATGAGCTGGAGGTTACCTGCCGTAGTGCTCGCGTGGCAGCCCGGCCCCTGTCGTGCGGTGCCGGAGGGGCCCTGCGTCAGGTGGTGCTCTCGGGGCGGGGCTTCTTCTGCCAGGGATACGCGGGGCGCGGCGGCGGTGAGGGGATCGCCTGGGGAGCCGGTTCCTCGGCGGCGCGGGAACCGGGTTTCTGCTGCCGCGTCTTGCGCACTGTGGGGTCGTCGGCGGCGGGAGGAGCGTCGGCGGCCGGCCACTGCGGGGGCGTCTGGGTGCGCTCGGTCCGGGTCCAGTGGCGCAGGGCGTCCGCCTCGATGTCGATCTGGGCACTGAGCGAACCCAGGTCGTCGTCGGCGAAGCGGCGCGCCCGGTCGCGGGCGGCCCAGCGCAGCGAGTCGGCCGAGTCGGTGATGCGCTCGGTGCGGCTGCGCAGCTCGGGCAGGCGCGCGGTGAGCGCGGCCCGGTCCGGCTCGGACTCCAGACGCTTGAGGTCCGCGTCCAGCTCGTGGCCGTGTGCGCTGAGCCGCTCGAAGAGGGCGAGGGACTCCTTGAGGGACTCGTCCTCGGCCACGCCCGCGTGCAGCGCGTCCTGCGTGGCGCGCATGGAGGTACGCAGCGTGAGCCGCAGTTGGGCGATCTCGCCGGCCGGGCCGATCTGGGCGAAGGACTTCGCGCGCAGGGTGTGGTCCTCGACCGTGCGGCGGGCCTGGGCGATCGTCCGGTCCACCCCGCGCTTGGCGGCGCCGACCGCCTTGACCGTGGCGTAGGCGCCCAGGCCGATGAAGAACAGGAAGAGCAGGGCGAACACGGCGATCACTGCTTCCACGACGCTCCTCCTCCGATCGGCACGGCACGAGCCGCTGTGCTCTCCACGGTAAACGCAACGGGCAGGCCCGAAGTTCCGGACGAACCCCGAACCTGCCCGTAGGGGACTACCCCGACGCCGGTTGCACCCGGCGGGCGATGGTCACGCCGGGACGATGTTCACCAGCTTCGGCGCCCGCACGATCACCTTGCGGATGCCCGCGCCGTCCAGCGCCGCGACGACCTTCTCGTCGGTCAGCGCCACCTTCTCCAGCTCCTCCTCGGAGATGGTCGGCGGCACCTCCAGGCGGGCCTTGACCTTGCCCTTGATCTGCACGACGCAGGTCACGGTCTCGTCCACCACGTACCGCGGGTCGGCGACCGGGAGGTCCTGGTGGACGACCGAGTCGGTGTGGCCCAGCTTGCGCCACAGCTCCTCGGCGATGTGCGGGGCCAGCGGCGCGATCATCAGCACCAGGGGCTCGGCGACGGACCGCGGCACCGCGCCGCCGGCCTTGGTCAGGTGGTTGTTCAGCTCGGTGACCTTGGCGATGGCGGTGTTGAAGCGCAGGCCCTCCAGGTCCTGGCGGACCCCGTCGATGGCCTTGTGCAGGGCGCGCAGGGTCTCCTCGTCGGACGCGGCGTCGGTGACGGTGACCTCGCCGGTGTTCTCGTCGACGATGTTGCGCCACAGCCGCTGCAGCAGCCGGAACTGGCCGACCACCGCGCGCGTGTCCCACGGCCGGGAGACGTCCAGCGGGCCCATGGCCATCTCGTACAGGCGCAGCGTGTCGGCACCGTACTCGGCTGCGATCTCGTCCGGGGTGACCGCGTTCTTCAGGGACTTGCCCATCTTGCCCAGCAGGCGGCTGACCTTCTCGCCCTGGTGGTAGTAGGCGCCGTCGCGCTCCTCCACCTCGGCGGCCGGCACCGCGATACCGCGGCTGTCGCGGTAGACGTAGGCCTGGATCATGCCCTGGTTGAACAGCTTGTGGAACGGCTCCGGGGAGGAGACGTGACCCAGGTCGTACAGGACCTTGGACCAGAAGCGCGCGTACAGCAGGTGCAGGACGGCGTGCTCGGCGCCGCCGACGTACAGGTCGACACCGCCGTGCGGCTGGCCCTCGCGCGGACCCATCCAGTACTGCTCGATCTCGGGGTCGACCAGCTTCCGCTCGTTGTGCGGGTCCAGGTAGCGGAACTCGTACCAGCAGGAACCGGCCCAGTTGGGCATGGTGTTGGTCTCGCGGCGGTACTTCTTCGGCCCGTCGCCCAGGTCCAGGGTGACGTTGACCCACTCCTCGTTGCGCGACAGCGGCGTCTCGGGCTGGGTGTCGGCGTCGTCCGGGTCGAAGGTGCGCGGGCTGTAGTCCTCGACCTCCGGCAGCTCCAGCGGCAGCATCGACTCGGGCAGCGCGTGGGCGACACCGTCCTCGTCGTAGACGATCGGGAAGGGCTCGCCCCAGTAGCGCTGGCGGCTGAACAGCCAGTCACGCAGGCGGAAGTTGACGGTGCCCTCGCCGATGCCCTTGGCCTGCAGCCACTCGGTGATGCGGGTCTTGGCGTCGGTGACGCCCAGGCCGTCCAGCGAGATCTCGTCGTTCGAGGAGTTGATGATCTTCGCGTCGTACGACCCGAAGGCGTTCTCCCACGTCGAGGTGTCGGTGCCACGGCCGTCGGTCGGCTCGACGACGCAGTGGATCGGCAGCTCGAAGGCGCGGGCGAACTCGAAGTCGCGCTGGTCGCCCGCGGGGACGGCCATGATCGCGCCGGTGCCGTAGCCCATCAGGACGTAGTCGGCGATGAAGACCGGGACCTGCTCGCCGTTGACCGGGTTGGTCGCGTACGCGCCGATGAAGACGCCGGTCTTGTCCTTGGCCTCGGCCTGCCGCTCGACGTCGGACTTGGAGGCGGCCTGCGCGCGGTAGGCGGAGACGGCCTCGGCCGGGGTCGCGTGGCCGCCGGTCCACACCTCGTGCGTGCCCTCGGGCCACGCCCCGGGGGTGAACTTCTCGACCAGCGGGTGCTCGGGGGCCAGCACCATGTAGGTCGCGCCGAACAGGGTGTCGGGGCGGGTGGTGAAGACCGTGATGCGCTCGCCGTCGATCGGGAAGTCGACGCGGGCGCCCTCGCTGCGGCCGATCCAGTTGCGCTGCTGCAGCTTGATGGCCTCGGGCCAGTCCAGCTCCTCCAGGTCCTCCAGCAGCCGGTCGGCGTAGGCGGTGATGCGCATGTTCCACTGGCGCAGCTTGGCCTTGAAGACGGGGTAGTTGCCGCGCTCGGAGCGACCGTCGGCGGTGACCTCCTCGTTGGCCAGGACGGTACCCAGGCCGGGGCACCAGTTGACCGGCGCGTCGGAGGCGTAGGCCAGGCGGTACTCGCCCAGGACCTCGGCGCGCTCGGTAGCGCTCAGCTCGCCCCACGCGCGCGTGGTGCCCGGGACCGCACGCTCAGCGGACTCGAACTGCGCGATCAGCTCGGCGATCGGGCGGGCTCTCCCCGCCTCCTCGTCGTACCAGGAGTTGAAGATCTGCAGGAAGATCCACTGGGTCCACTTGTAGTAGTCCGGGTCGATCGTGGCGAAGGACCGGCGCTTGTCGTGGCCCAGGCCCAGCCGGCGCAGCTGGGCCTTCATGTTCTCGATGTTGGCCTCGGTGGACACGCGCGGGTGCGTGCCGGTCTGCACGGCGTACTGCTCGGCGGGCAGGCCGAAGGCGTCGAAGCCCAGGGTGTGCAGGACGTTGTGGCCGGTCATGCGCTGGAACCGGGCGTAGACGTCGGTGGCGATGTAGCCCAGCGGGTGGCCGACGTGCAGGCCCGCACCCGAGGGGTACGGGAACATGTCCATGATGAACTTCTTGGGCTTCGCGACCAGCTCGGGGTCGCCGGCCAGGTCGCCCTTGGGGTTCGGCGCCGCGTAGGTGCCGTCGGCGTCCCAGAAGTCCTGCCAGCGTGCCTCGATCTCGGCTGCCATGGCGGCCGTGTAGCGGTGCGGCGCTGCCTCCGCCGACGTTGCGGCGGCGGCAGCGGGGTTCGTCTCGCTCATGATCCTCAAAGCTCCATCGATCGTCTCTGCCTGCGGAAACGAAAAATCCCCTCACACAGGAGGGGACGCCGCGCCGATGCCGACCTCGCGGCTGTGCCGGGAGTCGGTACTGATCAGCGCGGCCCGCTAAGCAGAAGGCGTACGGCACGCATGGCGCTAGGGTACCGCAGGCCTTGAGCAAGCCGCGACGCGCTTCCGTATGAGTGGTGGACATGCCAGGAGGCCCACCCGAACTGAACCAAGGTCAAGAATTACTTCGCGAACCACCCCCTAAGGGGCACCCCGGCAATCAGATTGTGCGTTGATAACAACGCAATAACGCAAACCCTCGTACTGATCGGTATGACGCCACTTAGAGTTCGGCAGCGGGACCGCTTTCCCGGAACTGCTCGGAGTGCCCCCATGAACCCTCGTCGTAGTACCAGCTCGCTCCCCAAACCGGGCCGTTCGGCCTATGGGGTGGCGTCCGCTGTCGTCCTGCTGCTCATACCCGTGGCCGTGCTGGTCGGAGGCAGCCAGTTCCAAGACTTCCTGAACTTCGGCGCGGGCGTGCTGTCCCTGGTCTCGCTCAGCTGCTCGGTGATCTGGGGTCTGTTCGCCCAGGACCGGATCTTCCTGAACACGCGGCAGCGCATCATCGGCCAGGCGGTGCACCGGACGACCGCGGTCGCCTCCATCGCGTTCCTGCTGCTGCACATCACCACGAAGATCGCGCTCGGCCACACACAGCTGATCGCGGCGATCATTCCGTTCTCGCTCGGCCTCACCGGAATCGCCGGCCTGATCGGCCTGGGCTCGCTGGCGGGCCTGCTGATGATCTTCGTGGGCATCACCGGCGCCCTGCGCAGCAATTTCGCCACCCCGGCTCCGGTCGCCGCCCGCTGGCGGGCCATGCACATGCTGGCCTATCCGGCCTGGTGCGCCGCACTGCTCCACGGACTCTACGCGGGTCGCACGGCCAAGCCGATCTTCGTGATCCTCTACAGCCTGTCCCTGCTCGGCGTGATGGGCGCCCTCGCGCTGCGCGCAGCCCCGCGCCCGGTCAAGCGCAAGGTCGCCGACCGTCTGGTGGCACTGTTCGGCAGCTCGGAGCGGCCGGGACTCGATGAGCTGGACGCGAGCCGGTCCCGGGTGGCCGACTCCGGCCTGCCGGGCTACGAGGGCCGCCGGGAGCCGAAACCGTCGCCCGCCGGCCCTCCGGCCTCCTCCGCGCCCCTGTACCAGTCCCCCGCGGCCCCCGCCGGGGAGCCCGCGTCGGGCTTCGCCGCCGCCTACCGCGCGGTGTCCACCCCGGGCCGCTCCCAGCAGCCGTTCGCCGCCGGCCAGACCGCGCGCATGGACCTGCCGCTGGACCTCCGGCCCACGGAGGCCGTCCCCCGCGTGGACGGCCCCTCCAGCACCTCGGGCAGCTGGCCGATCCCGTCCCCGCCGCCGGTCGGCGAGGCCCCGCCGTCCGCGTACGACCCGCTCCAGGACACCGGATACAACATCCCGGCCTACGGCAACCCGGGCACGACCGGATACGGCGGCAGTGACGTGTACGACACCGGTGAGACAAACGGCCTCTACGGCACGTACAACCCGAGTGACACGTTCAACAGCGGTCCCGCCACTGAACCAACCCCTGGCACCTCGTACGACGCGCCCGGTTCGGGCGAACCTTGGAACATGCCTTCCGGAGGCTATAGGTGAACGAGGCCCTGCCCGACGTCCCCGAAGTCCGCGTGGTCGGCCTTCCGCAGCTCACGTCGGGCTTCGACCTTGTGGAACGGCTCGACCTGCCCATGCACCTGAAGGTGCACGGGCCGCTCGACCCGCTGGGCGGCGAACAGCTCGCGCAGCTCGCCGAAGGCATCAACCTCAAGGGCCGGGGCGGCGCGGGCTTCCCGTTCCACAAGAAGCTGCGCTCGGTCGCCGAGTCGGCGATCAAGCGCGGGGTGCGGCCGGTCGTCGTGGTCAACGGCAGCGAGGACGAACCCGCCTGCCGCAAGGACACGGTGCTCATCAACCGTGCCCCGCACCTCATCCTGGACGGCGCGCTGCTGTGTGCCGAGGCGCTCGGCGCGCGCACGCTCGTGATCGGCGTCACCCGGGAGTCCACGCAGCGCTCCATGGAGGCCGCACTCGCCGAACGCGGTCTGAGCAACAGCCGTAGATCGGCGCTACGCGCGTGGGTGCAGCGCAATCCGGTGCGCATGGTCACCGGCGCCGCCGCCTCGCTGATCCGCTCGATCGACGGCGGTCCGGCGATCCCGCCCGGACGCAAGATCAGCGCGTCGCAGACCGGCGTGGGCGGCGCGCCCACGCTGCTGTCGAACGCGGAGACGTTCGCGCAGCTGGCCATCGCCGCCCGCATCGGCCCCGAGCGCTACGGCAACACCGGCCTCTACGACGAGCCGGGCACCGTCATGCTCACGGTCTCCGGCGCGGTCGCCCGCCCGATGGTGCTCGAGGTCCCGACGGGCGTGCCGCTGCGCTACGTGCTGCAGCTGGCCGGTGCCCCGCCGGTGCCGCAGGGCGTGCTGACCGGCGGCTACCACGGCAAGTGGATCGACGCGGCGACCGTCAACGAGGCGATCGTCTCCCGCAACTCGCTGGACGCGGTGGGCGGTTCGCTGGGCGCGGGCGCGATCCTGCCGATCAGTCAGGAGACCTGCCCGCTGGGTGAGTCGCTGCGGGTGGCGCAGTGGCTGGCCGAGGAGAGCGCCGGCCAGTGCGGCCCCTGCTACCTCGGACTGCCCGCGGCCGCGCGCGGCATGGAGGACATCCTCAACGGCGGCGGCCCGGCCGCGCTGGAGGCACTGAAGCAGGTCGCGAAGAACGTCAAACGGCGCGGGGCGTGTTCGCACCCGGACGGCTCGGCGATGTTCCTGGAGTCGACCATCAAGGCGTTCACCGACGACCTGGCCGCCCATGTCCTCGGAAACGGCTGCGGACGGCCCGTGGAGGGTGTTCTGCCGCTCTTCGAGGGGGGCAGGGCCCCCACCGGCATCCCGGGCGGCGCAGAGCCCGAGGAGACCGGCTCCAGCCGGCAGAAGATCTACGTCGACTGGACGCTGTGCCGTGGCCACGGCCTGTGCGCCGACATCCTCCCGGAGGTCTTCGAACTGGGCGCGGACGGCTTCCCGACGGTGGCGCAGGCGCAGGTGCCGCGCTACGCGGAGGCGAAGGCGCTGCGCGCGGTGCGCCGCTGCCCGGCACTCGCCCTGCGCATCGAGGAGGACACGCGCGGGCAGGCGCCCTCGCGCAATCTGCCGGTCCTCTCCCAGGGACGCGGCCGGCGCGCGCTCGGCCGCTGAGCACACGGAAACGGCGGGGACCCGTCCCGGGTTCCCCGCCGTTGTCACTCGGACGGGTCGTTCGGTGCCGGAACACGCCGAAGGCGGACCATCCGTGGGATGATCCGCCTTCGACTTCTGTGGAGCTAAGGAGAATTGAACTCCTGACCTCCTGCATGCCATGCAGGCGCTCTACCAACTGAGCTATAGCCCCTTGTTCTGTTGTTTCGCCCGGTTCCCCTGGCGACGACGTAAACATTACAGGCCCGTGGACCTGGCGCCAAATCGATTTCAGGTTCGCGCCGATACGGCCGCTAATGTCTGCTTTCGTGGCCGTGATCGCGTCGTCAGCAGCCCGCCGCCGGACATCGGTCGCCGTGGGCGTGTGCCTGGTGTCGTTCACGGCCTTCTGGGTCGCGCAGCGGGCCGCGCAGGTGTCGATGATCGACCTGTCGGTCTACCGGGCCGAGGGCGCCACCGTGCGCGCCGGCGGCGACCTCTACGCGCTGCGGGCGACTGCCGCGCACCTGCCCACCACCTATCCGCCGTTCGCGGCCCTGCTGTTCACACCGCTGTCGCTGCTGGACATCGCCCCCCTGCGCGCGCTGGCGACGGCCGGCAACCTCGCGCTGCTGGTGGTGTTCGTGCGGCTGTCGCTGAAACTCGTCGGCCACGCGCGCGCGGAGACCGCCTGGTGGGTCGCGGCGCCGGCCGTGTGGTGCGAACCGGTGTGGACGACCCTGCGCTACGGCCAGGTCAACCTGCTGCTGGCCGTCCTGGTGCTGTGGGACCTGTGCCGCCGCCCCGACCGCTGGGCCGGGGTGGGGCTGGGGCTGGCCGCCGCGATGAAGCTGACGCCCGCGCTGTTCCCGGCGTTCCTGCTCGTCACGGGCGTCGCGGCCCGGCTCGGCGGCAGGGACGCAGGCCCCTGGCTGCGGCACGCGCGGGGGGCGGCCGGCGCGTTCGCCGGGGCGACGCTGCTGGCGGCGGCCGTCCTGCCGTACGACTCATGGCGGTTCTGGACGGACATGGTCTTCCGGACGAGCCGGGTCGGGCACGCCGAGGAGACCGCCAATCAGGCCCTGCGCGGCGTTCTGGCCCGTCTCCTGCACACGCCGGACCCGGGAGCGCTCTGGGCCGCTCTGGGGGCCGTGGTGGCCGCCCTGGGCCTGGCGGCGGCCGTGGCGGCGGAGTTGCGCGGACGGCGGGCCTGGGCGGTGTGCGCCTGCGCGGTCACCGCACTGCTGATCAGCCCGGTGTCCTGGACGCACCACTGGGTGTGGTGCGTGCCACTGGTCCTGCTGCTGTGGGCGCACGGACACAGGGCGGCGGCCCTGGGTTCGCTGCTGGTGTTCTGCTCGTACGTGCCGTGGTGGGTGCCCCACGGCGCCGGACGACCGGAACTGCGCCAGGGAGGCGTGGAGTTGACGTTGTCGGCCCTCTACGGAGGAGCCGGTGCGCTCTTCCTCGTGCTGGCATGGACATCGTTGCCGCGGCCCGGTCCCGAGGTGGTCCCGCGTCAAGCCGTGACGAAGGAATAGAACCTCTTGAGCGTGCAGTGCTCCTCGAGGAGACGGCCGTAGATCGGCTCGCCCTCCAATTCCCGATACGTCTCGATCGGGTCGCCTTTTATGATCAGCGCCCGCGCGCATTCCTCGCACCAGTACTGGTAGTCGGGATTGATCGGCTCCATGTCACGGACGATCGGCGTACCGCTGCCGCACCAGTCGCACTTTCGCCTGTGTGCACCCATCGATCAGCTCCAGCTGTGGCCGCAGGCCGTGCACACGTAGGAGATTCCGCCGTTGTCGCCGAGCACTTGGGCCACGCGCGCGGAACCACAGGAAGGGCAGCTGAGCCGGGTGGTCGTATCCCGCATCAACGCCGCACCGAGGAGGTGGCCGACCTCCTCAAGGATGCTCGCAGGCATCGCTACTCCCTCCCGTCGGGCCGCGCCCCCTTCCGGCCGTTTGATTCTGCCACGGCCGGACCAATACGGTCAGCGACGCCTCAGTACCAGTCCGGCCAAGGCTCCGACCACGGCCGTTGTGGCCAGCGCCCAGGCACACACCGAGAACGCCTGCGCAGAGCTATACGACGACGGGGCCCCGAGTGACTCAAGCCGGTTCAGGAACAGTGTGCCGAAAGACGCCACGCCGAGCAGCTGACCGAGCTGGGTGACGGTCGCCAGCAGACCGCTGGCGTCCGCCGCGTCCTGAGGCCGTACGGTGGCCAGCGCGCCGGTCAGCGTCGGGCTGAAGGCGAGCGCGAGCCCGGCGCCCAGCCCCGCGTAGCCGGCGTACAGGGCCGCTCCCCCGTCGCCGCCGCCGTGGAGGGCGAGCCCCACCACCGCGACGGACACCGCGGTCAGCGCGAACCCGGCCGAAGTGAGCGCCCGCTGCCAGGCCGCGGGCCACTTCCGCCAGGTCAGGCTGACGGTGCCGAAGACGGCCGCGGTCGGCGCGAAGCTCAGTCCGGCCCGCAGCGCGCTGTAGCCCAGGCCGCCCTGGACGTGCAGCGTCAGCGCGAAGAGGAAACCGGCGTTGACCGCCATCACGGCGAGGATGCGCAGGACGGCCAGGCCGATGCCGGGATGGTGCAGCACCCGGGGCGCGATCAGCGGGGCACCGCCGCGCCGGGCCAGCCGGGACTCGTACCCGCAGAACAACGCGAACAGCACCACGGCTCCGGCCAGCGACAGCCAGGCCCACGCCGGCCAGTCCTCCTCCTGCCCGAGCACCAGCGGCACCGTCAGCAGCGACACGGCCGCGCCGAGCAGCAGGAGTCCCGGCAGGTCGAGCGGCCGGGCTCGTTCCTTCCCGGCCGCCCCGCCCAGGGGCAGGACCCGCCTGCCCAGCACCAGCAGAACGGCGCCCACCGGCACGTTGACCAGGAACACCGGCCGCCAGCCGGTGCCGAGGAGATCGGCGCTGACCAGCAGCCCGCCGACGACCTGCCCGGCCGCGGCGCCGACGGCGAGGACCGCCGAGTAGGCGCCGAGCGCCCGGGTCCGTGCCTCGCCGGTGAAGGTGCGCTGGATCAGGCTGAGCACCTGCGGGATCATCAGCGCCGAGCCCGCGCCCTGCACCAGCCGGAACACGATCAGCTCGGTCGACCCCTGCGCCAGACCGCAGGCGAGCGAGGCCGCGGTGAACAGGGCGAGCCCGGCGAGGTGGACCCGGCCGTGGCCGAGCCGGTCACCGAGCCGGGCGCCGGTGATCAGCAGCACGGAGTAGGTGATGGCGTAGCCGGCGATCACCAGCTGCAGGTCGGCGCCGGAGGAGTGCAGCTCGGAACCGATGGTGGGGGCCGCGACGTTCACGATGAAGACGTCCAGGGCCGCCATGAACTGGGCGGCGAGCAGGACCGCGAGCAGCGGCCGGCGCCGGTTGTCAGTGGCGGGTGCTTCACTGTCCGTGATGGCCGGCGCCTCGCCGGATGCCGGCGGGGCGCTGCCGGTGACGGGTGGTCCAGGGCTCCCGGCGGCCGGGGCGTCACTGTCAGTGGCGGATGCTTCACTGGTCGCAGGGTCGGGGAAGGGCTCGGTGCCCGGCCCGGTGCGGGATGTCGTCGTCATGGCGTCGAGCCTGACGACGACTCGGTACCGGTGCCGAGTGCCCGCCGATGCTGGTACTGCCAGCACCTGGCAGGCGCGGGTCCGGGTGCCGACGATGGACACGGGGACGACGGGGGACCGACGATGGTGACGAGGACGACGGGCACACAGCGGCGCAGGCCGGAGCTGGCCGCCTTTCTGCGCAGCCGGCGTGCGCGGGTGACACCGGCCGAGGTGGGGATGCCGCCCGGGCTGCGACGGCGCACTCCCGGGCTGCGCCGGGAGGAGGTCGCCCAGCTCTCGGGCGTGGGCGTGACCTGGTACACATGGCTGGAGCAGGGCCGGCCGATCAACGCCTCGCCGCAGGTGCTGGACGCGGTCGCGCGCACCCTGCGGCTCGACCCCGCGGAGCGGGAGCACCTGTACCGGCTGGCCGAGGTGCCGTTCGAGCCGGACGCGGAGGGCTTGACCCGGCAGGTCGGACCGGAGGTGCAGACGATCGTCGACGCGCTGGACCCCCTGCTGGCGGTGGTCTACAACTCGCGGTACGACGTCCTGGCCACGAACCGGGGCTACCGGGATCTGTTCGTGGTGCCCGAGACCCGCGCGACCGGAGTGCCCAACGTGCTGTGGACCCTGTTCACCCTGCCGGAGGACACCTGCCCGCTGGTGCACCGGGAGCACGAGCTGCCGGTGATGGTGGCGACGCTGCGGTCCTCGTACGGCAGACACGTGGGGGAACCGGCCTGGGAGGAGTACATACGCGCGCTGTGCGCGGCCAGCGCGTACTTCGCCGAACTGTGGGCGAGCGGCGAGGTGACGCCTCCGGGGCCCCGGGTGAAGACCTTCCGGCATGAGGCGGTGGGCGAGATGCGGATGACCTCGCAGTCGCTGTCCGTCGACGGGATGCCCGAGTGCCGGATCGTGGTCTACACACCGGCGGACGACGAGGCACGCCGGAAGATCGCGATGCTGAGGGAGCGCCGACAGCCGTTGTGGCCGCCGAGGGACCGGGAGGCCGACGAGATGATCAGCGCCTGAACGCAGAAGATCCCGCCCCCCTGAAGGAGACGGGATCTTCATCACCGATCTTTGACAACCCAACAGAGTGTCGATCAGTGGAGCTAAGGAGAATTGAACTCCTGACCTCCTGCATGCCATGCAGGCGCTCTACCAACTGAGCTATAGCCCCTGGTGTTCTTCCCGCTCGGCGGGGCGAACAAGAAGAACTTTAGCCTGTGACCTGCCGGAAAGTGAAATCCGGGGTCCCGGGGCCTCGGGACGCTCAGTCGTCGTCGCCGAGGACGGGCTCCGGGAGGGTGCCCGCGTTGTGCTCGAGCAGGCGCCAGCCGCGGGCGCCCTCGCCGAGCACGGACCAGCAGCAGTTGGAGAGGCCGCCGAGACTCTCCCAGTGCCGGGGCTCCAGGCCGAGGAGTCGGCCGATGGTGGTGCGGATGGTGCCGCCGTGGCTGACGACGACGAGAGTGCCGTCCTCCGGCAGCTTCTCGGCGTGCCGCAGCACGACGGGAGCGGCGCGGTCGGCGACCTCGGTCTCCAGCTCGCCGCCGCCGCGGCGGACCGGCTCACCGCGCTTCCAGGCGGCGTACTCCTCGCCGTGGCGGGCGATGATCTCCTCGTGCGTCAGCCCCTGCCACACACCCGCGTAGGTCTCGCGCAGACCCTCCTCGCGGGTGACGTCGAGACGGGTGAGGGCGGACAGCTCGGCGGCCGTGTTCGCGGCACGCTGCAGATCCGAGGAGACGATCGCGTCGGGCCCCAGGGAGGCGAGCAGCCGGGCGGCGCGGCGGGCCTGGCCGACGCCGGTCTCGGTCAGCTCGACGTCCGTGCTGCCCTGGAAGCGGCGCTCCACGTTCCACGAGGTCTGGCCGTGCCGCCACAGGATGATGCGGCGGCCCCGCACCTTGCGGTCGGTCACCTCGCCGGTGGCGCTCATCACCACTCCCCGTCCGACCCCTGGTCGCCCTCGGCGGCCTGCAGCTTGGCGTGCTCCTCGGCCTTGCCGCGGGTGGCCTTGGCGTCGGCGGGCAGCTCCAGCTCGGGGCAGTCCTTCCACAGCCGCTCCAGGGCGTAGAAGACGCGCTCCTCGCTGTGCTGGACGTGGACGACGATGTCGACGTAGTCGAGCAGGATCCAGCGGGACTCGCGGTCGCCCTCGCGGCGTACCGGCTTGGCGCCGCGTTCCTTCAGCAGGCGCTCCTCGATCTCGTCGACGATGGCCCTGACCTGGCGGTCGTTCGGGGCGGACGCCAGCAGGAAGGCGTCGGTGATCGACAGCACGTCGCTGACGTCGTAGGCGATGACGTCGTGGGCGAGCTTGTCGGCCGCCGCCTGGGCGGCGGTGTTGATGAGCTCAAGGGAACGGTCGGTGGCGGTCACTACATGGCTTTCCGTCGGCGGTCAGGTGGACCTCAAGGGTCTCACGGACCGCCGTGGGCACCCCACGTGATTACGGCATCGCGTGAGGTGCCCCGGGCGTCGTCGGCCCCGTCGTCAGGAGGCGGCGGGCTCGTAGTCGGCGCCGAGGACGACCGAGACGTCGGCGCCGGAGGAGACGGTGCCCTTCGTCACGGAGCCGGCGGGCAGGCCGAGGGTCTTGGCGACCTCGGCGGCGTCGGCCTTGTGGGAGGCGTCCGAGTAGATCACCTTGGAGGCGGCCTGGGTGCCGGAGGCGGTGCCTCCCTCCCGGAAGGTGAAGCCGCCGTTGAGGAGCACCACGCGGGCCTTCTCCGAGTCGTCCTTCACGCCCGTGGCGTTCTGGACGGAGACCCGGACCGCGGAGCCGGCGTCGGGGCTCTTGGCGGTGCCGCCCAGGATGTCCTTCACCACGCTGTCGCTGGTCGTGGCGCTCAGCGTGCCGTCGGCCTGCACGGGCAGCATGGCGGTCTTGTAGTCGCCGCTCTTGGCGAGGTCGGCGAGCTTGGCGAGGAAGGTGCCGAGGTCCTTGTCGGTGAGCGACGGGTCGAGGATCTGCGCGAGGGTCTGGACGGTGGTGGTGGCCGAGGACGGTTCGGAGGACATCTTGCGCAGGACGCCCTGCATGACCTGGCCGAAGCGCTCCAGCTGGGCGGTCTGGGACTCGCCGGCGGCACGGTAGGTGGCGTAGGCGACGGCCGTCTTGCCGCTGAGGGTCTGGTCGCTGCCCCGGTGGACGAGGGGCGCGGTGCCCTTCTTCTTGGCGTCCGGATCCGGCACGTCGGTGTTGGTGTCGATGTCGATGTTGCCGACCAGATCGACGAGGTTCTGCAGGTAGGGGGTGTCGAGGCGCCAGGTGCCCTGGATGTCGGTGCCGAGGACGGTGTCCAGCTGGTCGCGGGTGCCGGAGGAGCCGTCGCCGTCGACCGACTTGGCGAGGGTGGTGGTGGAGCCGTCGTCCCCGGACAGCGCGAGGGAGTTGGGCAGCAGCACGGTGGTGCCCCGCTTGGTGGTGGTGTTGTCGACCAGCAGGACCGTCGAGGTGCCGCCCTTGCCGGTGTTGTGCAGGTGGACGACGATCACGTCGCGTTTCTGGGCGGTGACGGGCGTGGCGGTGCCGGTCCCGGCGGCGGAGGAGGAGAGACCGGGCAGCTTTCCGGCGTACCAGAGATAGCCGACGCCGCCGACGGCGACGAGGGCGAGGACGACGAGGAGGGCGATGATCCGGCTGCGGGCCCGGCGGCGGGCCTCCTCGCGGCGCTCGGTGCGGTTCTCGGTGAACTTCAGCCAGTCGATGACGTCCTCGGAGTCGCCGTCCGGCTCCTCGACGAACGCGAACTGCTCGGTGCGGTAGTCCGGTTCGTCCGGTGCGCTGTGCCGCTCGGGCTGCTCCGGGGCGTGCGTGTCCTCCGCCGGGCCGGCCTGCTGCGGGATGTAGGCGGTCTGCTCGGCGACCCGGGGCTGCTGCCCGCTGCTCGCCGCCTGCCCGTAGGGGTCGTAGGAGGCGGTGTCGTGGGCGCCGGTGCCGTAGGGGTCGTACGGGGCCCGGGAGCCGTAGGGGTCGTAGGCGGGCGGCTGTTGGGCGGAGCCGTAGGAGGACGCCGGTGGCTGCTGGCCGGTGGCGTACGGGTCGTAGCCGTAGCCGCCCTGCTGCTGGGCGTAGGGGTCGTAGGACGTGTGCGGGGCCTGCTGGGCCGGGACCTGCTGGTACACGGGCCGGCCGTACTCGTCGTAGCCCACGACTTCGTACGGGCCGGCGCCGTAGCTGCCGTCCCCCGCGTCGTATCGGTCGTTCACCGGTGCCCCTCTCGGCTCACTCGCCGCGGTACAGCTCGCGCTTGTCGATGTAGCGCACGACTCCGTCCGGCACCATGTACCAGATGGGGTCCCCCTTGGCGACTCTCGCACGGCAGTCTGTGGAGGAGATGGCGAGCGCCGGCACCTCGACGAGCGAGACGCCGCCCTCCGGCAGGCCCGGGTCGGTCAGGTGGTGCCCGGGGCGGGTGACGCCGATGAAGTGCGCGAGGGAGAACAGCTCCTTCGAGTCGCGCCAGGTCAGCAGCTGGGCGAGGGCGTCGGCGCCGGTGATGAAGAACAGGTCGGTGTCGGGGTTGAGGGCGCGCAGGTCGCGCAGGGTGTCCACGGTGTAGGTGGGGCCGCCGCGGTCGATGTCGATGCGGCTGACGGAGAACTGGGGGTTCTCGGCGGTCGCGATGACCGTCATCAGGTAGCGGTCCTCGGCCGGGGAGACCTTGCGGTGGGACTTCTGCCACGGCTGGCCGGTGGGCACGAACACCACCTCGTCCAGCTGGAACTGCGCGGCGACCTCGCTGGCCGCCACGAGGTGCCCGTGGTGGATCGGGTCGAACGTTCCGCCCATGACGCCGAGGCGCCGCTTGCCCGTGTGGGCGGGTCCGTTGCCCGGCCCGTACTGCGGGTGTTCCACCATGTCGTCGGCGCTCTCGTGCACCGGACCGGTAGGCATGTCCTGCTCTCCCATGCGTGCAGACCCTACCGGCCCGGCCTCGGACGTCCGGCCGGGGACGGGCTCCCGGCTCAGCGGTCGCGGTTGAAGCGCGTGGTGATCCACAGCAGCAGGAGCAGGATGATCAGGGCACCGCCGCCGGTGACGGCCGGGTTGAGGCTGTTGTGGTTTCCGCCGTGCTCCTCGCCCTCGGCGGCAAGGGTGACCAACTGGGCTGCGGCGCTGTGGAAGCTCATCTTCGGCAGGACCTATCGCGTGTGGGCGGGATAAAGATGTCGGCTCATCGTAAGCGGGCGGCCGCGCGGCGATCACGCCGACTCCGCCGTTGGTGACGGGCGGCCGCCCCGGGGCGCCCGCGGCGGGAACGTCCACCGCCTGCCGGCGGGGAACCTTCGACGCCTGTCAGTCGTCCTTCCGCTTGTAGCCGCGCAGCAGGAACCAGGCGGTCAGCACACAGCCCAGGACCATCACGATGAGGACGATGCGGAGCAGATTCCCCGCCCCGTGCTGCTGGACGGCGCTCGCGGCGGCCTCGGTCAGCCAGGTGGCTGGGGGGTGGTGCTCCATGACGTGGACTCCTTCGGCTGTACTGCCCGTCCACGGTATCTCCGCCTAGGCTGGGCCCCGCCTCGGGGGCACAGGGCACTCACACGCACATGGGGGAAGACATGTCCGACGACGGCGACCAGCGGACCGGGCGCGAGCGCGTGCCCAGCAGGCAGCGCACACGCTTCCCGGGGATCTCCTCGCGGGCGTACGAACACCCGGCCGACCGGTCGGCACTGGTCGCGCTGCGCAAGCTGAGCGGGTTCGACACCGTCTTCAAGGCGCTCAGCGGGCTGCTGCCGGAGCGGAGCCTGAGGCTGCTGTTCCTGTCCGACTCGGTGCGGGTCTCCGAGCGGCAGTTCTCGCATCTGCACGACATGCTGCTGGACGCCTGTTACATCCTGGACCTGGAGAAGGTCCCGCCGATGTACGTCACGCAGGACCCGCAGCCGAACGCGATGTGCATCGGCCTGGACGAGCCGATCATCGTGGTCACGACCGGGCTCGTCGAGCTGCTGGACGAGGAGGAGATGCGGGCGGTCGTCGGGCACGAGGTGGGGCACGCGCTGTCCGGGCACTCCGTGTACCGCACGATCCTGCTGTTCCTGACGAGCCTCGTCCTGAAGGTCGCCTGGATCCCGCTGGGCAACCTGGCGATCATGGCGATCGTCACGGCGCTCAGGGAGTGGTTCCGCAAGTCGGAGCTGTCCGCCGACCGGGCGGGTCTGCTGGTGGGCCAGGACGTCCGGGCCTCGATGCGGGGCCTGATGAAGATCGCGGGCGGCAACCACCTGCACGAGATGAACGTGGACGCGTTCCTGGAGCAGGCCGAGGAGTACGACTCCGGGGGCGACCTGCGCGACTCGGTGCTGAAGATCCTGAACGTGCTGCCCCGCTCGCACCCGTTCACCACCGTGCGGGCCGCGGAGCTGAAGAAGTGGGCCGAGTCCCGGGACTACCAGCGGATCATGGACGGCCACTACCCGCGACGCAGCGAGGACAAGGACACCTCCGTCAGCGACTCCTTCCGGGAGTCCGCGGCCAGCTACGCCAGCGATGTGAAGGGTTCCAAGGACCCGCTGATGAAGCTGGTCACGGACCTCGCGGGCGGTGCGGGCGACCTGGGCGGCCGGGTCCGGCGCGGCTTCGACGGCTTCAGGAGCCCGCCGCCGGCCGGCGAGGGTTCCGCGGACGCTCCGCGCGGGGACCAGGAGTAGCCACCGCGCGCCCGTGCCGTCCGGTACCGCTCACGTCTCCCCCTGGCACCGCGCGGGGCTCGGCACCGCTCACGTCTCAGCTTGACTTCCTCGCCCCCTGAGATGTCTTGGCACCGCTCGTGGCTTGGCACCGCGCTCTCGCCCTGGCGCCGCTCACACCTCCGGCTCGGCTGCGGTGGACAGCGTGCCGCACAGGGCGGGGGTGTTGTCCGTCTCGTAGGGGTTGGTGCCGGCGGGGCCGCCCGCCTTGGCCGTCTGGCCGGCCAGGAGGGGGCGGAGGTAGGCGCTGGAGTCCTCGGCGCAGGACAAAGGGCCCGCCTGGACGTAGGACGTGACGAGCTGGACCTGGTGGGTGCGCAGGTCGTCGCGGTGGAAGCGGAAGGTCACCTGGCGGCGGACCGTGAAGAGGGACACGGGTGCGCCGACGGCGCCGGTGGGACGCAGGGCGTAGACGAAGGTGTGGTCGGCGGTGATCTCCAGGGTGGCCGAGTCGCTCTCGGCGGCCTGCAGGCTGCCCTGTGCGCGGATCCTGTGGTCGGCCAGCTGGGCCCGGGAGGGGTCGAGGCGGACCAGCCAGCCGGTGGTGGCGTGCCGGCCGTCCGCGGCCGGACGGTCGAAGCTCTGGTCGAACTGGTCGAGCTGGTCGGGGTCGAGCAAGGTCCGGGCGGGGCCGGCCTGGCGGCCGGTCAGTACCTCGGGGTCGAGCGAGGAGCGGACGATGTAGTCCTTGACGGTGGTGAGCGCGGCCACCACCTGGCTGCCGGAGAAGTGGGCGGTGCTGTGGGAGGCCGGCAGCGGTACGCCCTCGGCGCCGATCTCGAACTGGGCGGCGCGGCTGTGCGCGTACAGGGTCTCGGCGTCGGCGGCACCGGGCACCTTGCCCTGCGGGGCGAGCGGGATGACCGTCATCCGCAGTGGCTCGGCGGGCCGCCGGCCCTGCGGGGAGCCGGAGGGGTGGCGGACACCCATGTAGATCGCGGTGGCGAAGGCGATGGCGATCAGCACGGTGAGGATCAGCAGTTGCCGGGTGAGTCCGCGGTGCCGGGGCGGGCGACGGCGTACGGCGTGGGCGTGATCGGCCATCCGCTCCTCGGCCGAGTACTCCTGGAGGCGGGCAGCACGGACGAACGACTCGTCGAACACGACGGATCGGTACTCGTCCTCTGCACCGCCGGGGCCGCCCTCGGGTGTCCCCTCCGGTGGGTCTCCAGGCCCGCCCATACTTTCAGAGTAGGTCTCGCGAGCCTCGGGTAAACGCCCTGCTGTACGACAAGTTCTGACAGGTTCTCACGCGGTGCGGGCACCCGCGTTCAGGGGGTGCGCGGGCTGGCCGAGGCGGCCGGCTGGGAGTAGTCGGCGGAGACGGAGGGAGCGGCCGCGCTGCCCTGTTCCAGGCCGGTCGAGGCGGGTGCGGGCACCCGGTCGCGGGTGCCCGAGGAGGCTCCCCGGTAGACCGCGGCGAAGGCCAGGGCGACCATGCCGATGCCCATCACGACGGCGAGCACCCAGGCTACGGGGCGGTGCCAGCGGGCCTGCTTGCCGTAGGCGCCGAAGGGGCCGTGGTGGTCGCCGAGGAGGTAGGCGTCGTCGAGTTCGTCGTCGTCCCGATCTTGACCGAATCCGGTCCCCTCGGGGCTGTAGGCGTCGTCGTAGCGGTCGCCTCGGGCGTGGGCGCGGCGGGCCTCGGCCTCGGAGGCCTCGGCTCTGGCCTGCGCGGCGGCCAGGAGGCGTTCGACGGCGGTCGGCTCATGGACCGTGGCCGCCTGAACGAAGGCCTCGTCGAAGACCACGGAGGCGAACTCTTCGTCCGACACCCCGTGGTCGTGGTCGTCGTCGGGCTCCCAGCCGTCCGGGAACGGCGTGCCCCCCACGTCCTCCGGCACGGAATCCAGAGTAGACCTGGGGGGTCAATTTGGGCAGACGGTATGGAAATTCATCCGCTTGATGCGACGCCTTTCGGCCGCCGCCGTGACGCACCCGGGGGCGACCCGGTGCGCGGCCGAAAGGGTGAACCTCGGCGGCGGGGTGGACGTCAGCGGCGGATGTGGCCGTCGCCGGTGACGATGTACTTCGTGCTGGTCAGCTCCGGCAGGCCCATCGGGCCGCGGGCGTGCAGCTTCTGGGTGGAGATGCCGATCTCCGCGCCGAAGCCGAACTGGCCGCCGTCGGTGAAGCGGGTGGAGGCGTTGACGGCGACGGTGGTGGAGTCGACCAGCTGGGTGAAGCGGCGGGCGGCCTGCTGGGAGGTGGTGACGATCGCCTCGGTGTGCCCGGACGTCCACAGCCGGATGTGCTCGACGGCCCGGTCCAGGGAGTCGACGACGGCGGCGGCGATGTCGTGGGAGAGGTATTCGGTCTCCCAGTCCTCGGGGGTCGCCTCGACCACGGTGGCCTCGGAGTCCTTGGCGTAGGCCATGACCCGCTCGTCGGCGTGGACGGTGACGCCGGCCTCGGCGAGGGCGTCCAGGGCGCGCGGCAGGAACTCGGGAGCGATGTCCTGGTGGACCAGGAGGGTCTCGGCGGCGTTGCAGACGCTGACCCGCTGGGCCTTGGAGTTGATCAGGATCTGGATCGCCATGTCGATGTCGGCCTGGGCGTCGACGTAGACGTGGCAGTTGCCGGTGCCGGTCTCGATGACGGGGACGGTCGACTCGTTCACCACGGTCCGGATGAGGGAGGCGCCGCCGCGCGGGATGAGGACGTCGACGAGGCCGCGGGCGCGCATCAGCTCGCGCACGGACTCGCGGCTCTCGCCGGGCACCAGCTGGACGGCGTCGGCGGGCAGCCCGGCGCCGCCGACGGCGTCGCGGATCACCCGGACGAGGGCGGTGTTGGACTCGTAGGCGGAGGCGGACCCGCGCAGCAGGACGGCGTTGCCGGACTTCAGGCAGAGGGCGGCGGCGTCGACGGTGACGTTGGGGCGGGCCTCGTAGATGATGCCGACGACGCCGAGCGGGACGCGGACCTGGCGCAGGTCGATGCCGTTGGGGAGGGTGGAGCCGCGGACGACCTCGCCGACCGGGTCGGGCAGCTTCGCGACGTCGCGGACGTCGGAGGCGATGGCGCGGACCCGCTCGGGGGTGAGGGTGAGCCGGTCGACGATGGCCTCGCTGGTGCCGTTCTCCCGGGCCTTGGCCACGTCCTTGGCGTTGGCCTCGACGATCTCGGCGGTCCGGACCTCCAGGGCGTCGGCGATGGCGAGCAGCGCGTCGTCCTTGACGGCACGCGGCAGCGGCGCGAGGTCGGCGGCGGCGGCCTTGGACCGGTAGGCGGCCTGGGTGACCGGGGACATCGAGTCGTAGGGCGAGAGCGAGGTCATACCCGCAGGGTAGTGCGCCCGGAGACGGTGCGCGGCAACCGTCCCGGAAGCCGAGACGGCGCGCCCCCGGGAGCACAGGCCCGGGGGCGTGACCGGCGGCCCCGGCCTCACCCGGCGGCCGGACCGGGGCCTTCGGCTCTCACCCGGCGGCCGGGCCAGGGCCTTCCGGCCTCACCTGGTGGTCAGACCAGGGTCTTCTTGTAGAAGAGGTTGGAGCGTCGGTCGCCCCCGGTGCCGGAGGCGAAGCCGAGGAAGAGGCGGGCCTGGCCCGAGTCCGTGCGGTAGACGGCCAGGCCTTCCGGCTCGCGGAAGGAGAGGCTCTCGCCCGCCTTGGTGAGGACGGGTCCCTGCTTGACGGCGCCCGTGTTCAGGTCGACGCAGGTGAGGCGGGCGTTACCGGGCCGGGGGTTGTCGGCGGAGTAGGAGTTGCCCGTCAGGTAGTACATGTAGCGGCCGTAGGAGGTGTACCCCTGCGGGGTGCCCGGGATCGAGGGCTGCTTGACGGACGTCAGCGGATTGCTGAAGTCGCCGGCGGTCGCCTGGCTCATCCGGTAGGCGGCGAGGTGCTTGGCGCCGTTCTTGTGGTGGCGGACGAGCATGATGCCGTGCACGTGGTCGAGGGAGCAGGTGAACTCCGTGGCGCTCGCGACCGGGCGGTACTTCTTGATCGCGGAGGAGGTGTGGGAGAGCGAGCCGCCCCGCACGAACTTGAAGCGGCCGAGCCGGGTGCCGTAACCGTTCTCGTTCGCGTCCACCTCCGTCCACAGCCAGCTGTCACGGCCGCGCGGCTCGACGCCGAAGGACACGCCGTGGCCGAAGCCCTTCAGGTGCATGGCGGAGACGTAGTTGCCCTTGAGGTCCAGCTCGGTGATGCAGAGGTCGCCGGACTTCTCGCCGCTGCCGTTGCGTCGCTGCGCGACGAACAGGCGCTTGTTGACGCTGTCGAAGGCGAAGCCCTGCTGGACGGTGTCGTCGTGCAGGCGCCGGCCGCGGAACAGGTCGTAGGACGGCGCGGTGAGGTCGAAGCGCGGCGAGGCGGCGATGGCGGCGGACGCGGTGCCCGACGCGGCCCCGACGCCGAGCGCGGCGATCCCCAGACCGCCCGCGGCCCGCAGGATTCCCCGGCGTCCGATGGTGTGCTGCTGCTCCATGGTCCCCCTTGTGTGGCGGTGGGTTCGGCTGGACGCATGATCCACATGCGTCCGGCCGAACCTATCGGGGTCAGAAGGGGTGGACGCCGACGGGGGTGGCGGGGGCCGGACCGTACCCCGCGGCTATGCGCTGGTGGTAGGTCTCCCGGTCGATGACCTCCAGGCCGACGATCTCCCAGGCGGGCAGTCCGGAGGTCTGCCGGTGCTCGCCCCACAGGCGCAGCGCCACGGCTGCGGCGTCGTGCAGGTCGCGGGCCTCTTCCCAGTAGCGGATCTCCGCGTGGTCGGTCGCGTATCTGCTGGTCAGCAGGAAGGGGTGGTCGTGGGCGAGCTGCTCCAGGGCTCTGCGCAGTTCCGGGAGCGGGACGTCCTCGCCGGAGACGCTGAGGGTGACATGCCACAGCCGGGGCAGGTCCTTGGGCTCCTCGTAGGTGTCCCCGGCCGCGACGCTCGTCAGAGCACCGCGGGACGCCGCCCCAGGGCGCACTCGTCTCACGACGGCCTCCTTAACGCTCGCACGGCCTCTTGACGGAACGTGTCCCTTCAACATGTCCCCGAGACAAAGTTGAGCAGGCCGCAGGGCTCCGCGTGGTGGTTTTACGGAACGTCCCCCACCGGGGGCGGTCCTTACGCCCCGCTTTACGAGCGGTTCTACGAACGTCACGCGTGCAGGAGCACCAGGTCGTCCCTGTGTACGACCTCGCGTTCGTACGCCGGGCCCAGGTCGCGAGCCAGCTCGCGGGTCGAACGCCCGATCAGCAGGGGGATCTCCTTGGCGTCGAAGTTGACGAGTCCCCGGGCCACCGCGTGGCCCGTCGCGTCCCGTAGCTCGACCGGGTCGCCGGCGCTGAACTCGCCCTCCACGGCGGCGATTCCGGCGGGCAGCAGCGACTTGCGGCCCTTGACGACCGCGTCCACCGCCCCGTCGTCCAGGATCAGCGCGCCCTGCGGGGTGGAGGCGTGCTGGAGCCACAGGAGCCGGTCGGCGGAGCGCTTGCCGGTGGGGTGGAAGTAGGTGCCGGTGTCGCCGCCGGCGAGCGCCTCGGCGGCGTGGACGGCACTGGTCAGCACCACCGGGATACCGGCGGCGGCCGCGATGCGGGCGGCCTCGACCTTGGTGACCATGCCACCGGTGCCGACGCCGGCCTTGCCCGCGCTGCCGATCTCGACACCGGCGAGGTCGCCGGGGCCCTTCACCTCCGCTATCCGGGAGGTGCCGGGCTTGCTGGGGTCGCCGTCGTAGACGCCGTCGATGTCGGAGAGCAGGACCAGCAGGTCGGCGTGGACGAGGTGGGCGACGAGGGCGGCGAGGCGGTCGTTGTCGCCGAAGCGGATCTCGTCGGTGGCGACGGTGTCGTTCTCGTTGACGATCGGGAAGGCGCCCATCGCGAGCAGCTTGTCGAGGGTGCGGGAGGCGTTGCGGTGGTGGGCGCGGCGGCTCATATCGTCGCTGGTCAGCAGCACCTGGCCGACGCGGACGCCGTAGCGGGCGAAGGAGGCGGTGTAGCGGGCGACGAGCAGTCCCTGGCCGACGCTGGCGGCGGCCTGCTGCCGGGCGAGGTCCTTGGGGCGGCGGCGCAGGCCCAGCGGGGCGAGACCGGCGGCGATGGCGCCGGAGGAGACCAGGACGATCTCCCGCTCTCCTCCGCTGCGGATCTTGGCGAGGACGTCGACGAGCGCGTCGACGCGGTCGGCGTCGAGGCCGCCCGCGGCGGTGGTCAGGGAGGAGGACCCCACCTTGACGACGATCCTGCGGGCCTCACTCACGGCCTGCCTTGCCCTTGCCACCTGCGGTCCCTTCACGAACGTCTGCCACGGTGGGCTGTCCGGAACGCAATGTACGCGACGGGGAGCCGTCCGTGCTCGCCGGTCCGGTGCGCGGACGGAGGTGTACCGGCCGGGCGGGGACGCCGGGCGGCCTCACCGGGGCGACGGTCCGGGAAGATGTGCTCACGCTGTCAGGAGTACCGCGAAGGTCACGACGATCGCGAGAACCAGAACGCCTTCGGCGACGCCCCAGGCCGCCTTGGACGAGGTGCCGGAGGTGCCCGGGTCCGGGCCGCGCCGGCGGCCCGCCTCGATGGTCTCGATCACCCGCTGCTTGCGGCCGCCCGCCGGCCATCCCGCGTAGGCGTCCAGTCTGACCCTGCTGCCGTCGCGCAGCACGAGCCGGGGCCCCTCACCCCACTCCCAGGTGAGGCGCTCGATGTCCGGCCAGCCGATGTGCCACGTGCGGAACCTGTTACGGACGAGCAGGCCCTCCTCCACCACGCGCACCGTGGGGGCCAGAGCCAGGCGCCACACCGGCACCAGTCCCATGACCGCCAGCATCAGGAAGGGGTAGATCCGCCAGTGCTCCCGCCCGGCCACCTCCCGGGCCAGCTCCCCGCACAGAGCGGCCCAGACGAGCGCCGCGGAAGCCCAGAACAAGGTCTTCGCACGCCACCTGCCCAGGGGTGCCACGGTGCGTGCCACGCCTTCTCACCATCCTTGTTCGGTGTTTCGTCGTATGCGGGCGGAGACGGGCGGGGGGGGGGGGGGGGGGGGGGGGGGGGGGGGGGGGGGGGGGGGGCCCCCCCCCCCCCCCTGACCCTAGAACCAGCTCGACACGGTGTCCCAGGCCCCTCGGACCTTGGTCGCCACCGTTCGGCCCACGGTGGGCAGCTCCTTGGCCGCCAGTCCGCCGACGCCGGTGAACACTATGCCGTCGAGCGCCAGCCCGCCCAGCTGGTTGAGACAGGCGTGCGTCCCCTCGTTGCCGCAGGCGTCCGCCACCAGCCCGACACGAGCGACGACTCCGACCAGGGCGGCGGCCCCGGCACCCACGGCCAGGCCGGCGCACACGGGTGTGGCGACGCCGGCGCTGCCCGCTTCACAGCCGACGGCCGCGGCCATGAGGATCTCCGACACCTCCATCGCGCCGGTGTTGATGCTGTCGAGTGTGTCGGCGTGGTCGTGTGCCCATCCGGCGATGCCGCCGCTCGAGGCGGTGACCGTATCCCGGCATTCGGAGGCCTCCGCCCCCTTGTCCACGCAGCCCTTGAACTCCCGGGCCAGCTGCAGCTTGTCGGGGTCGATCTTCACGGCCAGGAAGTGGTCCCAGCTGCCGTACGACGGCTTGTAGCCCAGCCCGTTCTTGGAGTCGGTCAGCCACTGGTACGTCTTGTTGTCGACCGTTCCGAGGCCCTTGACCTTCTTGCTGCCCTTCGAAGCGTGGTGCTTGGTCTTGGTCGTCTTGATGGTGCCGTCGTGGTTGTGCTTCGGGCAGGCCGGGTCGTTGCCACCGCAGGCGAGGCCCAGGCCCGAGGGGTCGCTGTACAGGACGGGGTTGTTGTCGGCGTAGCTGTAGGCGGACAGGTTCTGTGGATCGGTCTGGTCGTTCAGTTCGTCCGGGCTGATGAACCGGCCCAGTGACGGGTCGTACATCCGGGCGCCGAGGATGGTCAAGGACGTGCTGTCGTCCTCCGGCTTGCCGAGGAATCCGCGGTCGAGGCCGGCCGGCAGGTCTCCGCTGCCCGGGTTGCGCTCCTTGCCGAACGGTGTGTAGCGGCGCCGGGTGACCGCACCGCCCATGCCGATCAGCAGGGCCGTGGACGCCTGCGCGTCGTTCATCAGCCAGGTCAGCTTGCCGTTCGCCGAGCCGTCGCCCTGGCGCATGGCGACGGTGGTGCCGGCGGCGCTGTACAGACGCGTCGCCTTGACCCCCTCACCGGTGCCGTTGGTCTTGTGCAGTTCCTGGCCGTCGAGGTACAGGACGTTCTCCGCCGGCGAGGTGCGCAGCAGGACGTTGCCGTCGGTGTCGTAGACGTAGGTCGAGACCTCGTCGCCGCCCTGCTTGTGCTGGGTGATGCTGCCGACCCGGTTCTGGGCGTTCCAGGCGATCGACGACGGGACGCCGTTCACCGTGCGGGTGTCCATCTGGCCCGACGCGTTGTAGGTGAAGCTGTCGGACCCTGCCTGGGTCACCGCGTGCGGATGGGCCTTGCCGGCGGTGTACGTGGAGCCGTCGGCGCTGTAACCGGGGTAGGTGTACTTCTTCGTCGTCGAACCGGTGGCCGTCGTGTCCTTGACGGACATCAGGTTGCCGAGGTCGTCGTAGGTGTACGCCTGGTCGTAGGGGTCGAGGCTGCTGCTCAGGTCCGGTGTGGCCGCGCCCGAGCAGCCGTCGGTGGCCTCGGTGGTCCACCCGTGGGTGAGCCGGTTCAGCTCGTCGTACGTGTAGCACTCGCTCTGCTTGGCCACGGCGTCCGTGATACCGGTGATCTGGCCGCCGAGATCGCGCGTGTAGGTGTCGTCCTGCGCGGTCTTGGTGGTGCTGCCGGTCGTCACGGTGGTCTTGACGTTGAACAGCGCGCCGCTGCCGTTGGTGTCGTCGTAGGCGTAGGCGCGGTTCGCCGTGGCGTCCGTGCCGCCGCTCGTGCCGTAGGCGCGGCCGTTGAGTCGGCCCAGGCGGTCGAAGCCGATGTTCGACTGGTAGGTGGCGAGCGTCGAGGAGACCTTGGACGGCAGTCCCTGGTCGGTGTAGGTGGTGGTGACGGTCTCCGCGGGCAGCTGTCCGACCGCCAGGTCGCCCACCTTGGGGTAGGTGACCGACGTCAGGTGGTCGGCGAGGTCGTAGCCGTAGTCGAACTTGTAGGTACCGGCGAGACCGGACCCGTCGTCGGGGACGGTGTAGGTCTTGCTCTCGGCACGACCGCGCGCGTCGTAGCTGCTGACGGCCTGGGTGTAGGCCTTGCCGTTCACATACGTCGTCGACCTGGCCGGCAGGCCCACACCGCCGGTGGCGGAGTCGTAGTCCCACTGCGACAGGAGGGTGCTGCCCTGGGCGGTCGTCTGCGAGAGGCTCTTCTGCCGCTGGAGGTGGTCGTACCCGTACGTCAGCGTCGTGCCGTTGCTGGTGCTGGTGCTCACCTTGCCGTTCTCGTCGTACGTGGTCGACGACGATCCGGCGTCGGGATCGGTGACCGAGGTCCGGTCACCGGCCCAGTTGTAGCCGTAGGTGCTGACGTTCCCCTTGGTGTCCGTGATCGTCTTCAGCTTGCCGCTGCGCGTGTACACGTACGACGTGGTGACCGCCCCGATCGGGCCGTGCTGGACGGTCTTCGTGGTCTGTCCGAAGACGTCCGTGTAGGTGTCGGTGCGCTCACCGGTGGCGGGGACCGTGGTGGTGTAGTCGCCGAAGTAGTACGTGTGGGTGTGGCCCGACGCCTGCGCGACTCCGTTGACCAGGGTCTGGGTCTCCGTGGTGCGGCCGGCCCAGTCGATGACCGGGTCGGTGTAGGAGGGCAGGTCGGCCACGGTGGGCAGGACCATGCCGTCGACGCCGGCCTTACCGGAGTTGTAGAACGTCGCGGAGGTGCCCGTGACGTTGCCCGACGTGTCGTAACGGGTGGAGACCACGTCACGGCCGGTGCCGTCCGGCGCCGTCGTCTGGGTCTCGCGGGTGCGGCCCAGGCCGTCGAGGTACAGGTAGGAATTGACGTACGTGGTGCCGGACTGCAGCACGCCGGTGGTCACCCTGGCCGGGCCGGTCACCGTGTCGGGCACGCCGTCGGTGTTGGTTCCGGTCGGGATGTCGTAGGCGAACTGCATCGACGGGTTGCCGCTGGGGTAGTTGCCGATCTCCGTCGCCTTGAAGACCTGGCTGGTGCGGCCCACGGAGTCGAGGACGATCCGCGTGGTGTGGCCGTTGGCGTCGAGGATGCGGTACGGCGTTCCCCACAGGCGCGAGGACCAGGTGGTGGTGGACTGCGGCGTGGCCGGGCCGTTGGCGGCCGGACTGTTGTCGTCCGGGTCGGGTGTGGTCACCGTGACGCCGTCGGTCGGCCAGGTCGTGTTCGGCGAGTAGGTCGTGGTGGTCTTCTGGTTCTTGCCGTCGTAGGTGGCGACGACGCGGCCCGCGCCGTCGTAGTCCGTGCGGGTCTTCCGGGCGTTCGCCGCGGTGGCGTCCGTGTAGACGTCCTGCTCGGTGGCGTTGGCGTCGGTCAGCTTGGTGTCGTTGTCCGCGACCGAGGTCGCCCCGTCGTACAGCGTCACCTTGTAGGAGTCCTGGTTGGCCGAGGTGCGGTCGGCGCAGTCGGCGGCGTAGTGGCGCTCCTCGTCCTGGAAGACCATCCAGCGCTTGACGTCGGAGTCCGGGAAGGTCGAGGTGTTGTACGCGCGGCCGTACGTGGTGCACCGGTTGTCGTCGGTGCTGACCTGGCCCCAGTCGTTGGTGCGCATGGGCAGGCCGTAGACGGTGCTGGCGGCCTCGGTGTCGTCGTACTCGTCCTTGACCACGTGCTGGCGCCAGCCGGTGGAGACCAGGTCGTCGGTCGTGGTCTTGCTCTCGCGGACGAAGCGGGCGTCGGGCAGGCCTTCGTACTGGGCGGTGTCGTGGACCCAGTACTCCTTGCGGACGCGCTGGTGCGAGTTGCCGTCGCCGTCGCGTTCGGAACTCTCCAGGGTCCGCCCGGCCAGCCAGGCCGAGTCCGTCCAGGCGTCGCCGTAGCCGTCGGTGACCTGGACGCTGCGGGTGGCGGAGCTGTCCGTCTTGGAGGTGCGGTCGCCGTCCAGGCCCCGGTAGAGCCAGTAGTAGGTGGAGGCGGCGTTGCTCTTGGTCCCGGTGAAGACCTCGACCTGCGGGTAGCCGCGCCAGTCGGACCAGGTCTCGTCGGCGTCCGGGCTCAGCGGGTCGTTGGTGAACCGCCAGCCGGCGCCACCGTGGTACTCGTACCGGGTCGTCATGACCGGGTCACCGTCGCTGTTGGCGCCCTTTCCGACGCCGGGGTCCTCCGAGACCTCGGTGACCAGGTACTTCTTGAACCAGCCGGTCGTCGGGCCCGAGTCGCCCTCGGGCGTCCACTTCTGCCAGAAGCAGTCCTTGGTGTTGGACGCCTCGCTGGGCAGGCTGTTGATGTCGCAGGCGTCCGGCTGGCCGTAGGTGACGCTGGTGACCGAGCCCAGGTCGCCGTAGACCTTGGTGACGCGGCGGAAGTTGAGGGTGGACTTGCCGACCTGGTTGTCGAGCCACTCACCGTTGAAGTTGATGGTGGGCAGGCGCAGGTCGGGGCCGTCGCCGTAGCCCTTGCGCTGGACGTAGTCGAGCCAGAGGGTCTTGCCCACGGAACCGGAGGGATCGGGCAGGCCGTACTTCATCTGGTACTGCATCGCGGGGTCCCACGTCGTACCGCCGTCGTTGCTGACGTACGTCTTGATGTCCCACAGCATGTCGGTGGTGAAGAACGTGGGGTAGTACGTCTTGCCCGCGCAGTCCTCGCCGTTCGCGGGTCCGCGGCAGATCAGGTCGGTGGGGACGTCCGGGTAGGAGGCGGGCTTCTCCGACAGGGCCGGGCAGGCCGGGGGCTCCGTGCCCAGCGGGTCGTCGTAGCTCATCCGCTCCACGCACCGGCCCACGTGCGACAGCTCGACCTTGGCGGGCAGCTTCGCCCCGGGGATCTGGGCGGCCCAGCCGTACTCGATCCTCGCCAGGTAGCCGGCCCGGTCGTACACGCGCGCCTTGTCGGTGTTGATGACCGAGCGGTAGTAGTTCGTGTCCTTGTCGTAGAAGTAGGCGTTCTCGACCTCGTTGGGGTCGACGACGCGGTCCAGGTTCCAGCGCCAGGCCTGGGTGCAGGGCTCGGGGAACGTGGCGTGGCAGGGCTCGCCCTCGTCGTCGCCGGCCACCGGGACGGTCAGCACGGAGTGGGTGGCGGAGTCGTCGCGCTCGCTGCGGCCCCAGCCGAAGTAGTAGCGCATGCCGTCCTGGGAGGAGATCACCCAGTACTCGTCGTCGGAGCCGTGGCCGCCGGTGAGGTGCTGCACGCGCCAGCCCGGGTCGTCCTGCACGTGGTAGGAGCCGGTGCCGTTGCCGTCCTGGATGAGGGCCGAGTCGACGCCGTTGAGGCTGATGGTGTACTCGGCGCCGTCCGGCTCCAGGCTGTGGTTGGGCGACTGCCAGCACATGTCGCCGACCGTGTTGTTGACGTCCTGCGAGCAGTTCCGGTACTTCCGCTCGATGTAGCCGACGTTCAGGTCCCAGCCGATGCCCGCCCAAGAGGCCTGGTTGTTGGTCGCGGAGGTGCGGCCGTCGACCGACTGGGAGTTGTAGGAGAGCGACAGGTCCGGGGTCGCGCCGAACGGCGCCTTCGGCACGGTGATCGGCAGGTCGTAGGTGAACGCCCCGGAACCGGTCGAGACGTCCCACTTGCCGCTCGGGCTGAGCGTGGAGGCCCGGTAGTCACCGGTCTCCGACGAGGAGCCGGTCGTCACCGCGGTCACCGTCGAGGTGGTGGCCGCCGCCATCATGGCGGTGCCGAGCTTCGGGGTGGCGGACGCGGTCGTCGTCGCGGGGTCGGCGTCGGCGTACACCGTCGACGTCAGCGTGCCGGTCTTCACGTCGTTGTGGACCGGGAGGTAGCGGCGGGTGTCCGGCGAGCAGCCGCGCTTCTTCGGCGTGGTGAGCGCGCACGCGGGCATCTGGACCAGGCGCAGCCGGGAGGCGAAGTCGCCGCCGTAGGCGTTCTTGAAGGCGGAGTAGTCGAGGGTGACACCGACCGGCCCGGGAGCGGGCTTTCCGTCCTTGCGGGTCAGGCGCAGCGCCATGCCGACGCCGCCGATCGCCTTGATCTTCGCGCGGTCGAGGACCTGCACGTCCACGTCGGCGGGAGCGGCGGCGGACGGGGAGACGGCGAGTCCCCCGCCCTGGGCGAGGGCGTCCTTGGCGGCCTTCTGCCCGCGCGCGAACGCGGACTGCGGAGGCTGTCCCGCGGCACGGACCTGGGCGGCCGTCGGGGTCTGCACCGACACCACGGCGGACTTCGCCGCCGCGCTGCCGGCCCTGGCGTCGAGGACGGCGCCGGCCGGGGTCACGGCCTTGGCGGCGCCCGGCTTGGCCTGCGAGAGGTCGACCCGGGCCGTCACCCCCTTCGGCCAGGAAACCTTCGGCGCCTTGGTCATGGTCGGCTCCGCCTGCTGACCGGGCGCGTCAGCGCCCTTGTGCGCAGGCACGCTGACGGTCTCGTCCTTCGGCTTGGCCACGGCGACGGCCGCGGCGAACGCCGGAGCGGACATGAGTCCTGACAGCAACACACCGGAGACCGCTACGACGAAGCCGCGTCTGTACGACGCACGCATCACGAACCCCCACCCTCCCGGCCGAAAATCGACCACACACGGTCAAAAAGGAGCGGGCTCGCGTTGCGGAGGCAGCACAAAGCCAACACATGGCGAACACACGCAGGCCGGAGATTTACCAGAACCTGCATCGCAACATTTCCGACGAAGAGGGCCGCCGACGCCCAAACATCCCTGCCGCCTTGGGTGAAGTTTTAATCGGCCATGGGCAACGGAATATCTAGTTCCGTCGTCCCTTTCGCGATCGATTCCGGGGTGCTTAAATGACCCGCCAGCAATCCAGCCAGCTCCCCCTTGGCACGGCTTGTCCCATTTGCATGCCTAAGGCGCGGACAACGGCGCTTTCTCTTTGATCCAGGGGGGCTTCCATCACCATGCTCGATCGCAGACGCTTTCTGCGCACGGCCGGCGCCGTCGTCGGAGCGGCGGCCGTTCCCGCTGTCGCCGTCGGGGTGGCCCAGGGCGTCGCGCACTCCCGCACCGCGTCGCAGCAGGACACCACGCCGGGCTCCGTGCCCGCCGGCAAGCGGTTCGACCTGACCAAACCCTCCACCGCGCTGCTGCGTGAGGTGCAGTTGGGCAGCACCCGCGTGCTGCAGTCCTTCGCCTTCGACAACACCCGCGGGCACCTGTTCACCGTGCAGCTGGTCGATGCCGGGCTCCAGCTGCCGGGTGAGACGCAGACCTACTCGGGGCCCGATCGCGAGGCCAACGGCGACCTGTGCCTGACCCGTCTCGACACATCCGGGCGGATTCTCGGCACCATGTATCTCCGCGGATTCGGGCACGGCGTTCAGATCGGGGTCGAATCCACCACTTCCGGCACTTATCTGTGGACGGAAACACATAATGTCCGCACCGCGAATTCCGACGGCACCTTCACCGGGTGGGGCGACCGGCTCGGCCGGTTCGAATTCGCCAACGGAACCGTGCTCACCGCGGGCTCCCCCGCACTCACCCAGTACACCCTGGAAAGCGGCGTCGACCGCACCACCTGTGCCATCGACCCGGTGAACAACCGGCTCGCGGTCCGCTGCCGCGTCGGCGGCGCCTTCCGGTTCCGCCTGTACGACCTCGCCGCCTTCAAGGCCGGCGGCCGCACCACCCTCGCCGACGTCGCCCAGCCCGCCGACCTCCAGCCCGGCTACAGCGACACCTTCCAGGGCTTCACGAGCTTCGCCGGCTACCTCTACCTCCTGGCCGGCTCGCAGTACGGCAAGGACGGCTCCGTCTCCCCGGACGGCAACACCTTCATCACGTCCGTGGACTGGAACACCGGCACCGTCGCCGAGCAGAAGCTCACCAAGGCCGGATACACCCTCTCCTACCGCGAACCCGAGGGCATGGCCATCCAGGTCCCCGACCCGGGCAACCCGCAGGCGGTGCGGCTGTGCAGCGGCTTCTCCTCCTACACGTCCGACACGGACCAGCGCAAGAAGGCCAGCATCTACTACAAGGACGTGCTGGTCTGAGAACGGACGCGCCGGTCCGACACCGGACGCGCCGTTCTGATCCTGCGACACGGCGGTACCGGTCTGTTGCGAACGGTCTGCGACCATGGAACCCATGCGGAGCAGAGGTTCGATACGGGCCGCCGTCGCGGCGGCCTGCGGTGCGTTGTCGGTGATGTCCCTTACGGCGTGCGGCGGTTCGGGCCACGACACCGCCGCACGCGACCGGGCGGACGACGCACAGCCGCGGAAGACCGTCCTGAAGCGCGTACCCGGCATCGGGGACCGGTTGTGGGAACGCGTCCCGGCGGACTCACGCCAGGTGGTCGCCGTGTACGGGGCGGGCAGGAACTCCCCCGACTCCACCGTCGCCCTCTTCACCAGGCACGGCTCCGTCTGGAAGCAGGAGCGCTCCTGGACCGCGCACAACGGGCGCAAGGGCTGGACGACGGACCATCACGAGGGGGACCTGCGCAGCCCGGTGGGGGTGTTCACGCTGAGCGACGCGGGCGGTGTGCTCGCCGCGCCGGGCGTCAGGCTCCCGTACACCCGGTCCGCGGCGTTCCAGGCCCCGCGCTACTGGAAGAAGCCGTACTGGCACGACTTCGACTACGTCATCGCCATCGACTACAACCGCGTCAAGGGCACCTCGCCCAACGACCCGACCCGGCCGCAGGGCCAGTCGAAGGGCGGCAGCATCTGGCTGCACATGGACCACGGCAGCGGCACATCGGCGTGTGTCAGCCAGTCCAAGCCGGACATGGAGTACCTGCTGCGCACCCTCGACCCCGGACTCCACCCTGTCGTGGTGATGGGAGACAGGGCGGAGCTGAAGGCCTGACGGCGTGGGCGCGGGATCAGGCGTGCCGGTGGCGCCACCCCGACCAGGCGGACTCGATCATGTCGTCCAGGCCGAGACGGGCGGTCCAGTCCAGCTCCGCGTGGATGCGGTCCGCCGACGCGACCACCCTCGCCGGGTCTCCGGGGCGGCGGTCGGTCACCTCGGGCGGCAGCTGCTCGTTGCCGGTCACCTTCAGGATGCGGTCCACCATCTGCCGGACCGAGCTGCCCTCGCCCCGGCCGATGTTGAGGACGAGGGAGGTCCCCTCCGGGGCCTCTCGCAGTCGTGCCGCGGCGGCCTGGTGGGCGGAGGCGATGTCCTGGACGTGAATGTAGTCACGTACGCAGGTGCCGTCGGGGGTGGCGTAGTCGTCGCCGAAGATCCGGGGCGCCTCGCCGGCCTCGAGCCGCTCGAACACCATGGGGATGAGATTGAAGACACCCGCGTCGGACAGCTCCGGGGCGGCGGCACCGGCCACGTTGAAGTAGCGCAGCGACACGGCCCGGATCCCGTGGGCCTTGGCGGCGGCGTCGATCAGCCACTCGCCGATCAGCTTCGTCTCGCCGTAGGGGCTCATGGGGGCGCAGGGGGTGTCCTCGGTCACGAGGTCGACGTCCGGCATGCCGTAGACGGCCGCGGACGAGGAGAAGACGATCCGGCCGACACCGGTGGCCGCCATCGCCTCCAGCAGGGTCTGCAGACCGGTGACGTTCTCCCGGTAGTAGTGGAGGGGCCGCTCCACCGACTCCCCCACCTGCTTCTTGGCTGCGATGTGCACCACACCCGTCACGGCATGGTCACGAATCGTCCGCTCCAGGAGAGCCTGGTCCAGCACACTGCCCACGACCAACGGGACATCGCTGGGCACCCGGTCGGTGCTGCCGGTCGACAGGTCGTCGTACACGACCACGCGCTCGCCGCTCTCCGTCATGGCGCGCACCACATGCGCACCGATGTACCCGGCGCCGCCCGTGACCAGCCAGCTCATTCCCGTGCCTCCTCGGTCTCCGTCAGTGGACAGCAGACTCGTCCATGGGCTGCGGAAAATCGAGTCGGGCCATTTCGGACAACAACGGCAAAAAGCCGCAGGGGTGACGGAGGGGAGGTAACCGCTCCGCCGATCCGGATGGAAGAATGTCCCGGGACAGTGGAGGTAAGGTCTCAGCGACTGTTCCGTGACCCGACCGCCCCGGCTACCTTGCTCACGGAAACTTCAAGTGAATCCTTTACGCTGATGCGACGGCGCGCTGCAGGCCCGTCGGCGGGCGGAGCGTGCTCTGGCCTCGGCCCACGCTCACGTGATCAGTCTCGGAACAGGTTGTAAGGATGCCCAGACTCTCTCTCGTCATCCCTGTCTACAAGGTGCAGGGCTACCTCACCGAGTGCCTGGACTCGGTGCTCGGGCAGGACTACACGGACTTCGAGGTCATCGCGGTCGACGACTGCTCGCCGGACGGTTCGGGCGCCATTCTCGATGAGTACGCGGAGCGGGACACGCGCATTCACGTGATTCACCTCACGGAGAACGTGGGGCTGGGGCGCGCGCGCAACGCGGGCATGGAGAAGGTTCAGGGCGACTACGTACTGTTCCTGGACAGCGACGACACTCTGACCGACGGCGCGCTGCGGGCGATAGCCGAGCGGCTGGAAGCCGCCGGAGACCCCGAGATACTCGTCTACGACTACGCGCGCAGCTACTGGGACGGCCGGGTCCGCCCCAACCAGCGCGCCGAACTCCTCCAGCCCGACGGCCCGGAGGCGTTCCCGCTCTCCGAGCGGCCGCAGCTGCTGAACCTGCTGCAGATCGTCTGGAACAAGGCCTACCGCCGGGACTTCGTCACCGCCAACGGCCTCACCTTCCCGCCCGGCTACTACGAGGACGCCCCCTGGACGTTCTGCTCCATGATCAGCGCCGAGCGCATCGCGGTGCTGAACCGGGTCTGCGTGATGTACCGCCAGCGCCGCGAGGGCGGCAACATCCTGAAGACGGTCAGCCGTAAGCACTTCGACGTCTTCGACCAGTACCGCCGGGTCTTCGACTACCTCGACGCCCACCCCGGGCTCGACGAGTGGCGCGGGCCGCTGTTCCGCAAGATGGTCGACCACTTCCTGACCATCCTGGAGCGGCCCGACCGCCTGCCTGCGGACGCGCGGGCGGAGTTCTTCCACCTCGCCTCCGCGGACTACCGCGCCCGGCTCCCCGAGGGCTTCCAGCGGCCGGGCGGAGGCCGCGGCCACAAGTACGCGATGCTGGAGAAGGACGCGTACACCGCCATGGCCGGCGCCACCGTCGCCGTGAAGCTCCGCAAGGCGGTCAAGACCCGCACCCGCACCGCCATCAACCGGTCCAAGCGCAGCGCGATGGGCGTCTTCTACCAGTCGCAGCTCCGGCTGCCGCTGGACGAGAACCTGGCGCTCTTCTCCGCCTACTGGAGCCGCAGCGTCTCCTGCAACCCGGCGGCCATCGACGCCGAACTCGCCCGGCTCGCCCCGCACATCCGCCGTGTCTGGGCCGTCCGGCCGGAGGCGGTGGACCGGGTGCCCGAGGGCGTGAGCTACGTCCGGGTCGGCTCCAAGGAGTACTGGGCGGCGCTCGCGCGCGCCAAGTACCTGGTCAACAACGTGAACTTCGCCGACAGCGTGGTCAAGCGCGAGGGCCAGGTCCATCTGCAGACCCACCACGGCACTCCGCTGAAGACCATGGGTCTGGACCAGCGCAAGTACCCCGCCTCGACGGACATGGACTTCGACAAGCTCCTGGAGCGCTGCGACCGCTGGGACTACAGCATCAGTTCCAACCGCTTCTCCACCGCCGTCTGGGAGCGGGTGTACCCGTGCTCCTACGTCTCGCTGGAGACCGGTTACCCGCGCAACGACGTCCTCGTCAACGGCACGTCCGAGGACGTGCGCCGGGCCCGCGCGGCACTGGGTCTCGCCGACGGCACCAAGGCGTTCCTGTACATGCCCACGCACCGCGAGTACCAGCCCGGCTTCGTGCCGAGCCTCGACCTCGCCCGCCTCGCCGACGAGCTGGGGCCCGACGTGACCCTGCTGGTGCGCGGCCACTACTTCTACGGCAGCTCGCCCCACGTGGCCGAGCTGCGCCGCAGCGGGCGGATCGTCGACGTGTCGGGACACGCCCAGGTGGAGGAGCTGTACCTCGCCGCGGACGCGCTGATCACGGACTACTCCTCCGCGATGTTCGACTACGCCGTCCTCGACCGGCCGATCATCGTCTACGCGCCCGACTGGGACATCTACTCCGCCGTGCGCGGCACCTACTTCAACCTGCTCCAGGAGTCGCCGGGCGCGGTGGCCACCTCGCAGGCCGAGCTGATCCACCTGCTCGGATCGGACGAGTATCGCGGGAAGGACGCGGACGAGCGCCGCGCCGCCTTCCGTCGTCGGTTCTGCGAGTTCGACGACGGGCGCGCAGCCGAACGCGTGGTACGACGCGTCTTCCTCGGTGAGACGCAGCCGTTGCCCTTCGTGCCGTTCGCAGAGCGTTCCCACGCACCCGCCCCCGCCCAGGCGCTCGCAGCCGTCGAGCGGGCCTGACCCCCGACAAGGAGATCGACAAGCATGGCCCCTCGGCTCAGTGTCATCGTCCCCATGTACGACGTCGAGCACTATCTGCCGGCCTGTCTCGACTCGCTGGCGGCGCAGACGTTCGAGGACTTCGAGGTCCTGATGGTGGACGACGGTTCACCCGACGGCTCCGCGGCGATAGCCGAGTCCTACGCGGCGCGCGACCCGCGGTTCCGGCTGATCCGCAAGGAGAACGGAGGCCTTGGGGCCGCCCGCAACACCGGTATCGCCCAGATGTCCCCCGAGGCGGAGTTCCTGACGTTCGTCGACAGCGACGACCTCATCCCGCCGGACGCCTACCGTCTGATGGTGGGCAGCCTCGACGAGACCGGCTCCGACTTCGCCACCGGTAACGTCTTCCACCTCAAGGGCGAGAAGACCTGGCAGGTCCCGCTGATGCGGATGCTCGCGGGCGAGGCACGCCAGCGCACCCACATCGCCGAGTACGCCAAGCTCGTCGCCGACCGAATAGCCTGCAACAAGGTGTTCCGCCGGACGTTCTGGGAGAAGCACGGCTTCGCCTTCCCCGAGGGCCGCCTGTACGAGGACACGCCCGTCACCATGCGGGCGCACTACCTCGCCGACGCCGTCGACGTGATCTCCGAGCCCTGCTACTACTGGCGGCTGCGCGAGGGGGAGTCCGCCCCCTCCATCACGCAGCGCCGTACCGACCCGGCCGGTGTGCGCGACCGCGTCACCTCCGTGCTGGAGATCAGCGACTTCCTGGGCAAGCAGTCCGGCGAGACCTTCGCCCGTCTCAAGCAGGAGTACGACACCCGGGTCCTCGTGGACGACCTGCGGCTGTTCCTCAACGTGGTGCCCGACGGCGACGAGGAGTACCGCGCCGAGTTCGTGCGGTCGGCCAACCGCTTCATGGACCACATCGACCCCAAGGTCGTGATGGCCCTGCCGACCCACCTGCGGGTGCAGTGGCTGCTGGTCCGCAAGCACCAGCTCGACGAGCTGATCACCCTGCTCGCCTCGCAGCGGCGCAAGGAGGCCATCGAGGTCAGCGGCCTGGTCCGCAAGTACGCCTCCTTCCCGGCCCTGGCCGGCGCCGACCTGGACGTCCCGCGCAAGGCACTGCGCATCGACCAGGACCTGCGCATGCGGGCTCCGCTGCAGGACGTCAGCTGGTCCGAGGGCAAGCTGGTTCTGTCCGGGCACGCCTGGATCGACAAGATCGACCTGCCCTCGAAGCGTTCGTCGGTCAAGGTCCTGCAGCTGCGCAAGGACAAGTCCCGCCGCCGCTCCGTGCTGCCCGCACGGAACGTGGAGTCCCCGGAGCGCACCACCGACTCCGGCCAGGACCGGTACAACTACGACTGGGCCGGCTGGGAGGTCACGCTCGACCCGGCGAAGCTGCGCAAGGGCGGTGAGTGGCAGGAGGGCCTGTGGCACGTGGGCCTCGGCCTGTACGCGTCCGGCCTGGTGCGCCGGGCCGCCGTGCAGTCCTCCGGCGGTGCCGCCTGCAACTTCCCGCCGTACCGCTGGCTGAGCCCCGACTTCCGGATGCTGCCGTCGGTCGAGCGCGGCGCGCTCAAGCTGCGCATCGAGAAGGTCCGCGCGCTGATCACCGGCTGGACGCTGGAGGGCGACCGGCTGCGGGTGACCGGCGACATCCGGGTTCCCCTGGCGGCGGGCGAGCGCGTGACGCTGCGGGTGAAGAACCAGAAGGGCGCCGAGGTCCACGACTACCCGGTCGACGTGACCGAGGACGGCGGCACCCGCCGGTTCTCGGTCCAGGTCCCGGTGGCCGACGTGGCGCTGCTCTTCCACGAGGGCGTGGACGCCCTGGCCCAGCCCGAGAAGCGCGTCTGGTCCACGGTGCTGGTCGCCACGGACCCGAAGGGCACCGAGCGCACGTTCAGCACGGTGATGCAGGAGGGCGTGGCCGACGGGCGGTTCAACCTGCCCGCTTCGCTGGGCACGCATGCCGAGCTGTGTGAACTGGCCGTGATCGGCGGCCACAACGGCTATCTCAAGCTGGCCGGCCGCACCCGGCGGGCCGTGATCGACCGGGTGGACCTGAAGGACGGCCGGATCACCATCGCCGCCCGCACCGACGCCCGGCTCACCGGCGCCCGGCTGCTGATCAAGCCCCGAGCGCGGTTCGAGGAACGCTTCGTGGAGCCGCGCTGGTCCGAGGACGGCCGCTTCGAGGTCGCCTTCGACCCCTCCACGCTCGGCGGCAACGGCAACGTGCCGCTGCGCGCGGGCCGTTGGAACCTCTTCCTGCGCCCGGCCGACGGCAGCGCCGACGTGCCCTTCGTCACCGACCGCCTCGCGGCGGCGCAGTTCCCGCTCCGTGCCGACCTCGGTGGCCGCCGCTACTGGCTGGAGAACCGCTGGGCCGACTTCCCGCAGCTGAACTGCCGTTCCGAACTCGACGACCTCGAGCGCGGCCCGTTCCGGCAGCGGCAGCTGCGCCAGGAGGTGTACGCGCCCCTGCAGCAGCAGCCGCTGAAGGACCAGGTCTTCTACCTCAGCTACAACGGCAAGCAGTTCTCCGACAGCCCGCGGGCGATGTACGAGGAGCTGAAGAGCCGCAACAGCAGTCTCAAGCACCTGTGGGCCGTGCGTGACGGCCAGGTCATCCTGCCCGAGGGCGTGGAGCGGGTGCGGATGTGGGGCCGCGAGTGGTACGAGGCGCTGGCCTCCAGCCGCTACATCGTCACCAACGGCCACCTGCCGGACTGGATCGAGCGGCGCCCCGGCCAGGTCATCGTCCAGACCTGGCACGGCACGATGCTGAAGAAGATCGGCCACGACATCGACACGCTGCACTTCGACCGCCGCTACCAGGAGAAGCTGGCGCTGGAGGCGAAGCAGTGGAGCATGGTGGTGTCCTCCAACCGCTTCAGCACGCCGATCCTGAAGCGCGCCTTCTCCTATGACGGGGAGATCCTGGAGGCGGGTTACCCCCGCAACGACTACCTGTACTCCCCGGACAAGGACGCCATCGCCGACCGGGTGAAGAAGCAGCTCGGCCTGCCGGAGGGCAAGAAGGTCGTGCTGTACGCCCCGACGTGGCGGGACGACCAGGCGCACAGCCAGGGCCAGTACCTGTTCGACCTGCGGATCGACATCGAGGACGCGCAGCGGCGTCTGGGCGACGACCACGTCCTGCTCATCCGCCGCCACTCCAACGTCGTGGACGCGGTGCCCGGGGCCGGGAACGGCTTCGTGTGGGACGTGTCGGAGTACCCGGACATCGCCGAGCTGTACCTGGCGGCCGACATCATGATCACGGACTACTCGTCGGTCATGTTCGACTACGCCCACCTGAAGCGCCCGATGCTCTTCTTCACCTACGACCTGGAGCACTACCGGGACACCCTGCGCGGCTTCTACTTCGACTTCGAGCAGGACTCGCCCGGTCCGCTGGTCTTCACCTCGAAGGAGCTGATCGACGCGATCCGGGACATCGACCAGGTGTCCGTCGAGTACCAGGACCGCTTCGACCGCTTCCACCACCTGTTCTGCGACCTGGACGACGGCCAGGCCTCGGAGCGGGTCGTGAACCGGATGCTGGAGCAGGCCAAGGAGCTGTGAGCGAGCGTCGAAAGGGCGGGGCCCGGAGGAGTTCTCCTCCGGGCCCCGCCCTTTTGCCCCATGGGCCTTTCCTGTGCCGTCCGGGCCCCGCCTTCGCCGTCCGGGAGAGTCCGGGAGCCCGTCAACGCCCGCGGCGCAGACGGCGTTTGACGCCCTTGAGCACACGGGCGGGCGTATACCGGCCGAGCCCCTCGCGCGGCCGGGACGGCGCGGCGGCGGGCGCGGGCTGCGGCTCCGGCTTCGGCTCGGGCCTGGGGACCAGGGTCGTGAGGGCGGTGAGTTCCTCGACGAGCCCCTGGGAGATCAGCAGACAGCGCAGCCGGGACAGCGGCGGCAGCTGCTCCACGAGCGCCTGCGGCATGTAGTCGCGCAGCAGGCCCGCGGCCAGCTTCACGTGCAGGCCGCGCGTCTCCTCGGGCAGGTCGGCGAAGCGGCCGTCGAAGCGGCCGAGGATCTCCAGGGTGAGCCAGCGGTACAGCAGCTTGTTGCGCCGGCCGCCGGCCGGGACCTGCGCCACGACGACGTTCAGTACGTCACGCACGTTCGCGTAGAACGGGGCCGCGTCCGGGACCTCCTGGGTGAGGTGCGGGAAGTCGTCGCGGCGGACCAGGTAGTAGCAGTCGTAGTCGGACACGACGGAGATCGACCGGGCGTGCAGGTAGGCGGGCACGACGAAGACCTGTTCCTCGGCCAGCCGGATGCCCTCCGCGAAGCGCAGTCCGTGCTCCTCGACCAGCGAGCGGCGGAAGAGCTTGTGCGCGGTCAGGGACCACACGCCCTTGGAGGTGAAGATGTCACCCCCGTCCACGTTCGCCCGGAACGGGGTGACCGGGGCCTTGCGCCCCACCCCCTTGATCTTCCCGAGCACCACGTCGGAGTCGTTGCGCTCGGCGGCGGCGACCATGCGTTCCAGCGCCTCGGTGCCCAGATGGTCGTCGGGGTCGGCGAAGAACAGGAACTCGCCCTCGGCCATCTTGATGGCCCGGTTGCGCGGACCGCCCGGCGCGCCGGAGTTCTCCTGGTGCACCACCCGGACCCGGCCGGGGTGGCGCTCCGCCCACGAGTCGAGCAGATCGCCGCTGCCGTCGGTGGAACCGTCGTCCACCGCGACGATCTCGAGCCGCTCGAACCCGATCGACTGGCCGGCGATGGACCGCAAGCACTCCGGCAGGTGGTCGACCGCGTTGTAGACCGGAATGATCACGGACACTACAGGTCGGTTGTCGGGCGCGGAGCCCATATGCACTTCCCCCATGGAACACGACGTGCAGCGGATGAGGAGCGCCGGTCGGAGGCTCCTCACCCGCATCGGTCATGTCACCGTATCGCCACCCGGCCGTCGACTCGGTTTCATTCGTACGGCGGTTGACGCAAAGTGCTGTAAAGGTGCTGTAACAGCCGAAGTACCGTCCGGGGGCGGCTAGAAGGGCTCGAAGCCGTCGAACTCCCGCTCCGACTCGTCGCGTTCGGCCTGCCGGTCCCTACGGCGCTGCGCCGCGGGCCGAGGCTCCTCGAGACGGTGGTCCTCGCCACGGCGGCCCAGCATCTCCGCACCGGCCATGACCGTCGGCTCCCAGTCGAAGACGACCGCGTTCTCCTCCGGGCCGATGGCCACGCCGTCACCGGAGCGGGCGCCCGCCTTCATCAACCGCTCTTCCACACCGAGGCGGTTGAGACGGTCGGCGAGGTAGCCGACGGCCTCGTCGTTGTTGAAGTCGGTCTGGCGGACCCAGCGTTCGGGCTTCTCGCCGCGCACCCGGAACAGCGGCTCGCCGTCGACCTCCTCGCGGGTGACGGTGAAGCCCGCGTCGTCCACGGCCTTGGGCCGGATGACGATCCGCGTCGCCTCCTCCTTCGGCTTGGCGGCGCGCGCCTTGGCGACCAGCTCGCCGAGCGCGAAGGACAGCTCCCGCAGCCCGATGTGGGCGACGGCCGACACCTCGAAGACGCGGTAGCCGCGCGCCTCCAGGTCGGGGCGGACCATCTCGGCGAGGTCCTTGCCGTCGGGCACGTCGACCTTGTTCAGGACGACCATCCGGGGCCGGTTGTCGAGGCCGCCGTACTGCCGCAGCTCCTCCTCGATGATGTCGAGGTCGGAGAGGGGGTCGCGGTCGGACTCCAGGGTGGCGGTGTCCAGCACGTGCACCAGCACGCTGCAGCGCTCCACGTGCCGCAGGAACTCCAGGCCGAGGCCCCTGCCCTGGCTGGCGCCGGGGATGAGACCGGGCACGTCGGCGATGGTGTAGACCGTCGAACCGGCGGTGACGACGCCCAGGTTCGGCACCAGCGTCGTGAAGGGGTAGTCGGCGATCTTCGGCTTGGCCGCGCTGAGCACGGAGATCAGCGAGGACTTGCCGGCGCTCGGGTAGCCGACCAGGGCCACGTCGGCGACGGTCTTCAGCTCCAGCACGATGTCCTGGAGGTCCCCGGGCTCGCCGAGCAGCGCGAAGCCGGGCGCCTTGCGGCGGGCGGAGGCCAGCGCCGCGTTGCCGAGGCCGCCCCGGCCGCCCTGTGCGGCGACGTACGACGTCCCCTGGCCGACCAGGTCCGCGAGGACGTTGCCCGCCTTGTCCAGCACGACCGTGCCGTCCGGCACCGGCAGGACCAGGTCCTGGCCGTCCTTGCCGGAGCGGTTGCCGCCCTCGCCGGGCTTGCCGTTGGTGGCCTTGCGGTGCGGGGAGTGGTGGTAGTCGAGAAGCGTGGTCACCGACTGGTCGACGGTCAGGATGACGTCACCGCCCCGCCCGCCGTTGCCGCCGTCCGGGCCGCCGAGCGGCTTGAACTTCTCGCGGTGGACGGAGGCACAGCCGTGACCTCCGTTACCCGCGGCGACGTGCAGCTCGACGCGGTCCACGAAGGTGGTCATGGTTCAGTGCCTCCAGAAAGTGCGGGTGTTTCTCTCTCAACGCGCGAAAGGCGGACCCGCCTTCCCTCCCGGGAAGTGAGGTCCGCCTCGCGAAAGCGTTCGGTGCTGAATCAGGCGATTCAGGCGACCGGAACGATGTTCACGACCTTGCGGCCACGGTGGGTACCGAACTCCACCGAACCGGCCTGCAGGGCGAACAGCGTGTCGTCGCCGCCACGGCCGACACCGGCGCCGGGGTGGAAGTGGGTGCCGCGCTGGCGGACCAGGATCTCACCCGCGTTCACGACCTGACCGCCGAAGCGCTTCACGCCGAGCCGCTGGGCATTGGAGTCGCGACCGTTCCGGGTGGACGATGCGCCCTTCTTGTGTGCCATTTCTCCTCAGTCCCTTACTTCGCAGCCGCGGGGATCGACGTGACCTTGATCGCCGTGTACTGCTGGCGGTGGCCCTGACGACGGCGGTAGCCGGTCTTGTTCTTGTAGCGCAGAATGTCGATCTTCTGGCCCTTGTGGTGGTCCACGATCTCGGCCTGGACCTTGATACCGGCCAGCACCCACGGGTCGCTGGTCACGGAGTCGCCGTCGACAACGAGCAGGGTCGAGAGCTCGACCGTGTCGCCAACCTTGGCAGTGGAAATCTTGTCAACCTCAACGATGTCGCCGACAGCAACCTTGTGCTGGCGACCACCGCTGCGCACGATGGCGTACACGCGGATCTCACTTTCGCTCGAAGAAACGGCACCCCCGCAGGCCAGCCGCCCAGAACGACCAGGGGCGACCTCTCCCGGCCAACCGTGTGCCCGGGAGGAAGAGGTTTACGGGGATGTGGCGTGCTCAGTGGACACGCCGACGGTCAAGGTTACGGGCCCGGACCGTAGGGGTCAAACCGGGCCCCTGCTCAGCCGGCGACCGCGGCCGCGTAGGCCGCGTACGCCCTCCTGATGCCCTCCGGTGGCAGCCCGAGGTGCTCCAGGACCGTGTAGCGGCCGGGCCGGGTCTCCGGCGCGAACTCCACGGCACGGACGAACTCCTCGTCGCTGAACCCGATCTCCTGCGCCACCACCGGCAGCCCGTGCCGGCGGAGCGCCTCGGCCATCAGCAGGGAGCCTTCGGCGTCGCCCCGCAGATGCGTGGCGAAGGCGGCGCCGAGGCCCACCTGCTCACCGTGGCTCGCCGCCCGCCCGGGGTACAGCAGGTCGAGCGCGTGGCTGATCTCGTGGCAGGCGCCGGAGGACGGGCGGGTGTGCCCGGCGATCGACATGGCGATGCCGGACAGCACGAGCCCCTCGGACAGCACGGTGAGGAACCCGTCGTCGCCGCATCCGCCGGGGTGCCGGAGCACGGCCTCGCCGGCCTGGCGCGCCATCGCGGCGGCGAGGCCGTCGATCTGCTCTCCGTTGACCCGGTTCGCCAGCTCCCAGTCCGCGACCGCGGAGATGTTGGACAGGGCGTCGCCGATGCCCGCGCGCACGAAACGCATCGGCGCCTCGCGGATCACGTCCAGGTCGATGACGAGGGCGATGGGCGTCGGCACCCCGTAGGAGCCGCGACCCGCGTCGTTGTCCAGGATGGAGACGGGCGAGCAGATGCCGTCGTGGGAGAGGTTGGTGGCGACGGCGACCATGGGCAGGCCGATGCGTGCCGCCGAGTACTTCGCGCAGTCGATGATCTTGCCGCCGCCGAGGCCCACGACCGCGTCGTAGCGCCCGGACTTCATCCGGTCCGCCAGCCGGACCGCGTCGTCCAGCGTGCCGCCGCCCACCTCGTACCAGGTCGCCCCGGGCAGCGAGGGCGCCAGACGCTCGCGCAGCCGGGCGCC